>JANPCZ010000217.1:0-38978 GCA_031431215.1 Myxococcales bacterium
ACTTTCGAGAGCGAGGCGGACCCGTTGGACAGTAGCCGGCAGCGAAACCTTGTCGCGAACCTACGTTTTTCGGGAGATGGCTCCGTCCTCGCCAGCAGCCACGCAGACGGTTCAGTGAAGGTGTGGTGCCCGTGAAGGGCCTTTCGCTAAGCGCTTCCAGCTGCCGGGTTCCTTGACGAGCTCACGGGCCGAAGCGAAGGCGGATCGTAAAGTTGATGGGGTGAGAGCGCCTGGCCCCGTGATAGATAGGACCCGTCCGATGGTCGCCCCGCCCAAGATCACCGTCGCTATACCCGCCTACAACCGGCCGGCGGAAATCCGCGACCTGCTAGCCACGATCGTGAGCCAGGACTACGATGCCTTCGAGATCCTGGTCGTCGAGGACGCCTCGCCCAGGCGGGATGAGATCGAGCAGACGGTTTCGGCCGTCAGCAGAGAGCACCCCAGCCGGTGCATCCGATTCGTCTCGAACCCACAGAACCTGGGCTTCGACGGCAATCTTCGACGAATTCTCGAACTGGCAGAGGGTACCTTCACGCTTTTCATGGGCGATGACGATTTTCTCAAGCCTGGGGCCTTGCGCCGGGTCGCGCAGGTGATCGACGGCAACCCCAACCTCGGGGTCATCCTCAGGGCGTACGAATTCGTCGCCTTCGACACCGGACAGCAGACCCAGGTGTTCCGGTATTTCGCCGAGGACCGGCGCTTCCCAGCGGGCGCCGAGACCATCCGGACATTCTTCCGGCGCGCGGTTCCGATCGCGGGCTACACAGTCCACACCGAGACCGCGAGAGCGTGCTCGACTGCCAGGTTCGACGGGACACTTCTCTACCAACTCCATGTGACGGCCAACGTGCTCAAGCAGCGGGACGGGTACTTCATCAGCGACATCCTCACGTCCATGCGAAAGAACCAGGAGCAGAGGCACTTCTTCGGCTCGGCCGACTCCGAGCAGGGCCGCTTTGTCCCAGGCAGCCTGACGCCCGAGCACTCGTTGAATTTCATGCGTGGGATGTTCGAGATCGCGAAGGCGGCCGAGGAATCGACCGGTCTGGCGATTTACCACGACATCCTGCAAGACAACGCCAACTACTCGTACAACTTCCTGCGTCTTCACGCCCAGCATCGCAGCGTTTTCCTGCCGTACATGCGCGAGCTGGCCGGCATGGGCCTGGGCAAGAACAAGATGTTCTGGCTGTACTCCGCCGCGCTGCTGGCATTGCCGGTCCCATGGATCGACGCGGCGATTGTCACGCTCAAGAAGGTCCTGCCCGCAACGCCACGCTTCGGCGGCTTCTACGAGGGTGAACGTGTCCAGTAGCGAAGGCATGCCGCCCGATTCGCAGCCCATGCAGCTCCTGCGCAAGATCGGCCTCCCCACCGTGGCGTGGAGCCTGCGGCGGCTGCACGTTCCGGTCGCGCCCGATGCGCTGGTGCTCGAGGTGGGCTCAGGAGGCAATCCTTACCCGCGTGCGAATGTTCTGCTAGACGCGTACGAGTCAACGCGACAGCGCCACTTTCAGCCGCTGATCGCCGACCGTCCTACCGTTCTCGGCCTGGTCGAGAAGATGCCGTTCCGGGACGACGCGTTCGATTTCGTGATCGCCTCGCATGTCATTGAGCACTCCCTGGACGTGCACAAGTTTATCGCCGAGCTACAACGAGTCGCCCGCGCCGGCTACATCGAGGCGCCCGATGCTTTCTTCGAGCGACTCAACCCCTACCGGGATCACCGGCTGGAGATCACCGATCGGAATGGCGAGCTGGTCATCAGGCACAAACGCGCCTGGCGCCACGATGAAGAGCTGGTCGAGCTTTTTGAAGCCAGGGTCAAGAGCACACCGCTGTGGGCAAGGCAGCTGCGCCGCAACGCTTTCGCGTTCCATCTGCGCTTCTACTGGTCGCGCGACACGGGCGGCATCCGCTACCGGGTGATCGAGGACGACGGCCCGAAGGAAGACATCGGCGGTGGCGGCGAGGAGGTGGGAACCGAGGGCGCCCCCGCTCCCTGGCTACGCAAGAGGATCATCGAGAGCGCGCGACGGCTGCTGTCGCAAGCTGACCGCAACGACAAGATCGACCTCGTCAGCCTACTGCGCTGTCCGGACTGTGGCTGCGACGAACTAAAACCGGTCGCGGGCGGCATCGTGTGTTCGAAGTGCGCTCGTCAGTACGAATGCTCCGACAAGCTCGCACGCATGATGCCCGCGGGCGGCGTGGGGGCCGGATGAACAAGCCGTGGCGTGTCGGCATCGTGGGCGCCGGCGGCGTGGTCGAGACCCTGCACCTTCCGGTTCTGTCCGCGCTCCGGGATGACGTCAAGGTTGTCTGGATCTGCGACAAACGCACAGACAGAGCGGCCCAGGTCGCCGATCGCTTCAAGGGAATCGAGGCGTGCGCCGGTCCCGAATCGGCGCCGGACGTCGACATCGTATTGCTGGCAATTCCCGTGGGCACCCGGAAGGCCGCCTTCGACACGGCCCTCGAGCGGGGCTGGCATGTGTTCTGTGAGAAGCCCTTCGCGACGAGCCTTGCGTACCACGATGAAATTCTTGCGCGCGCGCGGAAGCGCGGGGTCCAGGTGGGCGTCGGGCTCATGCGACGTTTCTACGATTCGACGGCAATCGCTGCGCGTCTCGTGAGGGCCGGCGCTTTCGGTCCGGTTGTCGAGGCGTTCGCTGGCGAAGGCGGCCGCGCACGCGGGACCGGACGGGGGGAAGGTTGGTACCAGAGCGACGTTAAGGAAAGCGGCGGCGGTGTCTTGATCGAAACCGGATCGCACCTGATCGACCAAGTGTTCCATATCCTCGGGGCGAGCGGACACAAGTTGCGTCGATTCGGCGTCGTGGCGACCGAGGGGCTCGACCATCACGCCGAAGCGGACATTTCCCTGTCGATCGGGCAACAAGGAGCCGTCGATGTGCGGTTCGCCATAAGCTGCATCGAAGATGTTCCGAACGGCATCTGGATTCGCAGCCAGACAGCGACAATCTTCCTTGGAACCGCAGCGGGCAGCCGGGTCTCGATTCTGGACAAGCAAGGTCACGAGATTGCGGTTCTTGCGAACGGTACTGGCGCGCAGCTTCCCCTTCAGGCCTTCATTCTGGAGTGGCGCGCGTTTCTCGAGCAGTGCCGCTCAGGTGTTGCCTCGATCGCGACTGCGGACACCGCGCGCCTGTCGACCGCCTTGATCGAGGAGTGCTACGCACAACCGATCGGAGAACGATCCGCGCAAGCGTCGATTCGATCGTGAGTATGGCTCCTTCCGCTACTTCCCAGAAAGTCAATGAGCTGAAGAAGCTCGTACGGGCGGTCCCCGGCGTGGAACGAGCCAACGCAGTCGTCAAGCGCGCATGGCAAGGCCTCGCGTACCGAACGTCCGCCTTCGTGAACGCCCGGCGAGCAGCGAAGAACGGGATCGTCTACAACGAACTTGAGGTGCCGCGTTTGGTGCGCGAGCGACTCGCCGCCCGTGGGCTGGTGATTCGGCCAAAGCCCAAAGGCGCCCTCAGCATCCTGTGGTTGGGCTCGCTGGAAATGCAGGATCGAAGCGGCACCATTCAAGGCCTCGAGAAGTGGGGGCAGGTCGTCTGCTTCTCCAACCGTCACGGCTACGGAGGGGGAGGCGCGATTCCGGAAGAAAACGGAAAGCGACTCCTCGAAATCGCACACGACATGGGCCGTGTCGACCTGGTAATCGGCAACACCTACGGAGCGTCCTTCCGTCCCGACGACATCGCGCAGGTAGGCCGAATGGGCGCGGTCATGACGAACATCTCGATGGACGATCGCCACTATTACCGCGGGCCCCGCTTGACGGACGGGCGTCGCGCCGGACCAGCCGGCCTGAACCCTGGCCTCGACTTCGCGTGCACGACCACCCGGGACACCTGCATCAACTACCTCCTCGACGGTGTCCCAGCTCTGTGGCTACCCATGGCCAGCGACCCCGACATCTTCAGACCGTTCCCCGACGTGAAGAAGGACGTCGAGGTCAGCTTCGTGGGCATGCGTTACGGGATGAGGGAGGCCCTGGTCGAGTTCCTGCGATCGCATGGCGTTGACGTACAGGTTTGGGGCTTGAAATGGCCCAGGGGCGCCCTGCCGATAGCAGAGGTGCCACAGGTGATCGCGCGCAGCAAGGTCTGCCTGGGCGTCAGTTCGATCGGCTTCACATGGGGCGTGACGGGTCCCAAAATGAGGGACTATGACGTGACCATGGCCGGAGGGTGCTACGTGACGCAGCACTCGGCCGAACTGTGCGAGCACTTCGTGCCGGGCCGCGAGATCGACACATACACCTCATTCGAAGAATGTTTGCGCAAGGTTCGCCTCTACGTGAACCGTCCCGATCTGGCCGCCGAGATGGGACGTGCCGCCCGCGCGCGGTGCATGCGCGATCACACGTGGGAAGGACGTTTCGAGAAGATGCTCAGAATCGTGGGCCTCATGGAGAATGGGTAATTTGATGCGAATTGGTCTGATCGGAGCTAACGGACAGGTTGGCACGGGGTTCACCCTCTACTGCCGTAGACACGCCCCCGAGGTGGAGATCGTTCCGATTGTGCGCAATCGGGTCGGGGCGGTGGTCCTCGAGTCTCTCGGAATCTCTGGATCTCGAATTGGCAGCATCGACCACCCGGACACTGCCGTTTCGCTGCTGGGAGATTGCGATTTTGCCATCAACTGCGCCCACGCTCCCGGATTACCCCGGGCTTCCAGAAGGGCGAACGAGGACATCGTGGGTGGCGTTGCGAACGCAGCTCGGGTCGGCGGGCGACTGCGGGGATTCGTTCAGATGAGCAGCGTCATCGTGTACGGGATGTTCTACGATCTTTCGACTGGCAGCACCTTCGAACGACCTCTGCCTGAGACGAACTACGGCAAGGACAAGCTGCACATCGAAGACGCATCTCGGGCTGCGTTCCAGGGGCTTGCAACCCGCCTCTACGTCGTCCGACTCGGGCACGTCTACGGGCCCTATCAGGAGAACTCGCGAGGGTACCTGAGCGTGTGCGCCAGCCAGACCATGCAGCTGCCGTTCGATGGCCAGCTGGCGTCGAACGCCATTCACGTCGATACGCTGGCCGCGCAGCTGCTCGCCCTGTTCGGCCGTTTGCCGGAGGCCACGACGATGAACGGCGTGGAGGGCGCGCAGAACACATGGCGCTCGGTTTTCGACTGGCACGCGGAAGCCACTGGTTACCCCACTCTGCCAGGTCTGGATGAAGCGACGTCTCTGACCCTGCGACGGGCCACTCTGGCGAATCTGCACCGTTCCCCCGCGGTCCAGCTCGGGCGCGACATCGTCGCCGCATTACGCGCCGCCGGCAAGGGCGTGTTCGTGGAGTCTCAGGCCATCCGACCGCTTGCGACCTCGGCGTTGCTGCGACTTCCCGATTCGACCGCGGCGGTCATCAAGCATCACTACACAAAGTGGAACGTCCGCCGCCAGGCTGAACTGCTTCGGCCGGTTCCAGGCCAGGCCGGGCCCGCATTTTTTTCGCATGCGGTCCCGGGCCCCACGATCGGCGATGTCACACGGGCCGAGCCTTCGTTCGACGCTGCGGCCCGCCTGACCGACCTCAGACTGTGGAACCAGCGCAGCCGGCCCCCGTTTCTTACTGCGGCAGGGCGATGACTATTGGATGCCGTCGTCTCGCAGGCACGACAGCACGAACCGAGCCCGGTCGATGGCCTCGTGGCCGTCGCGCAGCAGACGTGCTCGACCGGCTGCGGCGATCCGGGCGAGTTCGCTTTCGTGGTGCAGGTAGTATCGGACCTTGGCCATCATCTCGTCCCGGCTGCGAAAGTAGACTGCCTCGACATCCTCCTTGAACAGCGACGCCAGATCTTCGGTGTAGGGGGCCAGCATGAAGCGCCCGGCGGCGGTGATCTCGAAGCAGCGGCGCGTGTACGTGTCGTTGTTGAGCTTGGACAGAAAGACGAGGCAGATCCTCGCGCTGTTGAGCGCAACGTTGTAGGCCTCGCCACGGACCGGCTCGACCAGACCGAAACGCGCCCGGATCCGTTCGCTGTTGGCAGCTCGGTCCCATAGCGTTCCCCACAGGCGAAAGTCGATCCCCGGCTCGTCAAGCAACGCCTCGATGAGGTTCGACCGGCCGTCGTTCTCCCAGTGCCCGATGAAGGTGACGTCGCAACGGAAGGGCGACGTGGACACGTCGTCGATGGGAAAATTCAGCTCTCGCAAAAAAAAGGAGCGGAGAAGATCTACGCGTGCGCAGCCGCGGCGCTTGTATTCGTCCATGTTGGCGTGGCGGTAGGCGAACAGGCGATTGTAAAGCGGGATACCGCTCACGAAATGGCGCCACACGTACCACTTGTGATGAGGACCGAACGGATCGTCGTTGTGCCAACCGATGACATAGGAGCCGAGCCGTTTGATCTCGCGCAGCGTCTCGGGAAAAACGTGCGCTCCGCGAATCAGAAACACGACGTCGGGCCGCAACGTCCTGACCCGAGCAAGGAGGTCGCGGTTGAGCCGTGACACCCGAGGGCCAAGGCGGTACTTATCCTGGGCCTTCGCCAGCACCCGAACCGCCCCGTCAAAGTAGACGTGCTCCTTGAACTCGAACACCTCCTGCCCGAGTTCGCGAAGACGATTTGCTAGTGGCTCGGCGTAGATGTGCGAGTGCCAGAACTCTACCAGCAGGATTTTCACGGGCTCACGCGGGCCCGGGAGTCACGGGGAGCGGCGCAGATAGGCGCCCGGCCAGTGGGTGACGGGCTCGGTGATCTGACCCTCGTTGAAGGCAAACGGTGGTTGCTCCAGTACGAACTCGGGGTGTCGTCGCGCGAAATCGGCGGCCGCAGCCTTCGGATTGTCGGTCTTCCAGGCCGGGCTGCCGCGCGGCACGTCGTCCAGGAACTCCATCACCCCATCGGTGGCCACGATATACGAGCCAGGTGTCACCAACGGAGCATAGGCTTCCAGCTCCTTGGCGACGTGGTCGTAGGAATGGTTCGAGTCGAGCATTACCAGCACTTTCGACCCGGGGCGAATCTGCTCGCGCACTTGCTGCACGATGCCGGGGTCGATCGAGGATCCCTCGATGAGCGTGATTCCGGCCGCCAGCTCGTGAGCCAGGATGGCGGCGCGGTTGTGGGGCCGGATCTCGATGTCGACACCAACGACCCGCCCGGCGCCCATCGCGCGGAACAGGCTGGCATAGAAGATCAGCGAACCTCCGTGAGCCACGCCGGTCTCGATCAGGAGGTCGGGCTTGACCCGGTAGATGACCTCCTGGGCACGCACCATGTCCTCGGGCAACTGGATGACTGGGCGACCCATCCAGGTGAAGCTATAGATCTGCTTCATGTCCCAACCGACCTTCACCCACAAGCGCGACAGTTCGGAGAACGTCTCGGGCGAGTACAGGGGCAACGCGCGGGTCTCGCCATCGCGCTCGACGGTCGCGGTTCTGGCGTCGGTGTCTAGGGTCAACTTCATCGCGCCCGCATCTTGCTATGTCTCGGCGTCCGGGGGAAGGCCCACGGCATCACGCAGCCCCGCCTCCAGCGTGAAACGCGGCCGCCAACCGAGGCCTCGCAGGCGAGCCGGATCGCCAGCCAAGAACATGATCTCATCCGGACGATAGGAGCGCGCGCCGAAACGCAGCCGGTCCTCACGACCCAGAGCCCGCGCGAGGATGTTTGTTACCTCACGTAGCGACACCGGGACGCCGGAGCAGATGTTGAAGACGCCCGCGGCCCCAGGGGTGAGCAACGCAACCAACCCGGTCGCGACATCACGGACATGAAGATGATCCCGCAGCTGTTCGCCGGGCGAAAGATCTACGTCCTGATTCGAGCGCAGACGGCTCGCGATCCAGGGCAGGAGCCGCTGCGGCGCCTCGCCGGGTCCGTGCAGGTGAAAGACGCGTCCCCAGGCCAGTTCCGCGCCCGCCGCCTTCGCGAGGGCCCGTAGTACCAACCACGCCGCATGTTTGCACGAGGCGTACAGGCTGACCGGGTTGGTGAGATGGGTCTCGTCTCGCAAGAGGTGGCTCTCTGCATATTCCAGACACGTACCGACGCCGACAAACTTCCGGCATCCCGACGCGAAAGCCGCCTCGGCAAAGGCCGCCGTCGTGACCAGAGACGACACATTGTCGCGCGACGTGAGGTAGTCCTCTGGACGCGCGTACCAGGCCAGGTGAATCACCGCCTCGGGCCGACAGCTGGCCAGGAACTTGCTCACCGCCGCTGCGTCGGCCAGATCCAACTCCACGACATCGATTGATTTCTGCAGATCGGCGAGGCGGCCCGCGCTGGCGACGCTGCGAACAAGGGCCACCGGCTCGTGGCCACCTTCGATGAGAATTCGGGTCACCTCGGAACCGATGAAGCCGGCCGCCCCGGTCACCAGAACCCGCATGCTCACCCGCCACCATCAAGCGCCGCGGACAGCGGTCCGAAGGCGGCGTCGCGCTTCGAGATGATGGGCTCGGGCAAGGGCCAAGCGATGCCGATTGCAGGATCGTTCCACGCGATCCCGCGAGCCAGGTCGGGATAGTAAAACTCGGACATCTGGTAGAAGACGACGCACTCATCGACCAACGCTTGGAAGCCGTGGGCGCAACCCTCCGGCACGTAGATCATGTTGAGCGTTTCGGCCACCAGTTCCACCGCATGCCAGTGGCCTAGCGTCGCCGAGCCGGGTCTCAGATCCACGACCACGTCGAAGATGCGGCCCCGCGTGCACGAGACCAGCTTGCTCTCGGCGTGCGGCGCCGCCTGGTAGTGCAGGCCGCGCAAAGTACCGCGACGTCGGTTGTGGGACACGTTGCACTGGACGAAAGACTGCGGGAGCCCGTGCTCCCCGAACTCGCGTTGGCAGAAGCTCCGGGCGAAGAACCCGCGCTCGTCCTCGCGAGGTTCAGGCTCGATCTCGAAGACGCCCGCGAGTCGCGTTTCGATGAAGCGCACGAGTTCTTTCGCGTCCTCGTTGGCTAGACGATCCGAGGTTCGGGCAGCGGGATGATGAACTTGCCACCGCGGGCCCGGAATTCCCGCTGCTGTTCCAGGATCTCGTCGGCGAAGTTCCAGGTCAGGAGGAGCACGTAGTCGGGCGCGTCCGCGACTAGTTTCTCAGGGGGCAGGATCGGGAGGTGCACCCCGGGCATCAGCCGGCCTTGCTTGTGGGTGCTGCGATCGACCACATACTCGATCAGCAACCGGTCGATGCCGAAGAAATTGAGTAGCGTGCTGCCCTTGGCCGCGGCCCCGTAGCCCGCGATGCGCTTGCCCTCGGCGCGCAGGCTGCGCAGAAGCTGAAGCAGGTCTTTCTTGAGACGAAGCACCCGTTGCGAGAAAGTCGCGAAGAACGCGAAGTCATCGACGCCCCGGGCGTGTTCCTGATCGAGCAGCCGCCTCACTTCGGGGCCGGGTGCGGCCTGCCCGGCAGGCGCGACCCAGAGGCGCAAGGAGCCGCCGTGGATGGCAACGCGCTCGGCGTGGCAGACCACGAGCCCGTGCCGCCCGAACAAGCGCTCCAGCGCCGTGAGCGAGAAGTAGCACAGGTGCTCGTGGTACACCGTGTCGAACTCGACCTTGTCCACCAGATCGACCAGGTACGGCGCCTCAATGATGGCCACGCCCGTCGGCTTCAAGACCGTCGCTATCCCGGCCACGACGCCGTTCAGGTCGGCGACGTGTGCCAGCACGTTGTGGGCGTGCACCACGTCCGCGCGCTGGCCTCGGCCCGCAAGCTCACGCGCCAGGTCCAGGCCGAAGAAGGCGCACTCGGTAGGCACCCCACGCTCGCGAGCCACGGGCGCGATGTTGCGCGCGGGTTCGATGCCCAGTACCGGCACCCCCTGCTTCGCGTACCACTGCAAGAGGTAACCGTCGTTGCTCGCGATCTCCATCGCCAGGCTCGACGGGCCGAGACTCCGCTCGGCAATGGCCCGCCCGGCCAGTTCACGCGCGTGCTCGACCATGGTGGCGGAGAACGACGAGAAGTAGAGGTACTCGCCAAACATGAGCTCGGGTGGCACGGTCTCGAGGATCTGAACCAGGGCGCAGTCGCGACAGAAGGCCACCTGCAAGGGATACGTCGCCTCGGGCCGATCGCGATCCTCAGGACGTACGTACGCGTTCGCAAGCGGCGTCCGGCCCAGGTCGAGAAAAATCTCCACTCTCGACGACGCGCAGGAACGGCAAGCTGGGGTTTGTGAACTCATGTTCCTGCGTGAGTGCGCTCGAGACGAACTCCGTAATCGTCGATCTGCGCCGCCGCCAGCGACCGCAGCGCAGCCGGCGCCGCTCCCGCGTAAAAAGCCCTATACCATCCCACGGTCAAGTCGAGCATCTCGCGAGTGGCAAAGACCGGCCGCCACCCTAACGCCCCCGCCGCCTTGTCCACGCACAGCCGCAGCACGCTCGCCTCGTGCGGGGCCTTCGGGTCCGAGCCGTCGACCCACCGACCCTCGCCCCAGCTTGCGATCATCTGGGTGACGATGTCGCTCACCGGGCTCGCCGCGGTCGGTAACGGTCCGAAGTTCCAGGCCTCACAGAACCGCAGCCTTTCTTGCCGTGCGCCCGAAAACATCCGCGCCGCAAGCATCAGGTATCCCGCAAGCGGCTCGATCACATGCTGCCAGGGCCGGATGGCGCCGGGGTTCCGTACGACGATGGCCTCCTTCGCCGCCAGCGCCCGAATGGCGTCGGGTACGATCCGGTCCTGCGCCCAGTCGCCACCCCCGATCACGTTGCCGGCCCGCGCGGTCGCCACCGCAACACCGTGCTCGGTCAGCCGCTCGGCAGGAAAAAAACTGTTGCGGTAGGAAGCGGTCACAAGCTCGGCCGCCGCCTTGCTGCTCGAGTACGGGTCGCGCCCGCCTAGGGGATCGTCCTCACGATAGCCTTGCACCCTGTCGCGGTTCTCGTAGCACTTGTCCGTGGTCACCACGACCACGACGCAGCGGAGGCCCTCGCGACGAATGGCTTCGAGCAGGTTGGCGGTGCCGATGACATTCGTCTCGTAGGTGGCCAACGGATCCTCGTAGCTACGCCGCACCAGAGGCTGCGCCGCCAGATGAAACACTATCTCGGGCGCCTGGTCTGTAAGCGCGCGTCGCAAGCCCACCAGATCGCGGACGTCACCCCTGATGTCGCGCCGGCACAGGTCGCCGATCGCCAGCGCGTCGAACGCGGACGGCGTCGAGACACGGTCCAGCGAGAATCCGGTGACCTCCGAACCCAGGCGCGAGAGCCACAACGTGAGCCAGCTTCCCTTGAAGCCCGTGTGCCCGGTGACGAACACGCGCCGGCCCCGGAACACGGCTTCAACGGCGCCCGTCGCGAAATCTCCGCCAGGCCGCGTGGTCATTCCGGCCATACCCGCCACGGCGCTCGACCACCGCCCCACAGCTCGTTGAGGAGATTGTATTCGCGCAGAGTGTCCATCGGCTGCCAGAAGCCTGTGTGCGGGAACGCGACCAGCTCGCCCTCGTGCGCCAGGCGCTGCAGCGGCTCGCCCTCGAGCACGAGGCCGGCATCGGGCCGCAGATAGTCCCAGATGCGGCGCGCGTCGAACACGAAGTAGCCCCCGTTGATGAAGCCCTCGCTGGTCTGGGGTTTCTCGTTGAACTCAAGCACCTTGCCACCGTCGAGGCGCATCTCTCCGAAACGCCCCGGTGGCCGCACAGCTGTCACCGTGGCGACCCGCCCGTGCGCCTCGTGGAACGCAAGCAGCTTGGTCAGATCCACGTCTGACACACCGTCGCCGTAGGTCAGCATGAAGTGCTTCTCGCCCTGCAGGTGACGACGAACCGCAAGCAGCCGCCCGCCCGTCATAGCGGCCTCGCCGGTGTCCGCCAGCACGACCCGCCAGTCCTCTTCTTGCCCGCCCACGTATTCGACCTCGCCAGGCCGCCCCAGGTTGACGACGAGATCCGCACTCATGGCCCGGTAGTTGAGAAAGAACTCCTTGAACAGCCAGCTCTTGTAGCCGAGGCACAGCACGAAATCCCGGACGCCATGGTGGGCGTAGGTCTTCATGATGTGCCACACGATGGGCCGCCCACCGATCGGCAAAAGCGGCTTGGGGATCTGTTCGCTGGCGTCCTTGATGCGAGTTCCCAGGCCGCCGCAGAGGATGACCGTCTTCATGAGGGCGCCATCTTATTCCTAGCCGAAGCGAAGGCGCCACAGGCGCAAGAGGGCGGCCCCGGCCGACCGGCCGATCAAGGTGGTGAGAAGGCCGCAGGCCACGACAAAAACCCCGGCCGAAGCAGCAGCCAGGGCGAGCCACCGGCCGTGTGTAAACGGCCTCGAATATCCGCAGGTCAAGTTGTGCTCGGCACAAGCCGCGCTTCCCCGCGGCGACGGAGGGGGCTGCTGAACCGAACCGAGGCCGGTGCCGCTGTTGCCACGTGTCGCCATGCGTGCTGATGCGGTCACGGAAACTCGATCAGGAGAAATCCATCATCGGCAGCGACAACACTGCCACGCGGTCCAAGCAGGACTCCAGCCTTCCAGAGCGGGGGCGTCAGTTCGTCGTAGGACCGCCGCCACCCCTCCGGAGGGTGCTGGCAGGCATCCAAGGAGACCAATGCATGCGTCACATGATCTTGTTTAGCGAAGGCAACAGCATCCTCCCAGGTCCTGCCGCACAGCCCGTTCATATGACGCCGGAGACGCTCGCGCGCGTTAGCAAAGTAAGACCGGTGATGCGGGTGCATGTCGTGCACGCCCCAAAACACGCTTCTTGTGGTGAGGAGTGGAATATCAGGGCCAACACTGGCCTCCGCTGCCACCAGTGCATTGGGGGGGAGCTTTCTGACTGCTTCTAGTATCGTCGGACCTAGGGGCGTACGGTAGATGCCCAGATGGCCGGCATCGTTGGGCCCTGGCGTGCGGCGCCAGGCCTCGAACGACACGGCACCAGTCGGAAGGACGGCCAGCGCGATCCAAAAAATCGCCGCCGCCCGCGACCCAGACAGCCTCCATCGGCCGGGTTTCCACCTGGCTGCGAAGTGTTCTATGAGAGCAATGCCCGCACCGGCAACGAGCAACCAAGCACCGATAAAATAGCCGCCAGCGTAGCGGTTTGGATAGTAGAGCCGAAGTGCAACCAAGTAAGCCACAGTCACGGTGGCTGCGCTGCCCAGAAAGAGCGACGCGAGGGTCACAAGAAACCTGCGCCCAAACCTTGGTCGCGTCCAAACCAAGATAAGCGCGAAAAGGGCGATGGTAATCGCAATATCTGACGTTATCCACCAACGCGAAGCGACCAAAGATCCGAGGCGCGTAGGAGCTAGCACGAGCGCCGTGATGTGCCCACTGAAGATTGGCAGCTTTGTCGCCTCCTCCCAGGAGATCATTTCGCCCATGAACGGCGGAGGTCTTCGAACCAGCATGAGATACGATAGCGCCCCCAAGAAGAGTGTAATGGCAGCCAGCGAAAAGATCGTATGGGTGCCGGGGCGTTCACTCCAAACACTCGTCGTGACGACGTGCACGGGCAGGATCACCGCAATCATCACGAACGCCGGCTGGTAAAAGACCCATCCCGTGACCAAGGCCACCGCTGCCCAGGCGTAACGCTTCGAGCAAAGGGCGTACGCCAATGAGATCATGGCTGGAAAATAGAAACAACGGTTCAAGCCGCCCTGCAGTTCAGCCCAGAGGCCAAGGAATTTTCCGGTGCACAGCGATGCCAATGCCAGAGTTGCGATGGCGCCCGCCGACCGGCGGCCTCCGCCGATCTCCTTGCCGGTGCGGTACGCCATCCACAACATGAAAAGCCCCAACGGGATCGGCAGCAGTTCCGCAAACGTCTGGACCTCGAAGAGCCTGGTTCCCAGCCAGAACAATGCGCGGTAGCCAATTGCGCCCCCTACCGCCTGGTAGTAGTCGACGCTGATGTCGGCGGGAAAAGCATCGGGTTGGCTTAGGCGGTGAGCCCACGCCAATACGCACATGTCATTGGTGAACAGAGTGTCGCTGGTGAGCGGAAATCCGAACTCCATGGCGACGAACGCGATGCAGAATCCGATCAGAGCAGCTCTGAAGAGAAACTTGCGTGTCGCGACGAAGTCCTCGATGGCATCAAGCAGGGGACTTGATTGGGGGCTCATGTCATGGGCGCCTCAACACGGCCGGCGCGAACCAAGGAATCTCGCTGGACATCTACGTCCGCTCAAACCGGGATTCGGGGTCTACCGAAAGACCCAGCGCGTCGCAAGCGGCGCCACGGAATCGATGATCACCGAGCAAGACGCCTCGAAGGTGCGCGGTTGCCGGGCGGTCCAGAAGAAGGTGCCACGGACGCTGCACCCGATGGCGCTGGGAGTCATAACGGGGTTGCTTGGCTTCACGACGCGAAGCGGAAAGGTACCGCGGCCGCCCGGAAGCCGCGAACTCTCGTTGACAATTCCACCCGCGACCCCGGATCATGACCCGCGGGAAAGGTGGGCAGATGTACTCTCGCCGGTTCCTAGAAGCATCTTTCGCGTGCGCGTTGGCCCTCGGGTGTTCGCCCGGCAGAGGCCCGCTGGAAACCCCAGCGCAACCCGCGGTCGCCAAGCGCGTGCTGCGCCCCGATCACGATCGGAAGATCGTCGTCGCCACCCCCACCGACGATGCGCGCCTCGCCGATCTGAAAGCCTCGGGCGCGATTCTAGAGACCTTCGACTACGGTTCGTTCCGGATGCTCGTTGTCGATGAGCAGATCGTCGGCGCCGCGAAACTAGCCAACCTGGCTGTCGAGCGGCACGACGACTGGAACCGGATCCTCTTCAACGGCATCGACCTCGACACGCTCGCTCCCGACCGCGTGTACGACCAGCTCCCGGCGAACCTGCACCAGTCACGCATAGGACGCCTGCGCGACGGCACTGGCCCAGCCCGTGGCGGCCTGTTCGTCGTGCAATTCATCGGGCCCGTGCGCGACGAGTGGCTGGCCGAGCTCCGCGCCGCTGGCGCTGAAATCATCGCCCCGGTTCCGTGGCACGGATACGTGGTGCGCGCCGACGCCACCGGCGCCGCTGCGCTTTCGGCGCTGGAAAACCAGCGCACCTTCGTGCAGTTTGTCGGTGATTACGAGCCAGCCTTCCGCCTGGCGCCCGAGCTGCGGACCGCCCTGGTAGAGAGCGTTCCTGTCGACATCACGGTGCAGATTGTCGAGGGCCCCGACGCGGAGTCCGCGCATGCGGCGCTGAACGCGGCTGCCATGAGGATGCTGCAGTCGTGGCGCGTGGGACCGTACCGCAACGTCGAGCTGACGGTGCCGTCGAGCCGGATCGAGGAGCTGGCCGCTCTCGACGGTGTCTTCGCGGTGCAGGCGCGCGGGCCGCGCCGGCGGCTCGACGAGGTGCAGGGGCAGATCTCCGCCGGCGCGCTCGCGGCCGGCACACCCACCGGCCCGGGATATCTCGCGTGGCTGACCGGCAAAGGATTCTCGGCGTCGCAGTTCGGCACCTTCTCGATCCACGTCGTCGACGACGCCTACAGCCTGACGGGCGCGTTCGTTCAATCGGATTTGCCGGCGGGCCGGGTGGTGTTCGAGGCCAACCCAACCGCGCAGGCCGGCGCCCAGGAGGGGCACGGATTTCTCAACTCGCACATCATCGCCGGCTACAACAACACAACTGGAGCGGCGTTCGAGGACGCCGGCGGCTACCAGTACGGTTTGGGCATGGCGCCGTTCGCGCGCGTCGGGGTGTCGGCGATCTTCGGCCCCACCGCAGCGACGTCGACCGGCTGGGAAGGCGCTGCGTACGCCGCCGGCTCGCGGTTGTCGAGCAACAGCTGGGGCTACACGCCGAGCGGGAGCTTCAGTCCGTACAAGTACGACGCCTATGCGCAGGAATACGACTTCATCGTGCGTGATGCGCAATCGGCGGTCGCTGGCAACCAGGCCATGAGCGTGGTGTTCGCCGCCGGCAACGCGGGCCCGACCGTGAAGACCGTCGCGACCCCGGCCACGGCGAAGAACATCATCACCGTCGGTGCCGGCGAGAATGTGCGCCCTGGCTTCACCGACGGCTGCGCGGTGGTCACCACCTCGGCCGACAACGCGAATGACCTGGCCGACTTCTCGAGCCGCGGCCCGCTGACAGCCGGGACCGGCGATCGCCGCTATAAGCCCGACATCGTCGCACCCGGCACGCACGTCATCGCGGGCATTCCGCAGTCCACCTACGACGGCTCGAGCGTGTGCAATCAGTACTTCCCGGCCGGCCAGACGCTGTACGGCCTGTCGTCCGGGACGTCGCATGCGTGCCCCGCGGTGGCCGGCGCGGCGGCGCTGGTGTTTCAAGATTTCCTCAACAAGGGTCGCCCCGCGCCGAGCCCCGCGATGGTCAAGGCTTACCTGGCCAACTCGGCGGCGCACATGACTGGCACCGGCACCAACGACAAGCTGCCGTCAAACGCGCAGGGCATGGGTCGCATGGATCTGGGGCGCGCCTTCGACGGTGCCGGCCGCATCCTGGTCGACGAGACGCAGGTGTTCGGAAGCACAGGGCAGACCTACGTCGCGACCGGCACCGTGGTCGCGACCGACAAGCCTTTCAGGGTCACGCTGGCCTGGACCGACGCGCCCGGCACGTCGACCAGCGCGCCGTGGGTCAACAACCTGGACCTCACGGTCACCGTCGGCGGGACGTCGTACAAGGGGAACGTTTTCACGCTGGATAACTCGGTCGCCGGCGGCACCGCGGACGCCAAGAACAACATCGAGTCGGTGTTCGTTCCCGCCGGGGTTTCCGGGGTCTTCACGGTGACCGTGCAAGCGACCAACATCGCGGGCGAAGGCGTGCCCGGAAACGCCGACACCACCGATCAGGACTTCGCCCTCGTCATCTACAACGGGCAGCTTTCGGCGACCGTTGGGGTATCGCCGGCAACCTTCACGTTCACCGCGGTGGCAGCAAGCGCCAACCCGGCCGCGCAAGCGCTGAGCATCACCAACACCGCGACGGGAACTCTGGCGTGGACCGCGACCGACGATGCCGCGTGGCTGAGCCTGGCCAGCGCCTCGGGCACCGCACCGTCGATGGTGAATGTGGCGGTGGATGCGACCGGGCTCGCCCCGGGAACGTACACCGGCACCATCACGATCGCGGCCGTGGGCGCGACCAACACGCCGCAGACGGTGCCGGTGACATTGACTGTGACGCCGTTCCCGTGCCCCGGATCCGACAGCGGCGCGCCCACGTCATGCAACGACAGCAACCCGTGCACCACGGATACCTGCAGCGCCTCGCTGGGTTGCCAGCACGCGAACGTGATGACGGGGACGACGTGTTCAGACGGGAACGCGTGCAACGGAGCCGAGACCTGCAACGGATCGGGCGTGTGCCAGGCCGGCGTGGCCCCGAACTGCAACGACGGCAACACGTGCACGGCGGATAGCTGCAGCGCCATGTCCGGGTGCCAGCACGCGCCGGTGATGATGGGAACCTCGTGTTCGGACGGCGACATGTGCAACGGCGCCGAGACCTGCAGCGCCGCCGGCGTGTGCCTGGCCGGGATGGCCCTGGCCTGCAGCGACGGGAACGCGTGTACGACGGATAGCTGCAACGCCATGACGGGGTGCCGGCATGCGCCGGTGATGGTGGGGACGTCGTGTGCGGATGCCAACATGTGCAACGGCGTCGAGCTGTGCAACGTGGGCGGCGTGTGCCTGGCCGGGACAGCGCTTGACTGCAACGACGCGAATGCATGCACCGCCGATAGCTGCACGGCGATGGGAGGCTGCCAGCATGCGGCGGTCGCGGTGGGGACGTCGTGTGCGGATGCCAACATGTGCAACGGCGCCGAGACGTGCGGCGCGGGCGGCGTGTGTCAGGCAGCGGTGGCGCTAAGTTGCGACGACGGCAACCCGTGCACCGTGGATAGCTGCACCGGCCTGGGCGGTTGCCAGCACACGCCGGTGGCGGTGGGAACGTCGTGCTCGGACGGCAACGCGTGTAACGGCGCCGAGCTGTGCAACGCGGGCGGCGTGTGCCTGACGGGCGCTGCGCTCGACTGCGACGACGGTAATCCGTGCACGGCGGATAGCTGCAGCGCGGGCGGGGGCTGTGCGCATGCGGCGGTGGCGAACGGCACGTCGTGTTCGGACGGGAATGCCGCCAACGGCGCCGAGACTTGTTTCGCGGGCACTTGCGAACCGGGCGACTTGCTGACCGTCGGTACGGTGGCAACCCAGTCCAGCACTTACGGTGGTTTCGGTGCCGACCTAGCTCTCGACGGCAACCCTGACGGAAACTTCGGCAGCGCCTCGGTCACCCACACCCTGGCGGAAAGGTCGCCGTGGTGGCAAGTCGACCTGGGTGGGGTGAAGACCATTCAGCGTGTCGACCTGTTCAACCGGACCGACTGCTGCGGCGACCGCCTGGACAACGTCTATGTGTTCGTCTCCGACCTGCCGTTCGCGTCGGGTAATCCCGCTTCCCTGCTCGCTCAGCAAGGTGTCAGCAACTTCTTCCAGGGAACGGCAGGAGCCACGGCGATGGTCGCGGTCGGTCGAACCGGGCGCTACGTCAGAGTCCAGCGACGCGACCCCGGTGTGCTGTCGCTGGCAGAGGTTCGCGTGTGGGGCGACGCCAGCACCCCGGGTTTGGTGAACCTGTCGACCAACCATCCGACTACACAGTCGAGCACCTACGGATCGGCAGTGGCTTCGTTGGCGGCTGATGGCAACCAGAACGGTAATTTCTCTGGTGGCTCGGTGACCCAAACGCTTTCAGATGCCGCGCCTTGGTGGCAGATCGATCTGGGTGTGGTGCGCGCGATTTCGCACGTCAGTATCTTCAATCGTACCGACTGCTGTGGCGAGCGCCTGGGCGAGTTCTACGTTTTCACGTCAGAAACACCGTTCTCGTCGGCCGATCCCGTGGTCACGGCCAGCCAGGCTGGCGTGCTCTCTGTCCACCGGACGCCCGCAAGCGGGGCGATCCCAGACCACTTCAGCCTGCCGATCGCAGGGGCGGGCCGATATGTGCGCGTACAGCTTGCGAGCACCGGGATCCTGTCCCTCGCGGAGGTCGAGGTATGGGGCACCCTGGCTCTGGTTGGACTCGAGGTCATATCGACCAACCGGCCGGCTAGTCAGTCGAGCACAAATGGGGCAGCGACAGCTTCGCTAGCCACCGACGGAAACACGAGCGGTGATTTCCTCAATGGCTCGGTCACCCACACGCAGTTCGAGCAAGCGCCCTTCTGGGAAGTCGATCTGGGCGCTGCCCGCTCGATTTCCTACGTCAGCGTCTTCAATCGCACCGACTGTTGCGGCGAACGCCTTGCCGACTTCTACGTGTTCGCTTCGGAGACACCGTTCACGTCGACCGATGCCGTGGCCACGGCCGCCCAGCCTGGCGTAATCTCGGTTCACCAGACGCCCCCGACGGGGCTACCGCCGAATTCCTACACGCTGGCCATCGAAGGACGCGGACGCTTCGTCCGGGTCCAGCTTGCGAACACCGGCTTTCTGTCCCTGGCGGAGGTTGAAGTGTGGGGCACCCTGAATCTGGGCAGCAATCTGTCGGTTGGCAAGTCAACCTCGCAGTCGACCACTTTGTCGCCTTCTGGGCTCGCGGTCGATGGCAACACCGACGGCGACATTTCGAGCGAGTCGGTCACCCAAACCCTGGGGGAAAGCTCGCCGTGGTGGCAAGTCGACCTGGGTGCGGTGAAGACCATTCGGCGTGTCGACCTGTTCAACCGGACCGACTGCTGCGGCGACCGCCTGAACAACGCCTATGTGTTCGTATCCGACCTGCCGTTTGCGTCGGGTGATCCCACTGCGCTCCTCGTTCAGCAAGGTGTCAGCAGCTTCTTCCAGGGAACAGCAGGAGCCACATCGTTGGTCGCTGTCGGTAGAACCGGGCGCTACGTCAGAGTCCAGCTGCGCGACCCCGGTGTGCTGTCGCTGGCCGAGGTTCGCGTGTGGGGCGACGCCAGCGCCCCAGGTTTGGAGAATCTGTCGACCAACCGGCGGACCACACAGTCGAGCACCTACGGATCCGCAGTGGCTTCGCTGGCGGCTGATGGCGTCTGGGACGGTAATTTCTTCGATGGCTCGGTCACCCACACGCAGTTCGAACCAGCGCCGTTCTGGGAGATCGACCTGGGCGCCGCCCGCTCCATCTCCCACGTCAGCCTGTTCAATCGCACCGACTGTTGCAGCGACCGCCTTGCCGACTTCTACGTGTTCGCTTCGGCGACGCCGTTCACATCGACTGACCCCGTGGTCACGGCCGGCCAGCCTGGCGTAATCTCCGTTCACCAGACGCCCCCGACGACGCTACCGCCGAATCTCTACACGCTGGCCATCGGAGGCCTCGGACGCTACGTCCGGGTCCAGCTCGCGAGCGCTGGTTTTCTGTCCCTGGCAGAGGTTCAAGTGTGGGGCACCTTGAACCTGGGCAGCAACCTCTCGCTGGGCAGGCCGACGTCGCAGTCAACGACCTACGCCCCCTCCGCGCTCGCTGTCGACGGCAACACCGACGGCAATTTCGCGGGCGGGTCGGTCACCCACACGCTCGGTGAGGCCTCGCCGTGGTGGGAGGTCGACCTCGGCGCCGTCAAGGCGATATCCGACATCAAGCTATTCAACCGCACTGACTGCTGCGGCGGCCGGCTGAATAACTACTACATCTTCGTTTCCGACGTGCCCTTCGTCTCGACCGATCCCATGGCCACGCAAGCTCAAACGGGAGTTGGCAGCTTCTTCCAGAACTTCGTCGAGGGCGGCGTGCCGTCACAGTACCTCCGCCCGGTGGGTCGCTCCGGCCGCTACGTCAGAGTCCAGCTCAGGGACACTGGCATCCTCTCGATCGCGGAGGTTCAGGTCTGGGGCCCGTAGCCCCCGCCACTCTTCGCGGGGGCTCTGTCGGCTGGCGTTCCCGCGGGCCCGGGCTATTTCGCGTAGAAGCCAAAGACCTTGACAGCCTCGGGCAGAGTGTCCAGTCTATCCGGCCCCACGATGCACGATGGCCTGTTTCGTTTCTTGACCAACGAGCAGGCGCTCGAATGCTTCAGTACGGTTCCTCATTTCAGCGCGATGTACTTCAGTCGCTCTCATGGACCGGCCATCCTGAAGGACCTGACCCGACGGATCCCGGAGGCCCGCGTCGTGCTGGACCTCGGCTGCGGTCGTGGCGACTTCCTGGATCTCCTGGTCGAATCGGGCTTCCAATGCATGGGCTAGTGGCCAGGGAAGTCCTGTGCCCGGAATGCGGGTGCAGCTTCCACCCTTCTCAACATATGGCGAGCATAAGCCAACGGTCTCTTTCTGACGTTGCCAAGGCGGCCGCACTGGAGGTGGTTGCCTGCGAACCAACCTACCTCCCAGCTAGCGACCAGAGTATCCTGCGAGGCTTGCTCGCTCGGGGCCGCAAGTTGCTTGGTTCGTCGGCGCACCTTCCCCATCTGGTGTTGGTTGCAAGAAAGCGGATTGCCTGAGATAGGGGAAGGCTATGTGTGGCATAGCCGGCATCATGAGTCTGGACGGGGGATCCGTCGATCGGGAGGTCCTGATTTCGGCGCGTGAGCGACTGGCCCACCGAGGTCCCGACGCGGCAGGGATCTGGGTGGAGGGGCCAGTGGGGCTTGCCCATCGAAGGCTTTCGGTCATCGATCTGGAGACCGGTGGACAGCCCCTCGCGCGTCTCGATCTGAAAAGGGTCGTGGTGTTCAACGGCGAGATATACAACTATATCGAGCTGCGAAAAGAGTTGGTGGGGCTGGGGCACCGGTTCGAAACACAGTCGGACACTGAGGTGCTCCTCGTCGCCCAGGCACAATGGGGCGACGACGTGTTCCGCCGTCTTCGCGGCATGTTCGCTTTCGCCGTCTGGGAAATGGATCGCCGCCGTCTCGTGGTGGCCCGTGATCCTCTCGGGAAGAAGCCCCTCTGTTTTCACTACGTCCCGGGAAAGGTGTTCGCTTTCGCCTCCGAGGCCAAGGCCCTGCTGATGCTTCCCGGCGTGAGCCGCCGCGTAAACCCGGACACCATGGTCCAGTACCTCGATCTCATGTACGTGCCCGAGCAGACACGCGTGTGGCGCGACATTGCACGGCTAGCGCCCGGAACCACCATCGCGATCGACGGTAGAGGCATGACAACCCGTCGCTATTTTTCGCCGCGCTTGGTGGATCCACCCGGCCAAGTTTCCTTCGAGGAGGCCTGCGATCGAACGGCGGAAAATTTGAAAGCGGCCACACGGGTAAGGCTAAGAAGCGACGTTCCCATTGGTCTGTTTCTGAGCGGAGGCGTGGACTCCACCCTGGTTGCCATGGCGGCTGCGGCACACATGCCCGGGCGCCTTCGCACGTTCACCGTGGGCTTCGATGGTCGAAATGATGAACGGCCTTTCGCGCGCCAAGTGGCCGAGCGCCTCGGCAGCGATCATGTGGAGCTGGACGTCCGTGTTTCCGGTCCGTCCCTCCTGCTTGAAGTCGCCCGTTGCTTCGACGAGCCCTTTGGCGACACCTCCGCGCTCCCTCTCCTTGCCATGGCGCGCGAAACGAAGCGTCATGCCACGGTCGTGCTCACGGGCGACGGGGGCGACGAAGTCTTTGCAGGCTACGAGACCTACGTTCGCCATGCGAAAGTGGGAGATGAATCCCGCGATCCGACCCGTCTGCGCAGCGTCGCAGGATCGGTCATCGGCGCCTTGCGCACCCGCGCAAGGCAAGGGCCGCCCTGGCTCGCGAGGACTGCGGCCCGGTTAATGCGGCCCCTGCGTGGCCAGATCGGCACCCTTGTGGATGCATCAGGAGCAGACGCCACCCGTCGGCATTTCGAGATGATGAGGGTGGCGCACCTGGCAGAGCCGCGCAAGATGCTCGCGCCCATCGCCCACGGCATGGCGGATCCTGCAGAGGCGCTGCTCGCAGATCTGCCACGGGGCACGACGCCTTTGCGATCGGCCATGCTCTTCGATCATCTCGTTTACCTGCCAGGCGATATCCTCAAGAAAGTAGACATTGCCACGATGGCTACTGGCCTCGAGATACGATCGCCACTCCTTGACGACGACCTGATGGCATCGGCCCACGAGCTTCCGAACGAATGTTTGCTCCAACGCGACGACAAACTGCCGCCGTCGGCCTGGGGCAAGCGTGTGCTGAAGAAATTGTGCGAGGACTCCATGGGGACAGATTTTACGTTTCGGCCCAAAGCGGGGTTTGCTCTTCCGCTCGATGATTGGCTGAAAGACCCTGGGTTTGTCGAGCTCGCGCGCGATGGTTTTGCGTCTGCTGGATCGCCCATCCGTCCCTGGTTTGAAAAGGACGCGGCGAGCCGTGTCTGGGACGAATTCGAACGGGGAAAGGGTTGGCTCGCACAAGAAGTGTGGAACCTCATGATTCTCGATGCGTGGGCCAGGGAGTACCATCCGGCCATCTAGATTAGAGGCAAGGATGAACCGTCGATGTCCGTCAAGCTACGTGTCCTCCTCTGCATCCCCGACTTACAGGATCTAGGGGTTCAGCACGACGTCAGGTGCCTACTCAAGTACTGGAATCGGGAAAGGTTCGATCCGGTACTTTTGGTGCACCGGCGGGAAGGGGCTTTTGCTTCTCAGTTCCCTGACACGACAGCCTGCATCGAAGTTGATCGGCTGGTGCCGGGAATTCCCAAGCTTCGGAATCTCGTGCGGATCGCGGGATATGCACGTGCGTTTCGGCAGTTTCGTCCGCAAGCAGTCATTTCGTTCGTTCCCTACACGAACATCGCAAGTGCGTGGGCGAGGCCGCTTTCCCGCTTGAGATTCGGACTGGCCGTGTCCGAGCACGCCCACGTCACCGCGTCGCTGGCGGATCCCGAATCCTTCGACGGCCCCTTCCTTTGGTACTACCGGCGCAGGTTCCCACGCATCTACAACGAGCGAGCCGACCTAGTAAAATGCATTGCGGAAGAAAGCAGACAGGATCTCATCAAGAACTGGGGCATTCAGCAGGATCGCACGCGGCTCATCCACAACCCGGTCGACATCGACGAGATCCGCGCGCTCGGCGTAGAGGCAGTCGACGATCCGTGGTTTGCACCCGAGGAAACCGCACGGGTGCCGCTTATCCTGAATGTCGGCCGCTTGGCGCGGCAGAAGCGGCAGGAGGTCCTCATCGAGGCGTTCGCGACTCTACGGCAGACTCGGAAGCTACGTCTTGCGTTTGTAGGCCGGGGCGCCCACCTGGACAAGCTGAAGAGCCTCGCTCAGCGCCTAGGCGTAGCGGCCGATGTCAGGTTTCTGGGGTTTCAACGAAATCCGTGGCGCTTCATGAAGCGAGCCTCGCTACTTGCCATGTCCTCCGAGTGGGAAGGCCTTCCCTGCGTCCTTACGGAAGCCATGGCGCTCCGGCTACCCATCGTGTCGACAAGATGCCCGAGCGGGCCGGCCGAGATGCTGCTCGAGGGCCGGGCAGGATTATTGTGTCCGGTTGGAGATACAGCCGCTCTCGCTAACGCCATCGCCAACGTCCTGGACGATCAAACGGCGGCCCGCGAACGCTCGCTCATCGCCGAGGCGAATCTCCAGCGTTTTCACCCAGTCCCCGTCACACGTCAATACGAAGCGCTCGCCGAAGAGCTGGCGGCCATGGGGTAGAGGCGGGCCCGTCGTTCAGGGACACCCGACGAGCGCCGTCACGCCTTGCCGGACTCTTCGGCGTAGTAACGCCCGTACTTCGAGTAGCCGCGGTAGTAGCGTGCGTAGTGGTAGTAGTAGCCCTTGTCAGACAGATCGACGTGGTTGATGATCGCACCCAGAATGTGGGCCTTGGCGTCGCCTAGTTGCCGCCGGGCATAGGCTGCCGCGTCTCTCGTCGTAACGCCACCTCGCACCACCAGCACCACGCCGTCCGTGAGGTTGGCGATCACGGCCGGGTCAGTCACCAGTGAGATCGGGGGCGAATCGAAGATGACTCGATCGTAGCGGGCGGTCAGATCACGGAGGAGGTTCTTGAAGCGCTCGGTGTGCAGCAACTCGGCCGGGTTCGGCGGCGTAGGACCGCAGGTGAGCACGTCGAGATTGGGCACCTCGGTATGGCGAACAGCCTCGTCAAGGGTTGTCTCACCCACGATCAGGTTCGACACGCCGGTCTCGTTTGGAAGTCCGAACGAGCGGTGGACCCGGGGACGGCGCAGATCGGTATCGACCAGAATCACCTTGGTTCCGGCCACTGCGGTCGAGATCGCCAAGCTGATGGCGGTCGTGGTCTTGCCTTCCTGCGGTCCGGGGCTAGTGACCACCATCGAACGCAGGGGACGGTCGGGCGAGAGAAACATCAGGTTGGTGCGAATCGAACGGCAGCTCTCGGCGGCCGAGGACTTGGGATCGCGGAACACCCCCAGGTCCCGGTCGCGAAGCTCCTCGGGTGTCAGCTTGCGGTCGCCGAGATCGCCGATAATCGGCACGATGCCCAGCACTGGAACGCCCAGTATAGCCTCGACCTGTTCCTGGCTCTTGAGGGTGTTGTCGAGCGCCTCGATGAGGAAAGCCAGGCCGATCCCAAGCGCAAGCCCCAAGCCCAACGCCACCAACAGATTGAACTTGAGGCGGGGGCTTACCTGCGAGTCGTTCCTCACGGCCCGCTCGAGGGTGCGCACGTTGTTGCTCCGGATGAGCCCCGACAGCCCCGTCTCCTTCTGACGCTGGGTCACAGTCTGGTACAGCTTCTGGTTGTTCTCGGCTTCCCGGAACAGCGGCCGGTACTCGACATCGACCTTGGCGATCTCCAGCGCCTGGCGCTTTTCCTTCTCCATGACCGCCGCCAGGGATTTCTCGCTCTCCCGTGCCGCCTGGTACTGGGTATCCAGGGATTTGAGGACCTTGCGGATCTCGGCGACGTAGTCACGATTGACCGTGAGGACCTGTTGCTTGAGCCTTTCCATCGCCGGGTGTTTCTCCCCGTAGGTTGTCTCGAGCTCAGCCTTCTTCCGGAGCAGGTCGAAGTGCATCGTCTTCAGGGCCTGCACGATGGCGTTGGTGCGAATTTCGGGCAAGCTCTCCTGCTCCTCGATGTTGTTCTGCGCGGCGAGGATGAACTTGCGATTCGACTCGAGGTCGATGATTCGCGTGCGAACATCCGCCAGCTTCTGGTTGTACGTGCGCATGTTCTCGCTGGTCATGCTCTGCTTGTCGTCGAGGCTGACGTCGAGGAGTTGCTTGCGCTGGCGGAACTCGAACAGTTCCGTCTCTGATTTCTTCAGCTTCGCGGCCAGGTTGCCAGCTTGGTCCAGGAACCAGTCCTGCGCGGTCCGGGAGCCCTCCATCTTGTATTCGAGGTTCTTGTCGATGTAGGCATCCGCCATCGCGTTGGCGATGAGGGCAGCTCGCTGTGGCAAGCGATCCTGGACCACGATGTTCGCGATGCGCGACTCTTTCACCGGCACGATCTTGGTCTGACCCGCGACCAGGCGAGCAAGCATCTCGGGCGTGCGGTTCTTGACCTGCGCTGCGTTGGGCACCGGATAGTCGATGTCATTGATAAGGCCCAACTTGTCCACTGCGCGCAGTGCGATGTCCAGCGATGTCATGATGCGGTACTGGGTCTCGTAGAACTCACGGTTGCCCCAATAGCTGCCCGTGCCCATTTCGACTACGTCCTTGATGCCTTGCAGGTACTGCGGCGCCATGGAATCGATGATCACCGAGCAAGACGCCTCGAAGATACGCGGCTGCCGGTAGGTCCAGAAGAAGGTCCCGCCGACGCTGGCTGCCGCCGCCAGCACCAGCATCGGCCAGCGTTTTCTCACCGTGCGGATGTGCGCGCGCACGTCGATCCCCATCAACTCCTGCGCCAGGTGGCGCGGCGAGGCAGCATGTTCCGACTGTTGGCTATCCACGCGACCGCCGAAGTTATCCCGGCCCCGCCCCGTCTGCAACGGGCTCGTGAACCGTAACGCTGGTCTCGGACGAATACCGCCTTGCCCCCGTGGGGGAAGGCATGAGATCGGCTGACATCTGGGGTACAAAGGCTCCGGTGCGGTCCTCCGGTAGCCAAGTCTCGAATCTCCAGTCGGCGCCCCGTGTCAGCATCGGCTTGCCCGTTTACAACGGTGAGAAGTACCTGCGGCAGTGCCTGGCGAGCATCGAGGCGCAGAGCTACCGCGATTACGAACTCATCATCTCGGACAACGCTTCCCAGGATGGGACGGCGGCCATCTGTCAGGAACTGGCGGCGCGGAACATGCGGGCCAGGTACGTTCGCAACCCCACGAATATCGGCATCATGCAGAATTTTGCCGCTGTTGTAGGGCATGCGCGGGGAGAGCTATTCGTCTGGATAGGTTGTGACGACGTCTGGGAGCCTCAGTTCCTCGAAGCGCTGGTGCAGGCCCTGGATGAAACCCCGGACGCGGCACTGGCGTACGCCAACTACGACTGGATCGGCGCCGCCGGTGACTTCCGCCGCGCCGGTAGCGTGCAGTTGGCGCCATGGATGCCGTCGATGGCCGCGCGGTTTCTGCGGTTCGGTACCGCGGGCAGCCGAGTGCGTAACCTGGGCCTGTACTGGTGGTGGCGCAATCCGTTCATGATCTACGGCCTCTTTCGCCGGGCCGCGCTCGTGCCTCTCCTGCCGTTCGAGTATCTGTTCAGCCACTGCATGCACGCCGATAACATTCTGCTGTTCCGGTTCTTGTGCCAACACGGCGTGATCGCGGATGACCGAGTGCTCTTTCACTACCGGGAGAAGGAACGAGATCTGCTCGGCCCCGGTTCGTCCTACGCAGCCCTTCCGAATTCCGATACCTGGCAAGCGCCGCTGACATCGATGGCCGAGGAGGATGTCATCCTCGAACGCGTCCTTCGCGCGATCCGGGAGACGTCACTGCCTCCCGCGGAACGCGGGCTTCTGCGGGCGGCGTTGCCTGCGATCTCATGGACGCGCAGGGGCTGGCTGTGGGCCAGGGCGCGGTCGCGGCTTTCGTCGTGAGCACCACGGAGCCACGGGGCGTCACCGCGGTCTCGCGCCGGCGCTCCACGTTGATCTACCTTGCGTTCAACTACCTCGCACTCGGGCTGCTGATCGTGCAGGGGGTCGTGCTCGTGCCGACCTACCTGCGCCACATCGACGTGGCGGTGTACGGCGCCTGGCTGGCGACGGGAAACGTCGTCTCGTACTTTGGCGTGCTCGATCTGGGTCTGAATACCGTGCTGATACAGAGGGTGGCCCACGTCTACGGATCCTCGGATCTCCGGACACTCGCCCGGGTGATTGCTACTGGGGGCTGGCTCATGCGCCGGCTGGCTCTCCTCCCCCTTCTCTTGGGGCTGGTGTTGGCCCCGTTGATTCCGAGACTGGTTGGCATCAGCGGGCCGGACAGCACATCGCTGGCCTGGGGATTCGCTGCGGCGGGCGCCTCCACCAGCCTGATGTTCCTGACTGGCTTCGCGGCAGCAGTCCTTGTCGGGCTTCAACGACAGGTCGTGAGCGGCTTCATTGCCCTTTTCGGTACCGGCAGCGGGATTCTGTTCACCCTATGGTGTCTGTACCGTGGCTTGGGCGTACTCGCCATTCCGCTCGGTCTCCTCATGCGCGCGGCGATCATGGCCGCGGGGACGCTCGCCTGGATGCAGATGATCGTTCGCCGCTTACTTCCCAGAGGGCCGAACCCTCGCGATCCGGCGGAGACGAGGGCCCTGCTGCGGCCCTCCCTCAGCATGTTCGCAGCCAGCGTGTGCACCGTCTTGGCCACCCAGTCGGATGCTCTGGTCGTGGCTGTCTCGCGCGATCCCGTGTTGTCGGCGCAGTTCACGATTACCCGCAAGTCGGCGGACGTGATGGCCTTGTTCGCGACCCACATCGCAAACTCCGTCATGCCAGGCCTTGCGCACCTACGGGGATCGGGCGACAGCGCGCGGATGCAGCGATTCGTCACGCTGTCGTTGAAAGTGTCGTCGGCCGTCGCGTTGGTCGGCATGGGCGGAGTCCTGCTGCTCAACCATTCGTTCGTCAACTTATGGGTTGGTGGGAGCCTGTGGGGCGGTGCTGGGCTGACGTTTCTGTTCTGCGTGGGGGGGATGCTGCAGGTGCTGACCTCGGCGCTGTTCTCGTTGCTGGTCGCCTATGGTGAGATCGTCGGGACGTCCAAGGCCCGTATCTGGGAGGCTGTTGTCCGACTGCCGCTGGCGTACGCGCTCGGCGGTCGGTTCGGCATGCTGGGTGTCGCAGTCGCCGCAGTGCTGGGTGCCCTGCCCACCACCGTGGCGCTGCAAGCGAAGCAACTGGCTTCGACGCTGGGGATCCCACTGGGCGCGGCCGTGCTGCGTGGGCTACGATTCGGGGGTGCGATCGCACTCCCGACCGCCGCGCAGTGGCTGATCATGAATGCGGTAGGTGCGATGAGGCCCTGGCTCTTCCTGGTCGTCCATGGCGTCATGTACGTCGTCCTCTGTGCGGTGACACTGCTGGCGCTGGATCGCGACCTTCGTTGGCTTGCTGGAGAGTTGATCGGCCGGTTGCGCAGCGACACCAGAGCGGTGGGCAGCGAAAGGCCAACGCCTTGACGGCCCAATATGGTCCGTGACCAGGTCGTGACCCGTCAGTTCGGCTTCAACGGGAACGCGTCTAGTCCAGTCGTGGCGCCGGGGGTCCGTTCGGCGGCGCGCGCGAGAAACGTCCGAAGCGCCACGACCTCTGATTGGCTAGGACCCGAGGCCCGGCCGCGCCACAGAAAGACGATCTCTGTCGTCTGGTCGCCATCCGGAAACGAGAACGAGGCGCGTACGCCCTTGGCCTTGTCCTCGAAGTCGCCAACCACCAACCGTGAGCCGTCCGTGCGCGACCACGACACGCCTGAGATTCCGGTGCGGCCAATGAGGCGAGACAATGACGCCTCGAGGTCCCAGATCGGCGCGGCGGCGATATCGGATACCGCGTCCTCGACCAGGTCCTGGAGAATCCTGGCGCGCGCTTTGTTCCTGACACCTTGGCGATACATGAGACGCAGGTCCTCAAGACGCACGTAGCCGGTCACGAACATCAACCAGAAGATCGCGGCCGCTATTACCACCGCGGCCGTGAGTTGGAGGGTTGGGATCTTCGACAGCAAGGCCAGGGCCGACAGACTCAGCACGACAGTGAATGCGTAGAGCACGAGCACGGCTCGTCGGTGGGTGAGGCCTATGTCCAGCAGACGATGGTGAATATGGCCTCTTTCCGACACGAACAGGCCCTCGCGCATCAGCGCTCGACGCACCATCGTCAGGGCTGCGTCCAGAATCGGCAGCCCGGCTGCCAGCATGGGCACGAACAGTGCAACGGCTGTGGGGCCCTTGCGGCTGGTCTCCAGCGACACGAGCGCCATAAGAAAGCCGAGGAAGTTGGAACCCGAGTCGCCCATGAAAATCGACGCTGGATTGAAGTTGAAGCACAGAAAGCCGAGCAAGGCGCCGGCCATCGCGCCCGCCCAGGTCAGCCACAGCAGGTTTCCGTCGATGTAGGCCATCATCAACATCGTCAACGTGCCGATGAGCGCAATGCCGCCCGCGAGCCCGTCGAGCCCATCGATGAAGTTGAACGCCACGATGATGCCCGCGATCCAGAGCAATGTGACGGGCAGACTGAAGAGCCCTAGCTGAACCGTCCCGATGGAAGGGACAGTGACCGCGTCGATCCGGTGCCCACCGAGCCACTCAAACAGGGCGATGCCAAAGATCGCGAGGAGCCGAAACTTCGCGGGTACCCTGAAGAGATCGTCGAGCAGACCGAGCGCCAGGGCCGCGACCGCGCCCAGGAGCAGGGTGACGATGCGCGCTCCGTCCTGGTAGATAAGCGCGCTGATCTGGTTCTCGTGAAGTGCCAAGCCCAAGATGGGCCCGAGGACGCCGGCCGCGATGGCGAGACCGCCAGTGCGGGGAATAGGCCTGTTGTGGACTTTCCGCCCGTCTTCGGGTGAGTCCACGAGTCTTCGCCGCGCCCAAGCCCGCACGAGCGGCGTCAACACGAGGGCGAGGACGAAACCGAGAACCAAAGCGACAAGTGACGTTTTCAAGAGCGGCCGCTATTGTTGATGAGGTTCGACAGATGTTCCAGGTACTTCTGTGAGAGTCGTTCCCACGAGAATTTCGTCACGAAAAGTCGTGCCTGATCACGCGCGGCTTGGGAGGGCGGGTTAGCTGCGCAATCGACGATGGCCTTGCAGATCCCTGCGACGTCGCCCGCTGTCACGATGCGGCCAAGGCCGCTCTCGCGGACGATGGCTGCAGCCTCGCCTCCCAGCGCACCCAGGATCGGGCGGCCAGTAGCGAGAATTTCGAAGATCTTGCTGGGAACGAAGTTCTCGAGCAGGAACGGATCGGGTCGCAGCGGCACGTAGAGCAAATCGGAGGCAGCGTAGAACCCGCGGATGGCCTTATAGGGCTGGAGCCCCGCGAACGTCACATTGCCGAGCCCCTTGTCCGCTGCCAGCTTCTCCAGCTTCGGTCGCTCGGCGCCGTCGCCCACGAAGAGAAAATGCAGCTGAGGCTGACCGCGGAGCTGAGCCGCCACCTCGATCAGCAGGTCGAGCCTGTGCAGAACGCCGTGGGTCCCCACGTACGAGACGACAAACTTGTCATCGAGTTTGAGGGCCCGCCGCACTCTCCCAGCCTCACCCGCCTGAACGTAGAAGTCACCCAAGTCGACGCCGTTGTGAACAACCTCGATTCGTTCAGGTGCGATCCCCTTCTCGATGATGCGGTCGCGGAATCGATTGGTCAGCGCGATGATCAGGTCGGCACTGCGATAGAGCGCCAATTCAATGGCGTTGAGCATCTTTACCAGGATCGGGTTTTTGACCATGCCCATCTCGATGAAAAGCTGCGGCCACAGATCCCTCACCTCGAGGACAAAGCGCACGCGGTGCATGCGGGCGTGGACCAGTCCTGCCCAGCCGGTAAATATTGACGGATGCGTCGCGATCACCAGATCGCACGGCCGAGCACGCACCGCTCCGAGCGTGGCCGCCGTCAACCCGTAGGAAGCCTGGGTGGCGAGTCGCTGGCCGATGGCTCGATTCGGCATGGCGAGCAGCCAGTTTCGCTGCACCCGTACGCCTTTGGTGTGCTGGAGGTCAGTGATCCTTCCGCGCCACTCCGGCGCGATGACACCGTGGGGATGATTGGGAAATCCTGTAACGACTTCGACCGAGTGCCCCGCTGCCGCCCAAGCCTCACCAAGATGACTGACTCGCGACGCCGGAGCGCCCGGCTCGGGTGGGTAGTACTGGGAAAGGTAGCGGATCCTCACAGCGGATTTGCGACCGGGACCGGGCGCCGGCCTAGGAGGATGAACACTTTGTAGGCACCTAGAACTAGCAGGGCGTTGATGAGGCCGCGCATGACCTGATTGAAACCGTAACCCATGCCCATGAGAAGCCCCGGTGCAAAATTGCAGGCGATGAACAGCCAGGATGCTGAGGTGGCGTAACGACGATCGCAAGCGCTAGCCACGAGAACAATGAACGTCCAGATCACGAGAATCCCAAGATACCCCCCATTCCAGAACGCCTCCGCCAGAACGTAGATTCCGCCAAAATGACTAAAATACTCCGCGAGCTCGTAGGGAGCATCCTTTGAACGCTCGAGTCCCAGGGGACCCAGGACGATCGAGGGCTTAAAGGTGTACTCGAGCGGCCCAATCAGTGATCGCCACCCGCGGCTGATGCCGCGTTCGTAGAGGTAGATGCACTCGAGGCAATGCGCCGCGTACTGCGCCCCATTGGATCGAGCTTCCATATCGTCTTGTGCCTCAACGCCAAGGGGTTCGTCGAATTCCTCTCTTCCGCTAACCGCTTTTTCCATGGCTTCAAATCCAGTCTCGAAGAAACTATATCGGATCTCGCGCACGACCACCGTGAGGCCAACGACCATGGCCACACCCGCGGACAACATGAGGAAACGCTTGCTGCGCCGCTGCTCCAGGCTGAAGAACAAGATGAACGCAACAATGACGTAGCCGGAGGCTAGCCCGGTTGAGCCCTTGATGTAGTTGGTTATCAGGAAAAGCAAGAAAAAGAGGCCGGCTGCCACGAGAACCCTCATCTTTCGCAGATCGGCCTGCCGATAGAGCTCGTAGAGGAGCACCGATGAAAAGAGGGCCTGTCCCCCCGCCCTGAGGTTGCCGTCGAGCACGACGCTCTCTTCCGTACCATACGCAGCGGTTGCGATGGTTCGCGTGGCCAGCGCGACCAGACCCAGATAGAGAAGGGAGAGGGCCAGTGCCCATTTCGGCACGGGCGGGAACGCTGCCTCCCTCGGCGGCAATGCCCCAGTGGGACGAAGTATTGCGACAGCCAGAATGACCGTGGCCAGCCCGAAGACGTTTTGGGCTATGGCCAGATACTCCTCGCGAAAAAGGTCAGGCGGCAAGTGAATCTGCGACGGCGGCGGCCCATGTATAACGACCTTCGACAGGGCTCGCGCCGTCATGGCAAGGTTCGCGCATAGAAAAAACCGGCTTGGATAGGCGCGAAGGAGACACACAGCCACCAGCGCGAAATTCACCACGGCCACGATATCGAAGCCGTTCACGCTACTCCCACGCCTCGGAGCCCACTCGCGGCTTGCGCCGCCCGCCCTTCTTGTCTAGGTTTTTCCCTTTCACGCTCATGAACATCCTGGGAATTTCGGCTTTTTACCACGACTCGGCGGCGGCACTCGTCGTCGACGGCCGTATCGTGGCGGCGGCCCAGGAAGAGCGGTTCACTCGGCGGAAGCACGACCACCGGATCCCGGTCAACGCCATCGAGTACTGCGTCAAGGAAGCTGGCATCGGGATCGCGGACCTCGACTACGTCGGGTTCTACGACAAGCCGTTCCTGAAGTTCGAACGGCTGCTCGAGACCTACCTCTCGTACGCCCCTGCCGGCCTGCGGTCGTTCATCAAGGCCATGCCGGTGTGGCTGAACGAGAAGCTGCACATCCCGCGCGAGCTTAACCGTGCGCTCAAGAAGGGCTACCGCGGTCGCTACGTCTTCACCGAGCACCACGAGTCCCACGCGGCCAGCGCCTTCTTCCCGTCGCCGTTCGAGGAGGCGGCGGTGCTGACTCTGGACGGCGTGGGCGAGTGGGCCACGGCCAGCTACGGCGTCGGGCGCGGCAACAGGCTCGATCTTCTGGCCGAGCTCAGGTTCCCGCATTCGCTCGGGCTGCTGTATTCGGCGTTCACGTACTTCACTGGCTTCCGGGTCAACTCGGGCGAGTACAAGCTCATGGGCCTGGCCCCCTACGGCGAGCCCAAGTACGCCGATCTCATCCGCGACAAACTCATCGATCTGCGCGACGACGGGTCGTTCCGCATGCGGATGGAGTACTTCAACTATTGCCAGGGCCTGACCATGACGTCGCCGAAGTTCGAACGCCTGTTCGGCGGCCCGCCGCGCAGCCCGGAGAGTCCCATCACCGAGCGCGAGATGGACATCGCGGCTTCGATCCAAAAGGTGACCGAGGAGATCATGTTGCGCTGTGCGCGCCACGTCCACCGCGAGACCGGCATGAAGAACCTGTGCCTCGCTGGCGGCGTCGCGCTCAACTGCGTCGGCAACGGCCACATCCTGCGCGAGGGTCCGTTCGAGAACGTGTGGGTGCAGCCGGCCGCCGGGGACGCGGGCGGCGCGCTCGGCACTGCGCTGTTCATCTGGCACCAACTCCTTGGTAATGACCGGACGGTGTCGCCACGCGACTCGCAACATGGATCGTTGCTGGGGCCGCGGTATGCGGGCGACGAGATCCAGAGTTTTCTCGATGGCAAGGGCGCCAAGTACGAGCGGTATGACGACGAAGGTGCGCTGGTCGCACGCGTGGCGGACCTGATCGCTTCCGAAAAGGTTGTCGGCTGGGTGCAGGGGCGCATGGAATTCGGGCCGCGGGCGCTGGGCGGGCGGAGCATCCTGGGCGATCCGCGCAGCCGGGCGATGCAATCGGTGATGAACGTCAAGATCAAGTTCCGCGAATCGTTTCGCCCGTTCGCCCCGTCGGTGCTTGAAGAAGACGTCGACCAGTTCTTCGACATGCGCCCACGCGAACAGAGTCCGTACATGTTGATGGTCGCGCCGGTGAAGGAGAGTCGCCGCAAAGTCGTGAATGGGGAAGGCACCCCGGCGATCGGGCTCGACAAGTTGAAGGCGTACCGATCAGAGATCCCTGCGGTCACCCACGTGGACTTCTCGGCGCGCGTCCAAACCGTGGACGCCGATCGCAACCGCCGGTACCACATGCTGCTGTCTGCGTTCAAGGCCAAGACAGGCTGCCCGCTGGTCATCAACACGTCCTTCAATGTGCGCGGCGAGCCGATCGTCTGCACGCCGCAGGACGCCTACCGGTGCTTTCTGGGCACCAACATGGATGCGCTAGTACTGGAGGACTTCGTGCTTCTCAAGGACCAGCAGCCTGCGGCCGCACAGGTCGACAACCGGGAATACTTGGAGCAGTTTTCGCTCGACTGACCACGCGACAGCCCGATGATCACGGTCAACAGGAATCCCGAAAAGCGCGAGCTGGCAGTCTTCGGACTGCTGTTGCCCGTGTTCGTGGCTCTCGTCGGCTGGGGTTTCTGGCGCAAGTCACCGGACGTCGCCTACGCGATCTGGGGTGGTGGCGGCGTACTCGCGCTGGCGTATGGGGCGATGGCGCCGTTTCGGCGGCTGCTTTACGTCGGATGGATGTACGCCGCGTTCCCGATCGCATGGGTGGTCTCGCACGCGATTCTCACGGCTGTGTTCTTCCTGGTGCTGACTCCGGTCGCCTTGGTGCTGCGCTTGATGGGGCGCGATCCGTTGCAGCGCTCACCGGACCCCAGCCTCGGTTCCTACTGGGTCGCTCGCGGCAAAGCCAAGGACGTTTCTCGCTACTTTCGCCAATACTGAGGTCGGGTAATCAGCATGTCCGAGTCGCCCGAAAACAAAGACTTCATCGCGGCTTCCACCAAGAAGCAGTCGGGATTCCTGGCGGAGTTCTGGTTCTTCCTGCGTAACAACAAGAAATGGTGGCTGACGCCGGTGGTGGTGACCTTGCTCCTGATGGGCATCCTGGTGGTTCTGGGTGCCACCGGCGCTGCGCCGTTCATCTATACGCTGTTCTGATCAGATCCTCGACGGTAGGAGAGAGAAGCTCAGCAATGGCCTGGTGACCCTTGACGTTGGCGTGGCTGTCATTTTTGAACATGAGCTTGCGCCAAGGCTCGGACGCGCTGGTGTCGTCGAACAACAGCCGGATTCCCGCCTCCCGCAGGGCGAGGTCGCCGACCCCCTGAAGGTCCCAGCTCGTGCCCAGAATCATCAGCGAGGCTCCCTGCTTCACGATCTCGCTGTTCAGCTTGAGCAGCAACGCCGTCGTCAGGGCATTCGCAGGACTCACGATTCCGGGAACGGAGACTGCGGGTCTTTGCCCCGCGGGCGTCCCCAGATCGAAGATCGTCCTCATCAGCGCCGGGTTCTGCTGAAGACGCATGCCGACGAACGTCAGGATCGCCGAGTGATCCGTGAGTCTCGTCTGCAGCCAGCAGAACGCTCGCGCTCTCGGGCTATCGATCCGGGTGATCGCGAAGTGATCGTCAAGCCGGTATGCCGAGCAGAACGAGTAGTCCGGAGCCGGGTAGCCGACAAGCTCCAGATCTCCGCTGTCCCTGAGCGCGAACGCCGGCTTACCGAACGGCCGCCGTGCCCTATGCAGGGTCGTGTTGTCCTCGAGATCGTTGTTGCTGAAGAACAGCACGACGACCTTGGCGCCAAGCTTCTGGCCCTGCTCGCGGTAGTAGAGGTATTCCTGATCCGTACCGTACCCGCGCACACCAGCGTTGATGACCTGGACCGGGCGCGCCAGCGACACCGCCAGCCGCTGCTCGAGCAGGCGCACGAAGGTCTTGTCCTCATCCACCTCGAAGGCCGCCACCTGCGAGTCGCCAAGCATCAGTACGCGCGCACCACCAGACGGCAGGTCGGGGATCTCCGGTCCCCGCAAGCCGAGTGAGTTGATCCGTACCTGGGTCCTGAACTCTATCGGGAATGGGCGTGGCCCCACGTAGTCGCCGTGCGCGCCGGGCTCGTGGGACCAGCCGAGTAACTCGTCGTAGCGCCAGAAAAGCTCGGGCCTGGAATAGATGTCGTGAATCGCCTTGTAGCCGGCCAGCCGAAACCCTCCCTCCAGCAGGGCGAAACACACCAGGGACGACACCGCCAGCAGCCCCAGCTTCTTGAGGATGCTACCGATCTTCACGCGCGACCCCTTACTCTCACCGGCCGCCCTAATCTAAGCGAGAATCGCCAGGCGCTCGCGGAAGTCGGCGATGGTATTCGCGAGACCCTGTTCGAGGGTCACGGCCGGCGACCAGCCGCCCAGCAGCTCCCGCGCCCGGGCGATGTCGGGGTTGCGCCGCACAGGATCATCCTTGGGAAGTGCCTCGTGAACGATCTCGGACGTCGAGGCAGCAAGCCGGCGGATGATGCCGCAGATCTCCAACAACGTCGTCTCGCGTGGGTTGCCCAGGTTGACCGGCGCGACGCCGTGTTCGCTTCCCATCAGGCGCACGAAGCCCTCGATGAGATCGGACACGTAGCAGAAAGATCGCGTCTGGCGCCCGTCGCCGAACACCGTCAGGGGCCGGCCCTGCAGCGCCTGAACGATGAAGTTCGAGACCACGCGACCGTCGTTCTCGTGCAGGCGCGGGCCGTAGGTGTTGAAAATGCGGGCGATGCGGACGCCGACGCCAAACTGGTCGGCGTAGGCGACGGCCAGGGATTCGGCGCAGCGTTTGCCCTCGTCGTAACAGGCGCGCGGGCCGATGGGATTGACGTGGCCCCAGTACGACTCGCGCTGCGGGTGCTCCAGTGGATCGCCGTACACCTCGGACGTGGACGCGATCATGATCCGCGCCTTGGCCTCGCGCGCGATGTCCAGCATGTTGAGCGTACCCTCGACGGCCGTGCGAATCGTGCGCACGGGGTTGCGCTGGTAGTGGATCGGCGAGGCCGGGCAGGCCAGGTGGTAGATCTCGTCGACCTCCATCGTCAGGGCGTCCTGCACGTCGTGGCGCATGACCTCGAAGCGCGGCTGGCGCAACAGATGCTCGATGTTGGCGCGCGTGCCGGTGAAGAAGTTGTCCAGGCACACGACCTCGTGTCCATCGGCGATCAGGCGATCGCATAGATGCGATCCCAGAAAGCCGGCACCACCGGTGACCAGGACCCTCTTGCGGCTTGACGGCACCATCCGCCTCTACCGCGCCTGGTTCGCGACTTCAAGACTGGCGCCGCCTGCGCCGCGCCCAGCCCGACTCCAAAGCTCCAGCGCCAGCAGCGCCCAGGCCTGATGCGCGTTGCCGCGGCCGCGGTGCGCGTCGGCCACGACCTGGTCGATGACCCGGCCGTCGAGGTGGCCCCGCAGCCAGGCCCCGCGGGCCAGCAAGCAATCGCCGCTCAGGGCCTTGAGCGGGCCGGCTAGCCAGGCTTCGACCGGGCTGCCGAAACCACGCTTCGCCCGCGCCAGGATCGCCGGTGGGACCAGATCGCGAGCCGCCGCCTTGAGTAACAGCTTGCCCTCGGTCGCGTTCTGCTTGGCCGCGGCGGGCAGCGGGATCACCAGTTCACCCAGCACATGGTCAAGCAAGGGGCAGCGCGCCTCCAGGCCGAAGTGCATGGACGCGATGTCCATCTTCACCAGCAAGTCGTCGGGAAGGTAGATGCCAAGGTCGAACGCCAGAGCGGCGTCGACGTCACGGTTGCCGGTTTCAAACGACGGGCCGAGCGCCGCCGTGGCCGCGTCGGCGCCGAGCAGCCGCTCGCGATCGTGGCGCGAGAACACCTCCGTGAGCGCGCGGGTCCGTGCGGCGCCCTTGCCGCCCAGCAAGCCCGCCGCTCGTCGCAGCTTCGCCCGATATGCGAAAAACGGCAGGCGGTCGATGAGTGGCACGGCGGCGGCAAGACCCGAGACATGGGGAAACCGCCCGACGGTGCGGTAGCGGCCGTAGCCGGCGAACAGCTCATCGCCGCCGTCGCCGGTCAGCACGACTTTCACATGTTT
>JANPCZ010000218.1:0-27929 GCA_031431215.1 Myxococcales bacterium
TTGCGATAGAACGGATCGGCGCATCGGGGTGACAGCAACAGCGCATCGACACCCAGCGCGGCGGCGCTACGGGCCAGAGCACCGAGATTGTCCACATCGACCAGATCCTCCAGCACGACGAGGGTTCGCGCGCCCACAGGAACCTCGGCCACGGGCGGACGCTCGCCGATGGCGAGGCACCCGCGGTGCACGTGCAGCCCCGCGACCTGGTCCATCACCGCTTGCGGCAGCACGAACACCGGCACATCCGCCGGCAGTGCGTCTTCCAGGGCTGCAAGCCGGGGCGCCGTGAGCAAGATCGATCGGGTGCGTAGGCGGCTTGCCAGCAGCTTGCGCACCACGATCTCGCTCTCGGCCACGAACTTGCCCGAGTCCTCGCGCAACCGTTGCTCCTTCAGCTCGCGGTAGTCGTCAAGCCTCGGATCCGCAAAGTCGGTGACGAACTCGATCACGCCGGGCGCGTCCGGCCGAGGCCTGCCATGAGCGCGGCGAACCCGGGGAAGTCGAGGCTTTGCTCGCCGTCGGACAGGGCCTGGTCGGGCGCCGGGTGGACCTCGATGAGGAGGCCGTGCGCGCCGCACGCGCGGGCCGCGAATGCCATCGGCGTGACGTACGCGCGCTTGCCGGTGCCGTGGCTGGGATCGACGACCACCGGCAGGTGCGTGCGCTCGCGCAGCACCACCACCGCCGACAGGTCCAGCGTGTTGCGCGTGGCGCTTTCGAAGGTGCGGATGCCGCGTTCGCACAGGATGACCTGGCCGTTGCCGTGAGCCAGGATGTGTTCGGCTGCGGCCAGCCACTCCTCGATGGTGCTGGACAGGCCGCGCTTGAGTAGCACGGGCCGGTCGACCTTGCCGACCTCGGCAAGCAGCGCGAAATTCTGCATGTTGCGGGCGCCTATCTGAAGGATATCGGCCTTGGCGGCGACCGCGCGCACCTGCTCGGGGGCAAGCACTTCGGTCACCACCGGCAGGCCAGCGGCTTTGCCGGCGGCGACCAGCAGATCGAGGCCGGCTTCGCCCAGGCCGGTGAACGTGCCCGGCCCGGCGCCGGGTCTGAAGACGCCGCCACGCAGGACGTGCGCTCCGTGCTGTCGCACGAACGCGGCGGTGGCTTCGATCTGATCCTTCGACTCGACCAACGACGGGCCCGCCATCACCGTGAAGCCGGTGCCACCGATCAGGACGTCACCCACCCGCACCAGGGTGTCGCCGCGCTCCGCTCGATCGACCAGCCGGTGGTGCTTGCCGTGATCCCGGGGCCGCCGAACGGCCGCGGGCACCGTCGCTGGTGCCGCCGCACTGGGCGTGTCACTGGTGGTCACGGCAGGTATCGTCGGCGCGCCCGCATTCCTCACACCCGACGCGACCACTTCGGCGGGCTTGGCCTTGACCGGGTAGCAGCCCAGCACCTTGAGAAATAGCGCCTGCGTGCGCAACTCGTCGAGGGCGTCGGCCACCTTCGCGTCGGCGATGTTGCCCTCGAAATCCATGAAGAACATGTATTCCCACGGCCGGTTCGGGTGCGGCCGCGACTCGAGCTTGGTCAGCGACAGCGCGTAGTCCGCCAGCACTTGCAGACAGCGCAAGAGCGCGCCTTGCTCGTGGCGCGTGGTCAGGATCAGGCTGGTCTTGCAGGGAATGCGCGCGTCGAAGGCAGCCGGCTCGCGCGCCAGCGCCACGTAGCGCATGAGGATCTCGTCCTGGTTGCCGATGCCCCGTCGCAACACCGCCAGGCCGAACGCTCCGGCTGCCTCGGGCGAGCCAATCGCCGCCTGCGTGGGATCGTTGGCCTCGGCCACCAGGCGCATGGCCTCGGCCGAGTCGACCACCGGTACGCGGCGAGCGCCGGGCAGGGCCGCCAGGAACAGCGACGATTGATCCAGCGCCAGCGGGTGCGAGTGCACGCGCTCGATGCCCGACAGCGGGATCTCCGCCGGCCCGGCCAGGCACAGGTCGACCTTGTAAGTCTCTTCGCCGACGATGTGGAATTCACGCTCGCGAAGGATGTCGTAGACCTCGTTGATGCTGCCCGCGGCGGTGTTTTCGATGGGCAACAGCGCCACATCCACGCCGCCTGCTGCCAGGCGCTCGACCGCCTCGCGGATGGTGGCGGTACCCAGAAAGTCGCCGGTCGAACCCTGGCCGGCGGCGTACTTCTGCGCGGCCAGGTGGTTGTAGGTCAGCGGCGAGCCCTGGTAGGCGATGCGCGCGCCCGCGTCCAGCGGCGACAGCGTGGCAGCCTGTCGGGTCACCGAGTGCGCCAGGATCTCGGCAAAGATCTTCCGCGCCAGCGGCCCCGACAGCCCGACCGACTGGGCAATCGCCTCGACCTTGGCCAGGACCTGACGTTCACGTTCCGGATCGCGAATGCCCTGCGTGTGACCGACCTTGGCCTTCAGGATCTGATCGACTGTGTCGAACCGCTTGGCGACCAGCTTGATGATGTCGCCATCGACCTGGTCGAGTTGCGTACGCAACTCCTGTAGCCAGGGTTTGTGCCCGTCGTCTTTGCCGCCGCTCATTGCTGAAGCGGCAGCTTATTCCACCAGCGACGGCGCGGCTACAAAGCGCCCGGCGGCTGTCGCCGCGCTCAGGCGGCCTCGATGGCCGTGCAGCCCTCCGTCGCGCGGTTGCGTGCGTCGCCGAACTCGGAGATCGGCACGCCGACCGCCCGCAGCACACTGAGGTGCACCTTGCAGATCGACTCTTTGTTCGCTTTGAAGTGCACGCCTGGATAGCGGAGGGCGCCGCCACCGCGACCGGCGACCAGGATCGGCATGTTGACCGTCGAGTGGCCCTTGCCCTCAGCGACCTCGGACGTCCCGAACACCGCCGTGCTATCGAGCAAGTTGCCGCTGCCTTCCGGCGTCTCCTTGAGCCGGCCGAGCAGGTAGGCGAGGTGTTTCATGTAAAACAAGACGCCAGCGTTAATCGTCGGCTGCTCGCCGGGCTCTTGGTGACTCAGCGTGTGGTGATCGCGGGTTTCCCCCAGGTTCCAAAGCACCGGATCCGAGCTCGGCATCGACATGCCGAGGCTGAAGGCGCGCGCGAGATCGCATTGCAGCGCCAGCGTGATCAGGTCGCACTGAAGGCGCGCGATGTCGTCCCAGGGCGGCATGGCCGCGTTCATCGCGACCGCCGGCGGCGCCTTGGCCATGCAACCCGGAGTGGGCTCGAGGCGTCTCTCGATGCCCCGCAGACCATCGAGATGCTCGTCGAGGCGCCGGCGATCCTGCGCGCCCACGCGCGCCCGCAGCGCCACGGCGTCCGCCCGCACGGTGTCGAGCACGCTGCGCCGGAGCGGCAGCGCCGACTCGCCGGGGCGCACCTCGCCGCCGATGAGTCGGGTAAATGCGGCCGCTGGATCAAACTCCGGCAGGTTGGGGCTCTCGGGGCCATTGTGCGAGATGGCGCGCGTGGTGGTGCCTTCGGCCTTGAGGATCCCGTCCCTGATGACGCCAAGCTCAAGCGAACGGAGGCGCGTTCCGGAGCCGATCGCCGCGGCGGCGACCTGGTCGATCGACCGTTGGCGAAACGTCGTGTTGACGGCGCCGCCGCGCTCGAGCGGCGAGGTCCCCGACAACATCGCCACCGTGCCCGAGTGGTGCACGCCGCCGAGGCTCTTGACCTCCATGCCCGTGACGACGTTGAGGTAGTCCTTGTAGGGCCCGAGCGGCGCCAGTTCCTCGCTGAGCGCGTACGCCGCGCCCTCGGTGGCGGGGATCCACAGCTTGAGCCGCACGCCGAGCGCCCAGAAGAAGACACCCAGCCGCCGCGGCAGCGGCGTACCCGCGGCCAGTGCGTCGCCATGGGGCCCGAGCATCGCCTCGAGCGCCGGTAGCCCCAGCGTGACGGCTGCGCCGCCGACACCACCGCGCAAGACGGACCTGCGATCGAGCTGATGTCTTCCGATCGTCATGTTGACTCTCCTTGTGCTCGCGCTCTGGACCGCGTGGGTCGCGCGCGAAGTTCGCGTCGGAGCGGCCTCACGGAGCGCCCACCATGCTGAACGCGTCGGCGGCGGCTAGCTCAAGCAGCAGCCCACGCAGAGGGATCTGCCCGGAAAAACGCGCGGCGAGCTCGTCGATGAAGGGACCCTCGGCCGCGCCTTCGACACGCCCCACGCCGTAACGGTACAACGTGCGCGTGACGCACGGCCCGAGGCGAGGATGAGCGGCGAGCAGCACGCCCAGGCCTCGCGCGTCCTTGAAGGGGAGACCGTCGAGATCGCCGCTGGCGTCGATCGGCTGGCCCGCCTCGGTCGTGCGGTAGACGCCGATGCCGTTGAAAGCCTCGAAGGCGACGCCGATCGGATCCACCAGCGCGTGGCACGCCGCGCAAGCGGGAGCCGCCCGGTGGATCTGAAGCTTGCCACGCGTGGTAAGCGCCTGGCTCTTGGCTAGATCGTCGGGGATCGCCATGTCGGCGTTGTCGGGTGGGGCGGGAATGGACTGGCAGAGCAGGACCTCGCGCACGTACTTGCCGCGCCTGGTGGGCGAGGTAGCGGCGGGGCTGGCGCGGCCGGCAAGGAAGCTGCCCTGACCGAGCAGCCCGGCGCGCGGGCCGTTCGGATCCAGGGCGATGCGGTCGTACGGCTTCGCCGGCGCGGGCAGGCCGTAGAGCTTGGCCAACTCGGCGTTGACGAAGGTGAAGGTCTGGTCGAAGACGCCGCGCAGGTCGGCGTCGCGCGGGAAGACGAGATCCTCGAGCGTCCGCAGCGTCTCCTCGCGCATCGATCGACCGAGCGTGGCGGTTTTCTGCGGAAACACGGCGATCTGCTGGCGCAGCTCATCCAGATCGGCGAGGCGCAGGATGTCGGTGAGCAGTACGCGCAGGCCGCGCCGGGCGGCCGGTGTGCCCAGCACGCGCTCGACCTGACGCCGCCGCTGGTCCGGGCCCGCGAGGGTTCCGGACAGCGCCGCCGCCCACAGCTCCGCGTCGGGCGCGCCGTCCGTCAGCAGGAACGAGACGCGCGAGGCCCACTCGAAGGCGTCGAGCCGCCGCGGCGCTCCCTTGGCGTCGGGCGGGCCGAGCTCGGTGCGGTAGAGGAAATTCGGCGACAGCAGCAGGGCCGTCAGCGCGAACTCGAGGCCGCGCGCCGGATCGCCGGTCTGAGTGGTGGCCGTGTGCGTGAGCGCCAGGTAACGGTCGAACTCAGCCGCCTCGAGCGGCCTGCGCCACAGGCGCGCCCCGAACTTCTGCAGGAAGGCACGCGTGCAGTCGTCCGGGCCAGGGGCGCAGCCAACCACGGCCTGACGTAGCGCCGGGCCGTTCATCACCTGCCGGGCGATGTCGTAGGCGGCCGTTTCGAGCTTCTCGAGCATGCGCTCGGGGATCCCTGCGGTTGTACCCGCGATCGCGACCAGCCCCTGCACCGGCGCGTCCGGCTCGAGCCCGCTCGGCAGAACCACCGTCGGTCCGAGGAGATCGCGCAGCTCGTTCAGGATCTGGGACGACGTCAAGCGCCGCAGGCCGCCCGGACCCGGGGCGAACAGGCCGGGTGTCGCTGGCGGGCCGGTCGGAAGCGGGTCAGCGCCCGCCCCAGCGGAGCCTGTACCGGCGGGACCTGGCGCGCCTCGGGGACCTGGCGCGCCGCGACCACCGGTTGCGTCCGAAATCGATCCCACGCAGCCGAACGCTGTCGCCAGGGTTAGCGCCGCCACCGCGCGCGGCAGAGCAGCGCGTGTGGTGGGCCGTCGTCTTGCGATCCCTGGATTCAGCTCGTGCATGTTCCCTGTGGGGCTCACTTTGCCGACATCAGGCATACCATCAACTGGGAATTATAGCTGCTAAATCGTCCCGATCTCGCCTAACGAAGCTGCCGAACTGAGCAAGCCCACCCAGTGCGGTAGGCCAGGGTCGCGCCTACCGACATGGACCTTGCGCGCATCAGGGCGACGAACGCGGCATCAGGCGCGGCGTAGGTCGCGCACATTTGTTCTCACGAACGGCACCAGAATCAGTGCGACGCCCGTCAGTAGCATGAAGCTTTGGTAGGTGTATCGAAGGTCCTCCCACCGCTCTTCAAGAGAGAAATACTGTCCCACGCAAATCGCCAAGAGCACCAACATCCCGTAGGCCAACGTTCGGTCGCCGGCGGGGTTGTCTTGGTCTGATTGAAGGCCCAGGGGCAACAGGAAGATGAAGTGGCAGTAATAGTTGGATGGATAGAACAAGATAGGCACGGTCAGAAGCCCCAGCATGGCCGCCTGGTACAAGGTGCGGCCTCGTGCCGCCACCAGCGCCGCCAGCGTTCCAAGGGCCACGAGGAGGTAAAACGGGACTCTCCGGGAGGCCAGGGTTGAAAGTTGGTGCTCGCTCCATGAGTCCGACCCATGGGGTGAACGGACGCCCTCGAGGGCCGCCGCGCTCAAATTAGGGTTGAACGCCATGACATTGCGCAGACCCACGTTGTTGGCGCTGGGGCCATTGGCGTGAATTGCGATTTTTTGCAGCCAAGGCTGCCACGAATGGGACCATCCGAATATGAGGGTCGAGAGCGCCATCAACCCCACCACGCCCAGTACAACGCCCGCCACCGCCCGCACCGTGTCCATATGGCGCTGCCGAATCTGGGCCACCGTTGGCAAGGTCTTCGCAGCTCGAACGTGATCAATTCCCCACCACAAAGCGGGAACTGCCAGGAAGGCAGCGGCCAGCGCCGGGAAGGCTCGGATCAGCCCCGCGTGCGCCAAGAAAAATCCGCCCCACACATACCGCCCGCGTTTCAGGGCGCAGGCCCCCAGCCCCAGCGCCACCAGCCAATCCTGCCGCAACGTGGATCCCATTAGGTTGCTGTCGAAATTGTAGAAGTCGGTCGCGCCGAACAGGATCGCCGTGTACAGCATCAGCCGCAGACCAAATGTGCGTCCCACGACAATGAAAAGAATCAGCAGCAACGCCGGATCAATGAAGCCAGCCCAGGACAATGAGGCCTCGGTCGCGTGGGTGTTGCGGAAAATCAGCCACGCGGGCACCAACCAAACCGGGGTCGCGTTGCCGCCGTGATCCCGCATGCTGCCCAGATAGGCGGGCCCCATTGTGTCCATGAAATACCGCATGTCGCGGCGAAACTCAGTCCAGCGCGTGGGTGAAAATCGTGATTTGATCTCGGCCAATTCAGGGCCCACTTGATCCCCGCGCCGCATTTCATAATTCTTCAGATCGCGCAGGCGCACGTTCGCCAGTTCTTCTGGCTTCATGTTGGGAAACTCGTCTTGGTACGCAGCCAAGCTGGCCAGATACAGCCCATCGAACCGAAGCTCTCGCGGGTATTTAGCCTGCGGAAAATAATGGCGCATGTCGAAGGTGTGGACGAAGGTGCGGCGGCCGTGGGCCTGGTCCCCGAACTGCAACGCACCGAAATGATAGTAAGAGCCGACGGAAACTACGGCCAGCAGAACCAGCGCGATTGTCTGGACGGTTGCGGTGGCGGCGAATCTTTCGGGTAGGAACGCCTGTTTAGCAATCACGGCGGCGGCGATGACCGCTACCATCGCGCGAAGCAGCGGCTCCTGGCTGACGATCGGATAGATGTCCGCCAGATCTTGGAACGCCAGATACCCTAGGGCCAGCGGCACCAGACCCAGCGCATACTGCCAGCGGGGGCCGGCTCGCCTTTGAATCAACAGGAACCCCACGGCAGCTATTGCGAACCAGACAAGATCCCACCGGGCCGCGTCCTCGAGCCCAACGGCTTGTGACCTGGCCAACGAAATCTGGGGCCATCCGGTCGGGCAGGCCGAAAACACCGCCGCTTCTGCCACGCTGAAAAGCCCATCACCCCCGCGCGCCGACCAGCGCAGATACCGCGCGTGCCCTTCGAAGACCCCCTGCCGCAATCGCATTCCTGCCCCTGGCGCGGCCCCTGCCGTCCACAAGATTTTCCACGCTTCCCCATCCGCGGATCCCGACAAGAGGTACTCGTCGTTGTTGTCGCCTTGAACCAGCCCGCATCGCACGGGTTGCTCGTGGCCCAGATCCCACTCTACATAGGCGCCGGATCCCTTGAATTGGGCTGACAACCCCGAGAGCCACGTGTCACCCTCTTCGGACGCCAGCCCGTCCGTGATTCGTTCGGGTTTGGTGACGCCGACGATCCCACTTGGTGATCCCAGCAGCAGGTTGCCTTGAAGAGGCGTTGGCGGGCCTTCGACGCATCCGGCCCCCAAGGTCCCGATCAGGAGGGCCTGCAGCACTCTGGCGTACATCGAACGCATGATAGGACGTGAGCTCCGTTCTTCGTGCTGAAGATTTGGCGCTGCTGGCCTTTTTTTGGCGCGATGTGCCCGCTCGCGGAGACCTGCTTTCATGCCGACGCCGCTGCAAAAGAAAAGAGCCCACCAGGAGGGTTGCCACCCCCGGCAGGCTCTCTTCCGCTCGTTGAGAGTGTTAGTTGCTCATCAGCAACTTGAACTCGGTGCGACGGTTCTTTGCCTTGCCAGCGGACGACTTGTTGTCGGCAATCGGCTGCTCCATACCGTAGCCAATTGAGGTCAAGCGCTCGGACTTGACCCCTTTGCCCACAAAGTACGCCTTGACCGAGTCGGCACGCCGCTGTGACAGATCCTTGTTGTAGGCGGGCTTGCCAACACTGTCGGTGTGACCGCTGATCTCGAGACGGATATCACCGTACTCGACCAGGACCGCCACCGCACGGTCGAGGACTGCGTACGATCCCTTCAGGATTTCGGCGGAGCCGGTCTTGAAGTTGACGCCCTCGATGACACCCGTGAACTTCTTGATCGCAGCGGGCACTTCGTCCGGGCAACCGTCGTCGTCCTTGTAGCCGTTCTTGGTCTCAGGCGCATCGGGGCACTGATCTCGCGAGCCGAAGAAGCCGTCGCCGTCGGTGTCCTCCTCGGGACAACCGTCCTCGTCGTCCACGCCGTTCTTGTTCTCGGCCTTGAGGGGACACTTGTCGTCGGCATCGAGGATTCCATCGCTGTCGTTGTCCGGATCGGGGCAGCCGTCCTCGTCCTCGAAGGTATCTCGGTCTTCGGGCTTGTCGGGGCACTTGTCTGCGTCACCCAGAACGCCATCGTGGTCCGGATCTTGATCCACCACAGGGGCAGGTGGCGGTGGTGGTGGAGCCGGCGGTGGTGGCGGCGCGCCCCCAAACGCGAAATACAGCGAGCCCAGCGCCTCGTAGTCCGGGCCGTCGAAGTGAGTCTCATCCCCGGCCTTTGCAATGCCAGACGCGAACGCAGGCGGCGCCATCACCCGACCATCGATGCGAATGCCGAAGCTCTCGTTGATCGGGAATTTCGCGCCCACGCCTGCGTGGAACGCGCCGTCCGTGTCGCGCGGAACGATCGCGGTGTCGCCGGGAAATCCACTGAGCGCCCCAAACCCCACCAACGCGAACGGCCGGAACAAACCCGTATGGATGAAGTTGACGATCACCTGCGCGCGATAGGCCAGGACGTTGTAGCTGGTATTGTCGTCGCGTGTCCGGGTGGGCGAAATGAGGCCTTCCGCCTCGATTCCGACCCAGGGGTTCAGGTTCAAACCCAGGCGCAAACCGAATGTACCGCCGTGATCAGGCGAGAGGCCGTCCGGGTCATCATGTGTGCGGCCAAGGCCGTGCAGCTTCTCGAAGAAGTGGCCGCCTGCCGTGATGCCCACCTCGAAGGGCTGGAACAAATCGCGACCTGTGCCGGCCGCTTCCTTTTTTGAGGCGTCGGAGCCAGCAGACCAGCTGCCGGTGGCAGAAGCGCCCGTCGCATCCTGGGCGCGCGCATGCCCTGCGGCAGCGCTGATTCCGGCGGCAAGCGCCATGGTTACCGCCATACGTCTGGCCGAGGGGGTGCCTAGCTGGTGGCTCATTCGATCTCCTTGGGTGTGAAGGGACGGCGAAGGTACGGCGGCGCCACCCTACCGAGCGGGCTTCTGTGCCGCAAGTACCAACCTTGCATGCTGCTCAACTAGCTGCTGGCGCGCGCGTACGATCCGAGCACCCGCACGTTGTCCGCAAGAGCGCCCAGTCGTTGCAGCGCGCGTGCGACGCGCGCGTCGCTGCGGTCACCGACGAAGTCCAGGTAGAACGAGTACTCCCACGGCCGGCCTTCGAGCGGGCGTGACTCGATCTTGGTCAGGTCGATGCCCTCGTCCGCGAACGGCGCCAGCGAGCCATAGAGGCCACCCGGCTTGTGGCCGATGCGGTAAACGATGCTGGTCTTGCGCGGCTGCGCGGTCGCGTCGGCCGGGATCGGGATCGCGGCCGCGCGATCGGGGCGTGCCAGCACGAAGAAGCGCGTGTAGTTGTGCGGGCTGCTCTCGATGCCGGCGACGATGATCTCGGCGCCGAACGCCGCCGCGGCACCGCGCCCCGCCACGGCCGCGTCCTCGCGCCGGCCGGACTCCATCACCATCTTCACGCTGCCGGCGGTGTCGTAGGCAGGCAGGATCTCGACCCCGTGCAGGCTATCGAGGAAGCGCTCGCATTGCGCCAGGGCCACCGGCAGCGAATAGATGCGCCGGATGTCGGCCAGCGTCGCGCCCGGGTGGCCGATGAGGTTGTGCACCACGTGCACCACGGTTTCGCCGACGATGGTCAGGTCGTGATCGACCAGCAGGTCGTAGTTCTTGAGGATGGATCCTGCGAGCGTGTTCTCGATGGGCGCCACGGCCACGTCCGCCGCGCCGGTCGCGACCGCAGCGAACATGTCCTCGAAGGTCCGGTGTGGCAGCGGCGTCGCGGCGGCTCCGAAGAACTGCCGGGCGGCCTGCTCGCTGAAGGCGCCAGTTTCGCCCTGGAAAGCCGCGCGGATCGGCGCGGGCGTCACGTACCAGGGACCTTCATCTTGTAGCCCACGTGGCGCACAGTCTCGATCATGTCGGCGCCCGGGCCAAGCTTGGCGCGCAGGCGGCGCACGTGGATGTCGACGGTGCGCGTGTTGCCGGTGTAGCGGTAGCCCCACACCCGCGACAAAAGCTGCTCGCGCGAGAATACCCGGCCCGCGCCGGCGGCCAGAAACTTCAGTAGCTGGAACTCCTGGCGCGGCAGCTTCAGGGTTCGTCCGCGGTAGGTGACCTCGACCGCCACGGTGTCGATGATCAGATCGCCCAGCTTGATGCGCCCGGCGGCCCGGAACGACGACAGGCGCCAGTCGAGTTGCCGCACCCGCGCGTAAAGCTCGGGCCCGACGATGGGCGACAGCACGAAGTCGTCAACCCCCAGCTCCGGATCAAGCGCGGGCAGGCGCGACACCTCCACGCACAGCAGGATGGGCACGTCGGCCAGGGTCGGTATCTGGCGCACCCGTTTGATAGCCGATCGCCCCACTTCGAGGTGGGCGCCAGCGTCCACCAGCACCACCGATGGCCGCGGATGGTCCACGTCGTCGGGCAGATCGTCGAGGTCGTAGCCCACCGCGACCACGTCACAGCCAAGTTCGCTCAGGGCGGCCGCCGGCGAGTCCGGTTCGGTGATCGCGGTCTTCGGTTTCGAGGTAACAACAACGGCTCGCATCGCGCGGAAACATACGCCATCGGAAACAAAAAATGCGTCTGATTTTAGCTCTCAACGTTCCTCTCGTGTTTCTGCGGGCTTCCGAAACATTCATGTCACCCAGGTTTCCAAAGGGTGCCGCACGGGTAAAAGACCTGGCGGCGGAGGGCGACCGTTTACACCCTGTAGGTGTGGGTGCTAGCCTGCGCAGTTCACGATCATGGCCGAGAAATCAGTGAGAAGTTCCCGCGCGGCGCCCGGCCCCGGGTCGGTTTCCGCCCCACCCGCGCAGGGGCTTTACGATCCGAGGGCTGAGCACGACGCATGCGGCGTAGGATTCGTGGTCGACATAGAGGGCCGTCGGGGCAACGCCATCGTGCGCGACGCGATCCAGGTGCTGAAGAACCTGGGCCACCGCGGTGCCTGCGGCTGCGAAGTGAACACCGGCGATGGCGCCGGCATCCTGCTCCAGATCCCGGACGGGTTCCTGCGCGCCACCGTGCGTGACCTCGGCATCGTGCTACCGGCTGCCGGCGAGTACGGGGTCGGCATGCTGTTCCTGCCGACCGACGAGCGCGAGCGCGCGGTGTGCGAAAAGCTGGTCGATGACACTGTGCGCGCCGAGGGCCAGACCGTCCTGGGCTGGCGCACGGTGCCGCTCGACAACGCCACCGCGGATCTGGGCAAGACCGCGCGCGATTCGCAGCCGCTGGTGCGGCAGATCTTCATCGGTCGTGGCGCCGATGTCGCAGCCGGTGCGGCCGGTGAAGCTGCCTTCGAGCGCAAGCTCTACCTCATCCGCCGGCAGGCCAAGAAACTGGGCCGCGCCGAGAAGCTTGCGCAGCAAGAGCTGTTCTACTTCTGTAGCTGCTCGTCCCGGACCATCGTTTACAAGGGGATGCTGACCTCGGATCAGCTCGACGCGTTCTTCCCTGATCTGCGCGATGGGCGGGTCGAGTCGGCGCTGGCGATGGTGCACTCGCGCTTCTCGACCAACACCTTTCCCAGCTGGGCGCGCGCGCATCCGTACCGGACCATCGCTCACAACGGCGAGATCAACACCCTGCGCGGCAACGTCAACTGGATGACCGCGCGCGAGAGCGTGCTCGAATCACCGCTGTTCGGCGCCGACATCACCAAGGTCAAGCCGGTCATCGACCAGACCGGCAGCGACTCGGCCATGCTGGACAACGTTCTGGAGCTTCTGACCCTGGGCGGCCGCGAGTTGCCCCACGCCGTGATGATGATGGTGCCGGAGCCGTGGACCCACCACGAGTCGATGACCGCCGACAGGAAGGCGTTCTACGAGTTCCATTCGTGCCTGATGGAACCGTGGGATGGCCCAGCGGCGATCGCGTTCACGGATGGGGTGCAGATTGGCACCGTGCTCGACCGCAACGGACTGCGTCCACTGCGCTATTACGTCACCAAGGACGGCCTGGTGGTGATGGCGTCTGAGGCGGGCGTGTTGCCGGACATCCCGCCCGATCGCATCGCTCGCAAGGGTCGCATCCAGCCCGGGCGCATGTTCCTGGTCGATACGGCGCAGAAGCGCATCGTTTCGGACGACGAGATCAAGACCAAGTACGCCGGGCAGCATCCGTACGGCGATTGGGTCAAGCAACACCTGGTCCGCATGCCGGACCTGCCGCCCGGCAAGGCCGCCATCTTGCCGGACGAGGAGACGCTGGAGATCCGGCAGGAAGCCTTCGGTTACAGCAACGAGGACATTCTGAAGCTGGTGTTGCCGATGGCCGACACGGCCGCCGAAGGCATGGGTTCGATGGGCACCGACACGCCGCTCGCCGTGCTGTCGAACAAAGCGCAGCCGCTTTACAACTACTTCAAGCAACTGTTCGCGCAGGTGACCAACCCGCCAGTGGACGCCATCCGCGAGGAGATCATCATGGCGGTCGAGACCGCCATCGGCCCCGAGCGCAACCTGTTCGATCCGCAGCCCGAGTCGGCGCACCAGATCGAGCTCAAAACCGCGGTGCTGTTCAACGAGGAGCTGGAGCAGCTGCGCGCGCTCGACGGGTCGCCGGCTGCGCGCGGCTTCAAGTCGGCCACGCTGTCGGTGCTATTCGAGGTGGCGGGCGGCGGCCGTGCGCTCGAGACAGCGCTCGACGACATCTGCCGCAAGGCCTCGGCGGCGGTCGCCAACGGCTGCGAGATCCTGGTGCTGTCGGACCGCGATCACGGACCCAAGATGGCGCCCATCCCGGCGTTGCTGGCGTGCGCGGCCGTGCATCACCATCTGCTGCGCGAGGGCAGTCGCACCCGCGTCGGCCTGGTGCTGGAGACCGGCGAGCCGCGCGAGGTCCACCAGTTCTGCCTGCTCATCGGTTACGGCGCGAGCGCCATCAACCCGTACCTGGCGTTCGAGACCATCGCCAACATGGTGAAGACCGGGCGCCTCAAGATGGATCTGCAGCGCGCCAAGAAGAACTACACCAAGGCCGTCAACAAGGGCGTCGTCAAGGTGATCTCGAAGATGGGGATCTCGACCGTGCAGAGCTACCACGGCGCGCAGGTGTTCGAGGCCATTGGTCTCGGCCACGATGTGGTGGAACGTTACTTCACCGGCACCTCGTCGCGGGTCGGCGGCATCGGTATCGACGTCATCGCCGAGGAGGTGAAGCAGCGCCACGACCGCGCCTACCCATCACGGCCGGTGACCCGGCTGGGGCTCGATCCCGGCGGCCAGTACCAGTGGCGCAGCGACGGCGAGTATCACCTGTTCAACCCCGAGACCATCCACAAGCTGCAGGCCGCCTGCCGCACCGGCAGCTACGCCACCTACCAGCAGTACGCTCGCCTCATCAACGATCAGTCGAAGAACCTGTGCACCCTGCGCGGTCTGATGGAGTTCAAGTCGACCCGCCCACCGGTGTTGATTGAAAAGGTGGAGTCGGTGGCGTCGATCGTCAAGCGTTTCAAGACCGGCGCCATGTCCTACGGGTCGATCAGCAAGGAAGCCCACGAGACGTTGGCCATCGCCATGAACCGCATCGGCGGCAAGTCCAACACGGGCGAGGGCGGCGAGGATCCGGCGCGCTACGTGCGTGAGGCCAACGGCGACTCGAAGAACAGCGCCATCAAGCAGGTCGCGTCGGGCCGCTTCGGCGTGACCAGCACGTACCTGACCCACGCGCACGAGCTGCAGATCAAGATGGCCCAGGGGGCCAAGCCCGGCGAGGGCGGCCAGTTGCCGGGCGCCAAGGTGTACCCGTGGATCGCGAAGGTGCGGCACTCGACCCCCGGGGTTGGGCTTATCTCGCCGCCGCCCCACCACGACATCTACTCGATCGAGGATCTGGCGCAGCTCATTCACGATCTCAAGTGCGGCAACAACCGTGCGCGCATCAGCGTGAAGCTGGTCGCCGAGGTCGGCGTCGGCACGGTCGCCGCCGGGGTGGCCAAGGCCAAAGCCGACGTGGTGTTGATAAGCGGCCATGACGGCGGCACCGGGGCCTCGCCGCTCACCAGCATCAAGCACGCCGGCGGTCCGTGGGAGCTGGGCCTGGCCGAGACCCATCAGGTGTTGTTGCTCAACAAACTGCGCAGCCGCATCACGGTCGAGACCGACGGCCAGCTCAAGACCGGACGCGACGTGGTGGTGGGCGCGCTCCTGGGTGCCGAGGAGTTCGGCTTCTCGACCGGACCGCTGGTGGCGCTGGGCTGCATCATGATGCGCGTGTGCCACCTCAACACCTGTCCGGTGGGGGTGGCCACGCAGGATCCGAAGCTGCGCGCGAAGTTCCAGGGCGCCGCCGACCACGTGGTCAACTTCATGCAGTTCGTCGCCGAGGAGGCGCGCGAGATCATGGCGCAGCTCGGGTTCCTCACCTTCGAGGAGATGGTGGGCAAGAGCGAGTATCTGGAGAAGCGCGGCGCCATCGATCACTGGAAGGCACGCGGCGTGGATCTGTCGGCGATCTTCTTCCAGCCTCAGGTTGGCCCCGAGGTCGACAGCCACTGCACCATGGCGCAGGACCACGGCCTCGACAAGGAACTCGACGACACGACGCTCATCCCGTTGTGTCGCCCGGCGCTACAGGACGGGCAGAAGATCGAGGCCCACGTTCCTATCCGCAACGTGAATCGCACGGTGGGTACGCGGCTTGGCAGCGAGGTCACGCGCAAGTTCGGCGCTGCCGGACTGCCCGACAACACCATCACAATCCATTTCACGGGCTCGGCCGGCCAGAGCTTCGGCGCGTTCGTTCCGAGCGGCGTCACCTTCACGATCGAGGGCGACGCCAACGACTACGTCGGCAAGGGCTTGTCGGGGGGCCGCATCATCGTCTACCCGCCGCGCACCGCGACCTTCGTGCCCGAGGACAACGTGATCACCGGCAACGTTGCTTTGTACGGCGCGACGGCGGGCGAGGCCTTCATCCGGGGCGTGGGCGGCGAACGGTTCTGCGTGCGCAACAGCGGCGTATCCGCAGTGGTCGAGGGCGTTGGCGACCACGGCTGCGAGTACATGACCGGCGGACGCGTGATCATCCTGGGCGCCACCGGGCGCAACTTCGCCGCTGGCATGTCCGGCGGCATCGCCTACGTGCTGGACGAGGACCGCGGATTCGCGGGGCGCTGCAACAAGGAGATGGTGAGCCTGCTGGGGCTCGACGATCCCGAGGAGATCGAGCTTGTACTGAGGCTGGTGCGCAAGCACGCGCAGCTCACCGGCAGCACGCGGGCCCAGCACGTCCTGGCCAACTGGCCGCAGGTGAGGCCGCTGTTCGTGGCCGTGATTCCCAACGATTTCCGCCGGGTGCTTGAAGCGCAGAAGCAGATGTTGCAGAAAGGGCTGTCACCCGAGGACGCCGAGATGGCCGCATTCGAGCTCAACACCAAGGACGCGGCCCGGCTTTCCGGCAAGTAACCCCATGGGCAAGCCGACGGGCTTCATCGAGTATCCGCGCACCCTGCCGCACGACCGCGATCCGCGCGCGCGTCTGGCCGACTGGCGCGAGTTCCACGATCACCTGTCCGAGGACAGCCTCAGGGAGCAAGGCGCCCGCTGCATGGACTGTGGCGTGCCTTTTTGCCACACGGGCAAGCTGCTTGAGGGCATGGCGAGTGGCTGCCCGCTCAACAACCTGATCCCCGACTGGAACGATCTGGTGTTCCGTGGGCGCTGGCGCGAGGCGCTCGATCGCCTGCACATGACCAACAACTTCCCAGAGTTCACCGGCCGCGTGTGCCCGGCGCCGTGCGAGGGGTCGTGCGTACTCGGTATCAACGCGCCGCCGGTCACCATCAAGAACATCGAGGTGGCGATCGTCGACCGGGGCTTCGCCGAGGGCTGGATCGTCGCCGAGCCGCCGGCGCAGCGCACCGGCAAGCGCGTGGCGGTGGTGGGGTCGGGCCCGGCGGGCCTGGCTGCCGCCGCCGAGCTGAACAAGGCGGGGCACCTGGTGACCGTGTTCGAGCGCGCCGACCGCATTGGCGGCCTGCTCATGTACGGCATCCCGCCCATGAAGCTCGACAAGGGCATCGTCGACCGGCGTGTGAAACTGCTGGCCGACGAGGGCGTGAAGTTCGCGACCGGTACGGACGTGGGTAAGAACTACCCGACCGACAAGCTGCGCAGCGAGTTCGACGCGGTCGTGTTGTCGGGCGGCGCCACCTGGGGGCGCGATCTGCCGGTACCGGGCCGCGATCTGCGCGGCGTCCACCTGGCGATGGATTTCCTGACGGCGTCGGCGAGGAGTTTCCTCGACAGCGGCTTTGCCGACGGAAAGTACATCTCCGCCAAGGGCAAGCACGTCGTCGTCATCGGGGGTGGCGACACCGGCACCGACTGCGTGGGCACGTCGATGCGCCACGGCTGCAAGAGTCTGGTGCAGCTTGAGATCCTGCCGCGTCCGCCCGACGAGCGCGCCGCTGACAACCCCTGGCCGCAATGGCCCAAGGTGTACAAGCTGGACTACGGTCAGGAAGAGGCCAAGGCGGTGTTCGGTGACGATCCGCGCGCCTACGCCGTATCGACCAAGCGCTTCATCGACGACGGCGAGGGGCGTGTGAAGGCGTTGCAGATGGTCAACGTGCAGTTGCGCGACCGCAAGTTCGAGGAGATCCCCGGCAGCGAGCGCATCATCCCGGCCGATCTGGTGCTACTGGCGATGGGCTTTGTCGGGCCCGAGCGCGAGGGGCTGCTGGCGGATCTGGGCGTCAAGCTCGACGGGCGCGGTAACGTCGCCACCGACGACAGCAAGATGACCAGCGTGCCGGGCGTGTTCGCCGCCGGCGACATGCGCCGCGGTCAGTCGCTCATCGTGTGGGCCATCGCCGAAGGTCGCCAGGCCGCCCGATCGGTCGACCAGTATCTGATGGGCACGACGGTCCTGCGGTAGGGGGCGGAAACTGGCTAGCTGGGAGGCAAACCGGTGCCCTACTTCATCAGGATCGGAGTCATTAAGGGCAACCGGCGTCGGATCACGGGGCTGGTACATCCGCCGGCGCGGAACCTCGCTGGTGGTCCGTTGGGGCGCCGTGGCAGTTGTGCGCAACAACGCGGGCAATCCCGTCCAGCTCGCGTGGGCAGATTGGACATCCTCTATGCCCTCGCGAAAACGGACCTTGAGGGTGGTGCCCTCTCGACGTTGAACGATCCCAACACGATCCCGGTCCTTATCCACGAATACACTGTCGCCATCGTGGATCCTCATTCCCATTCAGCGTCCGCTCTTCAGCAAGCACCCTATCAGATCCTCGTACTCCTCGGTCTGCGCGTTGCCCAGGTGTTCCTCTGTGCCCGGTTTCTTCTGTACTTTCACAGCCGGGTACAGCGCTCCGCACCGCTACGAGTCTTCATCGGGGCGCCCCGAGAGGCCGGTCTGCGTCCTGTGAGCTGAGGACGTCGCGCGGCGCCGGTCATGCAAGAGGTTGTCGGTATATCGGATCCGGTATACCCTGAGGGAGTGAAGGAGGGTCCAGAAGACGCAAAGGTCAGACCGACAAAACCGATCGCGTGGGTTCATGGTGAACTGAAGACGCCTCCGATGTCGAGGGAGGCGCGCGTCGAGGGCGGGCGGCTGCTACGACGTGTGCAGGCAGGGGAGAAGCTGGCCATGCCCGAGTCGAGGCCCCTTCCGATCATCGATCCCCGCTGCCACGAGCTACGAATCGGCGACCTCGAACAGCGGGCCGAATGGCGGGTCGTCTACTACGTGGGGAACCTCGCGATCGCCGTCTTGGAAATATTCGCGAAGAAAACCAGGGCGACGCCTGTGGATGTTATCGAGAAGTGCCGTCGGCGGCTTGCCGACTTCAAGCGAAGGGACACACCATGAACAAGGAACAGCGAGCGCGATTCCAGAAGGGCGGGTGGAAACTCGGCAGCGTGGGTGAGCTGTTCGACCTGACGCCCGCAGAGGAGGCGCTGGTCGAGACCAAGGTGAAGCTCGGCAGAATTGTGCGGAGTCTGCGCCAGCGGAGTGGCCTGTCACAAGCGGAGCTAGCCAGCCGGATCGGGTCTAGCCAGCCTCGGGTCGCGAAGATCGAGAGCGATGATCCGGAGGCGTCGATCGACCTTCAGCTGAAGGCTATCTACGCCGCACGGCCGCGCGCGCAACAGGAGTTCGCAGCGCTGTTGCGTAGATGGGAGGCCCCGTCAAGGCGAAAGGCGGCAGCAACAGGGGCTGGCGGCGCCATCCGTCGGAGCCGCAGCGCAGTGAGAGCACGATCGCCAAGGCGAACTCGCGCATCGTCGTAGATCATGCCCCAGCAGTAGGTCAGCTTCGGTCGTCGACGGAACCGATGGCGGTGGCGCGGGCAACATTGCCCTCCGCCGACCTGTGCGATCTCGCTCTTGGCCCGGCCCGGCTTCGACAGGACCTTGAGCGAATCGACGATCTGGGCGACTGCTGCGTCAATGCCGCGCTTGAGGTCGATGGGGCTGTGGCCCATGCGGCGCGGTCAGTCGCTCATCGTGTGGGCCATCAACGAGGGCCGTCAGGCCGCCCGCTCGGTCGATCAGTACTGATGGGCACGACGGTCCTGCGGTAGGGGGCGGGGCGGTGCTCCACCGTAGCGCGCGGTCAATCAAGACGTCATGATGATGCCATCATGATGGCGCGTAGCCAGATTACCCTGGAGGCCGAACAGCACAAACGCGCGCGCGAACGCGCAACGGCGCTGGGGATCTCCCTCGCCGAATATTTCAGGCGTCTCGTCGCAAAAGATATCGCGCAACCGCGCCGGACCGGCAGTCCGGCCGGGGTGTTCGATCTCGGCGACTCCGGTGGTTCCGACGTCGCGCTCCAGAAGGACGAATACATCGGCTCGGCGCTTTCGGCCCGGCCGCCGATGGGGCGGCGCGCCCGCCGCAAGAGCGCGTGAGTCCTATTCGTCGACACATCATCGGACCTGGAAGCGGCCTGGTCCATCGGTGAGACGTACCCTGACCACGACTTTTCAGTCGTTGATCGAACCAGCTTCGCGGTCATGCTCCGCCTCGGAGTACATCGCGCGGTCACGTTTGATGCCGACTTCGCCGTGTATCGCTTTGGTCCGGGAAAGCGTCGTGCATTCACGATCGTGAGCTGACAGGCGGGCCGCTTCATCTGGCACGCGAAGGCGAGATCGGGATGGGAGCGGTAGGCGCGGGACCCCGGGAGGAGTCCCGCGCGGGCTGTAGCGCCGGTCAGTCGTGGTGGTCGTCGTGGTCGTCCATGCCACCGCCCATACCGCCCATACCGCCCATGCCGCCCATGCCGCCCATGCCGCCCATGCCGCCCATGCCGCCCATGCCGCCCATCGGATCGCCGCCGCCCTGGCCCTCGGCGGCGGGAGCAGCTTGGTTGGGGATCTCGGCGATGAGCGCCTCGGTGGTCAGCATCAAGCCCGACACCGAAGCGGCGTTTTGCAAGGCGACGCGCACCACCTTGGTGGGATCGATGACACCAGCGGCCACCAGATCCTCGTACTTCTCGGTCTGCGCGTTGTAGCCGAACGAGCCCTTGCCCTCGCGCACCTTCTGCAGGACCACCGAGCTGTCGCGTCCGGCGTTGGCAGCGATCTGGCGCAGGGGCTCCTGGGCCGCGTTGCGGATGATGGCGACGCCGTACTGCCGATCGTCGTCGAACTTCAGCTTGTCGAGCCCGGGCAGGCAGCGCACCAGGGCGACACCGCCGCCGGCCACGATGCCTTCTTCAACAGCCGCGCGGGTGGCGTGCAGGGCGTCCTCGACACGCGCCTTCTTCTCCTTCATCTCGGCCTCGGTGGCTGCGCCGACCTTGATGACGGCGACGCCGCCGGCCAGCTTGGCCAGGCGCTCCTGCAGCTTGTCTTTGTCGTAGTCCGAGTTGGTGTCCTCGGTCTCTTTCTTGATGAGCGCGATGCGGCCCTCGATGTCGGCCTTCTTGCCGCCACCGTCGACGATGGTGCAGTTCTCCTTGTCGACGACGATCTTCTTGGCGCGGCCGAGATCCTTGAGGGTCAGGCTCTCGATCTTGAGACCAAGGTCCTCCATGATCGCCTTGCCGCCGGTCATGGCGGCGATGTCCTTCAGCATCTCCTTGCGGCGATCGCCGAAGCCCGGCGGCTTGACTGCACACACCGCCAGGGTGCCGCGCATCTTGTTGACCACCAGGGCCGCCAACGCCTCACCTTCGACCTCGTCGCATACCACCAGCAGCGGCCGCCCCTGCTGCGCCACCAGCTCAAGCACTGGCAGCAGATCCTTTAGCGACGAGATCTTCTTCTCGTGCACCAGGATGAACGCATCGGCCAGCTCGCACACCAGGCGCTCGTTGTCGGTGACGAAGTAGGGCGACAGGTAGCCGCGGTCCCACTGCATACCCTCGACGACCGATAGCTCGTTTTCGAGCGTGCGGCCTTCCTCGATCGTGATGACGCCCGCCTTGCCGACCTTCTCCATGGCCTCCGCCAGGATGTCGCCGACGGCGGTGTCGCCGTTGGCGCTGATGGTGCCGACCTGAGCGATTTCGCTCTTGCCCCGGCACGGCTTGGACAGGTCTTTCAGTGACTCGACAATCTTGGCGACGGCCGCGTCGATGCCGCGCTTGAGGTCGATGGGGTTGTGGCCGGACGCGACCAGGCGGGCACCTTCGTTGAAGATGGCCTGCGCCAGCACGGTCGCGGTGGTGGTGCCGTCGCCGGCCGCGGTCGAGGTCTTTTCGGCCACCTCCTTGACCAGCTGAGCGCCCATGTTGGCGAACTTGTTCTTGAGGTCGATCTCCTTGGCCACCGTGACGCCGTCCTTGGTCACCGTCGGCGAGCCCCAGGGCCGCTCCAGAATTACGTTTCGTCCGCGCGGTCCCAGCGTCACCTTCACGGTGTCGGCCAGCACGTTGAGGCCGTGGGCGATCTGACGGCGGGCGGTTCCCGAGAAGATAATTTCCTTGGCAGCCATTGATTCCTCCTGTACTGACGCGAGACTCCAACCGGGGTGTATCGCCCCAAGTGGGGTGTACAGATGGCGGGGTCGGTTCGAAGACGCAAGGGCATAATCACCTTCCAGCCCGCCGTCAAGGCCCCCGCCCCGTCGCTACCGACATTAATGCTGCGAAGTACACTGCCCAGCTAACGGCCCCGGTCGCCCGAGGGTCTAGACGCCGGGTTCGCGACGGGGTCAGCCCCACCAAAGGAGTTCTCATGCAGGCTCGACGAGCGATTCTGGTCTCGGTGGTCGCATCACTCGGTGCGGGGAACTGCGGGCGCGATGCCCTCGACTATGGTGTGGTCCCGGCGAGCGGTGATCCCGCTGCCCAGGATCCGTCGGGGGCTTCGGGCGGGGGATCGCCAGGCAAGGGGACGGGCACAGGGACGGGAACGGGCATGACTATGGGCACAGGCGGCAGTGCCGCGGGGCCGGCCGGAACCGGGGGCTCTTCGAGCGCGCCTGGCAACCCCGGACCGATGCCGGGTGCGCCGCCGATCGATGCCGGCCCGACCCCCCCAATGCCGGTTCCACCGGTGGGCACGACCCCCCCGGGCTCGGTGCCGCCGGGAGGATTCCCGGTGCCACAGCCGGCGCCCGTGGACGCCCGGCCCGCGCCTCCGCCTGTACCCGTGCCAATGCCGCCTGTCACCACGCCGGCGTGCGCGCTGCCGCCGTGTCTGGCCCCTTTGCTGGCGGCCTGCCCGGCCACCGGCGCTTGCATCGAGCAGCGCATGAACTTCGGCAGCAGCAACCAGTGCTACGCCAACGGCGTCAAGGTCTTGAATGCGCTGGCCGGGATGATGCTCATCGCTCGCACCATGAAGGCCGACGGCACGGTGTGCCTCACCACCGAGGCAGGCTTTGGCGGCGGCGGTCGTGGCGGCATGATGGGCGCTCCCGGAATCAGCTACCGCGGTCCCGATGGCACCGTGGTCGCGACCGGGGCGTTACAGCAGAACGGGCAGATTGCGGTGACCTGCACGGGTTCCACGGTGCCGCAGATCGTGCCCAGCAATTGCCATCCCGGCCTCAATGTGGCCTCTGGTTTCGGCCGGCCGGGTGGCGGTGGGGGCGGCGCGGCCACCGCGTGCACCCAGGGCATGTGCCAGTAACCGCGTGAGCCGCGAACCGTCCGGTCAGCGGCCCAGCACCCAGGCCAGGCCCGCGTAGATGTGGTGGTCCCCGATGACGGGATCTCTCAGGTCGGCGTCGACCTTGGCGAAGTTCGTGTAGAAGATCCGGCCCGCGCCCTGGTTGCGGACCCACGACACCGCGACGTCCTTGCCGTTGGCGCCGCTCCACTTGCAGCGCACCAGCACCTGGGTGTCAGGGGCCAGGTAGTCGGTGTTGTCCAGGTTGCCGGTGTACCTGAAGCTATCAGGCAAGCCCGCAGACGTCGGATGCACCATCGTCCGGCGGCAGTCGCTGACGCCATCGAACGAGCCACCGCCGCCGCGGCCGCCGAGGAGTTGGTTGTACAGCGACGGGGGCTGCGCCGACTGGTAGGTCACGGACGCGCAGTGGGTCCCGAACAGGCCCCCGCCGGCTTGTACGAACCGCAGCAACGCATCGGCCGCGGGGCGATCGGGCTTGCCCTTGCCGAACGGTTCGAAGCACGTGTTGATCATGGCCACCACCGCGTATCCAGCGAGGGTTGCGTCGGTGAACACCAAAGGGTCTACCGAGTCATCGACCTCGTATTTCCATTCGGCCAGCTTGGCCTTGAACGCCGTCAACTGGGCCGGCAACGATGGCAGGCCAAGCATGTTGAGGTGGTAGAGCAGCACGCGGGCAGGGCGGCTGACGGCGGCATCTGCGGCGCCGCGATCGACATCTGCGGCGCCGCGATCGGCCGCCGCGGCACCGTCGACACTGGCAAGATCTCGCGCGGGCGGCATGTCGGTCACGGTTCCGGCTGCATCCAGCGCGGTGGCCACGTCCGCCGTCGCACCCGCATCGGCACGGGCGGGTGCCACGGTCACCGCGGCGTCGGGCGCGCGGCTGGTTGCTGGACTCGCGTCACCAGGACCAGGATCGTCGGAGGTTGCAGCGCCGCCGCAGGCGCCGGTCGAGGCGAGCACACTGGCTGCCCACATGGCCGTTGTCCATCGAAGCAGGCTTTGGTTCATGCGGCTAGAAGTTCGCGTCGGCGTGGCGTTTCGACCAGGCGTCGAGGAAGGTCGATAGCTCGGCGGCGGTCGGGGAACGGGCGTTGCGCACGTAGAAGCCGCTAGCGGCGACCCCGGCGGTGAGCGATTCGCGCGGCTCAAGGCCGGCGAGCAATCCGACGCAGAATCCGGCGTTGAAGTTGTCGCCGGCACCGGTGGTCAGTTTCGGGTTGGCGCAGAACGGACCGTCGATGGCCGCGCTGTCCTTCTCGGTGGCACACGCGGCGCTCTTGGTCGGGTGCACGACGACCGCATCCAGATCCAGCGCCGCGCGGATCTTGCGCGCGTTGTCTTCGATGGCCTCGGCGTCGAGGCCGAGCTTGAGCGCCACCGACACTTCCATCGACTCCTTCTGGTTGACGCCGAAGATCACCCGGTGCGAGCCGCGAAAGCGTTTCAGGATCTTGAGCGCCTCACCCAGTTCCTTGGTTTCGCGCTTCTCGGGATCGGCCAGATCGATGAACAGATAGGCGCCTTCGGGCGGTTTGATGCCCTTCATGTCGATGAGCAGTCGCTTCCAGATGTCGGTCTGGTGCGGCAGCATGGTCCAGTTGGTCAGCGCGATGAGGTGGCTGGTGCGCCAGATCTCGCGCAGTTTTTCCAGGCCCACGACTTCCAGGATGCGGTCGTACGTACACTCGCGCAGTGTCTGGTGCAGGCCCTGCATCAGCTTGCCGTCGCGGAATTCGAGCGCCAGCGTGACGCTGGGATCGGCCAGCGAGTAGCAGGCCTCGCACTTGGCCGCCATGTCCTGGAACACCGGGTGGATGGCGTCCTTGCCCTTGCCCACCAGGCCCAGGTACGTCACCCGCATCCCGCCCGTGATGAGCGCGTTGGCCATGATGGGGCCGTTGCCCCCGAGCTTGACCTGCTTGATCACGAGCTCAAGGTTCGACGACAGGCCGGCGGCGCGCGAGATGCGCTCGCCCAGCGCGCCGATGGTCTCGACCCGCGTGTACTTGTCAGCGCTGCTGCGCTTGTCGACGACGTCGATGATCTGATCGATGAAGCCGTCGAGTCCGACCAGGGCGCGAAAGCGATGAGGGTCGAACTTCCTCAGCTTGCGAGCGGCGGCCGTGATGACGGCCCGGTCAGGTTCGGACTCTCGTGTTCGCTCTTTGGCCATGGTGCTGCTTGGGCGGCGTGCGCGTCGGGAGAATATCATGGAGCCGCTACGGCAGATCCCTGGTGAATGTGCCGGGCGCCCCCGACAGAATCACCTTGCTGCCGTCGGGGTGGGGAAAGATATCGGCTATCACATTGCCGCTGGCGACCTGGACGCCCTGGCCGGCGGCGGCGGTGGGGACGCGGAAAAGCCGGGCGTGTAGGTTGGCGCAGCCCGTGGGCAAGGCCGGAACGACGCATTGTCCTGTGAAGAAGAATGCGAACCTGCCGTTGGGTGAAAACGCGCCGCCGGGATCGATGGCCTCGTTCTGGCGCGGCGCCGAGATGAGCGGCGTGGCCGCGCCAGTCTTCATGTTGACCAGTGCGCCGCGGTCGAGGGTTTTCGGCACGTCGCCGTCCCAGGCGAGCGGGCTTTGCACCGGATCACCTACGTGCAGCGTGCCCTTCCAGGAAAGCGGCGTGGTCTCGCCGGTTAACACATTGAGCAGGAAGAACTCTTGCGCCGAGGCCTTGGCTGTCTTGCCGGCAGCCAGAACGAAGTCATCCTGGGGCGAAAACGACAGCGGCGCTCCGGTGCCGATCTTGCGAGCTTTGCGGGTGGCGTGTTCGTACAGCATCAGATCCTCGCTGTCGCGGGTCTGGAAGGCGACGTTGTCGCTGAAACGAGTGGGCACGAAGAACCACACGGGCGCCGCGATCTCCGTGCCGGCGCCGTCGCCACGGTTCAGGCGCAACAGCGCCGTCTGGCCCGCCGAATCGCCCAGCAGGTACAGCCCCTCGGCATCGCCGCTGCGCGCGAGTCGTCGCGGGTTGCGCGGTTCGGTCGTGAGCACCCGACTCTGCTTGGTGCCAAGTTCCATGGCAATGACCGCGGGTGCCGCCGGATTCATCGCACGGCCCGAACCACGGATGTAGTAGAGGGCGCGAGCATCTTCGGAGTACACGGCGCTCTCGGTGGCGTCGCTGGTGATCTGGGTGCCGAACTGGTTGGGCCACGGCGAGTCGTCGGTGGCTCCGCACGCCAGGGGAAGCAGGACCGGCAGGGCGGCGAACAAGCGGGTGGGTCGCGAAAACATGGTGGCAGTGTACGCGTTTCGCACCGCACTCGTCACGGCCGGTGCCGCGTGGGTAGGGGCCGCCCGCTTTCGCGTGAATGTCGTAAAGTGCGCGGCGCTCTCTCTTCACGAAAGGACATCGCATGCTTCGATCGTCTCGCTCCGCACGACTCGCACTCCTGGCAACGGTCCTCGTTGGCGGTGGTTTGGTACTCGCACCGAGGTCGGCTTCCAGGGCCGCCGCCACCAAAGCCGTCGCCCTCCCTGCCGCCGCCGCCACCGCCGCCGCGCGCGCGCCCAGCACGCCCGCATTGCCGTACGTGATCAAGGCGGCCGCCGGGCTCGCAGAGATCGACAAGACGCTGCAGGGTGCGACCAAGTCGGCGAATTTCGTCGCCGACGCGCCGGTGCCGTACACGGTCGCGCTGGCCCACGAGGAGGACTCAGCGCTGGGTGCCGCCGAGGTGCACGACGCCAAGGACCACATCATCTACATCCTCGAGGGCAAGACCACGTTCCATATCGGCGGATCGCTGAACGGCGCTCACGAGGTAAGCCCGGGCGAGTGGCGCGGCCCCGCCCTGCGCGATCACAAGATCGTCGAAGCGAAGAAAGGCGATCTGGTCATCATCCCGCGCGGTACGCCGCACTTCCGCACCAGCAAGGGGTCGAAGATGTCGATGCTCACGATCCAGGTGTTCTCGGCCAATCAGGCGCCGGCAGCCGGCGCGAAGAAGTAGCTCAGATTTCCTGGCGCACGGTGACGTCGAGGCGGTGGGCTCGTTCGTCACCCACGGCTTCGCCAGCGTCTTGCCGGCCCGGTCGGGTCTCGCGAGCGATGGTCGTCGCGCGCGAAGGGGTTGCCCAACGCCTGAGCAGCACCTACGCTTCTGGTATGTCCGCCACTACCGTGAAGCTAGATGGTCCGATACTGCGCGAGTTGCGGCGCATCAAACCAGCTGGTACCACGCTGACGTCTCTCATCCGAGACCTCCTCGAATCCGAGATCCGGCGTAGAACGATGGCGCGCGCCGCTGCGGAGTACGATGCTTTTCTGCGCCGGCACCCCGATGAGGCAAAGGAGATGGACACATGGGCGTCGGCCGCGCTCGACCACGATGCCGCGCCGAGGGCACGACGGAGACGCCGATGACACGCGGGACCGTGGTGTGGGTCGATCTCACCGACGCAAGCCCGCCCGAAATGGGTAAGCGCCGCCCGGCCATCATCATTTCGAACTCCACGCAGAATCTGACCCTTGACAGCGTCGTCGGTATTCCACTGTCGTCGCGTCCACCCGAGATTCTTCCGCTGCGTGTGCGCGTGAAGGCCAGCGGCTCAAAGACATCGGGCTTCGCCATCGTTCCGGCGATGCGACAGCTCAAGAAGAGCCGCATCCTGAGCATTGCGGGAAAGCTGGATGCAGCGCAGATGCAGGCGCTTGAACAGGCGATCGCCGCTTACCTTTCGGATTGAGCGGTGCCTCGCAATCACTGTCAGCGCGCTTCGAACGCGGCGATCTTCGCGTCGTGCGACAGCAGGAAGGCCAGTTCGTCCGTGCCGTTTAGTAGGCAGTAGCGCGCGAAGGTGTCGACTGAACCGGGCGCCCATTTGACGGTGGTACCGTCGGGCAGAGACAGAGACTGGTCCTCCAGCGAGATCGTCACTTGCAGGCCGGGAGTCGCCAGCAATCGGGCGTGGGTGGCGGAG
>JANPCZ010000219.1:0-21861 GCA_031431215.1 Myxococcales bacterium
CTTCGATCCTATGGCCCTGGTACTTTTGGCCCTGGTGCGTCGGCTTGCCGTTGATCGTGAACATGTCGCCGTCGATGCTCACCGCGGTCTTGCGTGGGCGAGGCGGTGCGGCCTGGGCAGCGTCGGGCAGCGCCAGCAAAGTAGCGAGCAATAACATTCCGGCGCGGGCCGATGTTGCGTTCATGGGCAGATGATTGCCATCGTTCCGATGTCCGGTCACGCACGAAGTGCCGGCGGACGGAACAGCATCCGGTCCAAGCAGGAAAGGGTGCCGCTGATCTTGTCGGTGTGCTGCGCGACGAACTTGTCCCTCGCCGGGTGCGGGGCGGAGCTCCGCCTTGGTTGCGGCCGAAGGGCTGCGCTAGCGCATTCAAGGCCACTTTTCGGCCCAGCGTCTGTCGCGTTGGTGTTTGTAGTTGACGTTCAGCAATTGTCCGATGATCCCGCTTCCGTAAACTGGCGGCCTCATCCGCGCCAGAGCATGCCTCAAAACCCCGCCGCCGCGGGCGGGTGTCGGTCCCAGCGTCGGGCGGCGGCCGCGCTTAACGCCTCCCCCGCAGCGTCAAACAATCTCGTTGCGCTGCTTGCCGCTTCTGGTTTTCTGTCTCGCTGAACAATCGTTTTCCCTTCGATTTGAGAAACCAAAGAGGAGCACCTAGCTAGCCATGAAACGTGCCCATGCGATTCTTCGTTCGCCCCTAGTGGTCGGTCTCGCCGCTCTTCTGGTCGGTCTTGGTGCTTGTGGCACTGAGAAACAGGATCCATCCGGCGCCAAAATGGCTGGTGCGGGTGGTACGCGCACTGGCACTGCAACCGGCGGGAGTGGTGGCGGCGGTGGCGGCCGCATTGCCGACGCCGGGTCAGGCGCTGGCGGCTCCACGCCGGACGGCGGAGAGCAACCCGACACGAACGCGGGTGATCGCACGGTCACTCCACCGTCGGGCGTGACCATCAACATCGGCGGCAAGGAAGTTCCCAAAGAGAAGGTGGTCGCCTTCATTCACCTTGGTCATTCGGACATGATGGGCCGCGCGACAAAGCCTGATGATCTCGATTCCTACTTCCACGGGACGGACCCGCACCTCTGGATGTACCAAAAGGGCGGCGTCTGGAGCCCCGCCAAGGAGTCTACGGCGGGCAACACTGTTCCCAACCAAACCGGGCCGGGCATGGCGATCCTCCGTACTGCGCTTGCCCTGGCACCCGACTCCTACATGGTATCGATCGGGCGAGCTTCAAGCGGCCCCTGGTGCGTTCAATATCGAAAGGGTGCGGGCACGGGTTTCTACAACGAGATCATGGACCGGGCGATGGAGCTCAAGGGCAAAGTCACCTTCGGCGGTATTTTCACCATGTTACACATCACCGAGTACCACTCGACCGAAGCGGAACAGATGAAGTTCTCCGACTGCTTGGTTGGCCTGGCCGAAGAGATGCGCACCGACTTGGGCGACCCCAACATTCCCCTCATGGTGGGCGGTTGGACCCTTGATGCCCTAGGCGTCTACGCGCCCGACACCCCGACCGGAAAGATCTGCATCCCGCAAATTGCGCTGGTGCCCAGCAAGACGAAATTCGCCGCGGTGATCTCAACCGACGGGTTTCCCATGCAGGACGACCACCATTTGAACAGAGAGGGCCACAAGGGCTGGGCCGAACGTGGCTTCGGGATCATGAAAATGAACGGGTGGGTCCCCTGGGCGAAATAGCGTGTTAGTGGCCTGGGCGTCGCGCGGCACCCGCTATCTGGTTTACCGGTCGAGCAGCCAGCGTAGTCAATAATGTCGTGGCCACGGAGATCGCGTGGGTCGGCCAGTGGCCCGTGCGCGGCACCGTAGCCGTCGGTTGCGTAGAGCGACCAGCCCATCTCGGTCAGCTTGCGCGCGAGCAGATCCGGATCCGTGGTCGGCATCATGCGGACGGCCAGGTCCGCCTCCCGGCGGGCCAGATTCAGTGACTGGTTCCCCGACAACACTTCGACGATGAGCTGTGAGTATCGTTCGCGCAGCTTGCCCAGGCGCTGGACCAGGAAACCCGTGAATCCCTCGGACGTCGTCACCCGCACGCGGCCCTCAACGCGCGCGTCGCCGCCGCCGATGCGCCGCTCGACGGCGGTGACGGCGCGCTCGACCCCCTCGGCGAAGGGCAGGATGTCCTGCGCGGCCTCGGTCGGCTTGAAGCCACCAGGCGTGCGCAGGAACAGCTTGACCCCCAACGCGGCTTCCAGCGCGACGATCCGGCGGCTCACCGTGGTGTGCTCGACCTTCAGCGTGCGGGCCGCGGCGGCCAAACTGCCGGCACGGCACAGCGCCAGGAAGTAGCGGAGATCGTTCCAGTCCAAGACCGCCAGCATCGCACGAGCGCCGACCGTGCAGAAATGCACGGCAGCTGTGCTGCTTTCGGGAATTCCCGCGGCGATGCGTAGGTCGTAGGGTGCTTTTCACGCGACGGTCACGGAGTCACCGAAACGGCCGCCGCTTCAAACCACGAACGAGAGGAGACATCACATGGCAACCATGATCGTGAAACACCGGGTGGCCGACTTCGACGGATGGAAGAAAGTGTTCGACGAGATGGACCCCGCGCGCCGGCAGCATGGCTGGCTCGGCTACAGCATTCACCGCGACGCCACCGATCCGAACCTGGTGGTGATTGTGAACCGCGTTGGCGACGTCGCGAGCGCGAAGAGCTACGGAAGCTCGCCCGATCTGCGCGCGGCCATGCAGCGGGCTGGCGTGCAGGGCCCGCCCGAGGTCGCGTTCTTCGAAGACGCCTTCGAGCACCGCTACGCCTGAGGGCGGGACCGGGACGCTGGCCACCAGTGCCGGCGGCCATTGAGCGGACTGGTTCTTCGCTACCTTCTTCATGGTGGTGGATCAGGCGGCCTGATGGATGTCGGCGCAATGGCGGCACGCGACGGGAACGTCGTGCTCAAGCGGGCGATGGGGCGGTAAACCGGCTCGCCTTTCCGACGGCCGATCTGCGGGGACTAGGCTTTGCGGTGGGGGCTGAAGCGGTAGCGAGACAGGGCCTTGTCCCCGACCCTCTTGAGACGCTTGCCATCGACGCCGAGGCGCAGATCCCGGCTGGCCGTGGCCGTCGAAAGGGTTGGGAACCGCGCCAGGTAGTCCTTGCGGGAAAAGTCGCGATTGGCGAAGGCCGCGCGCGCTTGTTCTAGTCGATCATCTACCGTCACCCGTTCCGGCCTCAAGTCGTTCAGGAAGGTGGCAAGGCCATCCTGGATCGTCGACAGCGAGAACTCGATGAAGCGCGACGACTGGCCGGCCCGGTCGCATTCCCCGAGCACCCGGTAGTACTCTTCCTGGCGCGCGTGAATGACGGACTCGACCGGGATCAAGGCGAACAATGGGTGCGCCTGAAGAAGCACGACGTGTTGCCAGAGTCGGCCCACCCGGCCGTTGCCGTCGGAGAAGGGATGGATGAATTCGAGTTCGTAGTGGGCTGCAGCCGACCGCACGAGGGGGTGGATTTCCTTGTCACTCTCGACGAATCCCAGCACGTCCCGGACGAGGCCTCCGACGCGCGCTGCGGGGGGCGCCACGTGCGTCACCCGCGAGCCGGCAAAGATGCCGACGGCTCCGGTTCGGTAGCGCCCAGCGTCCTTGATTAGTCCCGTCATCAAACCCTTGTGAGCCTCCAGCAAGTGGCTCTCCTTACCTGGCCTGAAGGTCGACGCCCGCGCGTAGGTCGCGATGGCATTTTGCACTTCCCTGATCTCCCGGGCAGACCCAGTCACGCGCTTGTTGTCCAGCACGGCGGTGGCCTGTTCTAGCGACAAGGTGTTGCCCTCAATGGCCAGGCTGCCTACCACGGTCCGGATCTGGTTGGCCTTGCGCAGCTTCGGCTGGGGCCGCGGGCTCATCATGCCTTCGTACCGGCCGACCATTGTCATGATGTCGAGCGACAGCGACAGCGCCCGAGGCGTTACTTGGAAGGGTGGGCGGTAGGGTGCTGATCGGGCCATCGGATAGTGTCGTATGATACTATCACTGACGGAGGGCAGCCATTGAAGAGGTCTTAGCCTTCGACGGGATCCGCCCGCCGCAGGTGTCCCTCTCCGAGTGAAATCATCCGTTCCGGCGATTGTGTCCTACCGATCGGCGGTCCGGGCCCCTCCAGAGTTCCCGAAACCAGGGCCGAAACTGCGGCACTTCATGACATTTCCTTCCGCCAGATTCGCGCCGGCGCTGTCGCCTGCGACAGCGGTCTTCGGGCCGGGCGACTCGCTGCGCTAGACGTGCTGAGAACCGTGCCGCCATTGGTTCTCATGGAAGACGTTGAACCGAGTCACGGGAATCGGATCGCATCTTCTTCTTCGTCGGAGATTCCCGTCGTTCCTCCCGTGGCTGGTGCCGAAGTCAATCGCGTATGATGCCGCCCGGTGAAGGCTTCGGTCAGACGGACACCTGAGCTGACGCGTCGCGAACGTGACGTGTTGACTGAGCTTGCCCGCCCCAGCGTGAGCGGATCGGCTTTCAGCGAGCCGGCTTCGGTGCGACAGATCGCGGAATCGCTTTTTGTTTCGGAGGCGGCAGTGAAGCAGCACCTGCTGCGCCTGTACGACAAGTTCGACATCGGGACCGAGGTCGAGAACCGCCGCCTGGAGCTGGCGAACCAGTGCATCGTGCGCGGGATCATCACACCGGCCGAACTTGCCCCCGCAGCACCGAGCAGTGCCGCGCAACCAACACCAGTCAGCGCGGATTTGTCGGGGGCCGTCGCCGAAGGGCGAAGGGCGGTGGCCCGACGGGATTGGAAGACAGCCTTCCAGGTGCTGACACAAGCGCATTCGTCGTGCCCGCTTTCCAAGGGCGACGATCTGGCGGCGCTGGGAGCGGCGGCCCTGTGGTCCGGGCACCCGCAGGCATCCATAGACGCATTTCAATTGGCTCACGGAATTTTCGAGCAAGAAGGCAAGCCCGAGATGGCCGCCATGGTCGCACTCGATTTGTGGGTCAACGACGTCATGCGCAGGAAATTCTCTGCGGCGGGTGGATGGCTGGCCAAGGCGCGCCGTCACCTGGAGGGCCGCCCCGACTGCCGTGAGCACGGACATCTTGCCGCGCACGAGGCTCTGGCGTTGATGGCCGGACCAGATCTCGACGCCGCTTCCGCCAAGGCACGACAGGCGGTGGAGTTCGGTCGACGCTACGGGGACCGAGACAGTCAGGCGCTGGGCATCACGTTCGAAGCCTGTGTGCTGCTGCGGAAAGGGAAGACCGACCTTGCGATGTGCTTGTTCGACGAGGCGATGGGGTGGGCGCAGAATAGGTCCGGCGTTAGACTGTCGGAATGGGACGCACAAGGGAGATCATCGACGAGGCGCTGGGCCTCGACGAGGGGGAACGCGAACTCATCGCTCACGAGATGCTCGCCAGCCTCGGAACGGCTGAGGTCGGCTCGGACTTCGCCCGAGAGCTCGAGCGCCGGGCGCGTGACATCGAGACGGGCATGGTGAAGCCCGTGCCCTGGTCGGAGGTTCGGGCAGAGATCGAGAAGCTCGCTCGTGGCGACTGAACCGGGCGACCTCTTGCACCCGGAAGCCCGCGCCGAGTTGCGCGAGGCTGTGCTCTGGTACCGCGAGCACTCGGATCGGGCGGTCGAATTCGCAGCCGAGGTGACTCGGGTCATCGAGGAGCTGACCGCGGCACCCAGGCGCTGGCCCGTCCGGACGTTGCCGGGCCAGTCGTAGCTGCCAAGTGCCGCCATGACCGTCGCCGGAATATCGGGGCAGCGTCGCTTGAGCGCGCTGGCGGTCTGTTCGAGAAAATAGCGGGCCAGCGCCGGGATGTCCTCGCGCCGCTCACGCAGTGGCGGCAGAGCGATGCGGACGACCGCAAGGCGGTGATACAGATCGCGCCGGAAGTGCCCGGTCCGCACCTCTTGTTCCAGATCGCGGTTGGTGGCGGCAATGACCCGCACGTCCGCTTTCCGATAGTCGCTCCCACCCACCGGCTTGACCGAACGGGCTTCCAGCGCGCGCAGCAGGCGCGGTTGCTGTTCAAGGTCCAGCTCGCCGATCTCGTCGAGAAACAGCGTGCCTCCATGCGCGTCGGCAAAGGCGCCGTTGCGATCACGATCGGCTCCGGTGAAAGATCCCCGCAGATGACCGAACAGCTCGCTCTCGATCAGCGAGCGCGGAATTGCCGCCAGATCGCACACGACAAAGGGCTTGTCCCGACGCAAGGACGCCTGCGCGATGGCCTCGGCCAGCAGTTCCTTGCCCGTGCCGGTCTCGCCTTCGAGCAAGACCGTCGTGTCGGTCCCGGCCGCGCGGCGGGCGCGGGTCAGCATGTCCTTCATGATGGCGCTCGTGGCGCGCAGTCTGCCGAAGGTCTCCTCCTCGCCCGCGCGGACCGCTGGTTCGATGCGCAGCTCGGTGTCACCGATGGCGATCGAGGCCCCGACGCCGGCCTGAATACGTTCGAACCGGGCGCCGCCGTAAAAGCTGCCGTTCGTCGAGCCGAGATCTCGAATCTCGATTCCGTCGGGAAGCAGATCGATCTCCAGGTGCCGCCACGAGATGGTCGGATCGCTGAGCGGGAAGTCGCAGTCGGGATCTTTGCCCACGACGTAGACCCGGGATTCGACGTTTAGCCGCCGCCCCTTGTCGGGTCCACTGACCACCACTAGGTGCAGTTTTTCGGGCAGTGGAGGTGCGTAGGATGGCCGGCGGAGGCTAGTGGGCGGGTGCTCCTCGCTCACGGACGAACGTTAACACGGGCGCAGAATCTTGCGTGGTACCTGAACATTCGGATCGTCTCCTGACAGTGGTCGGAACAAGCCGCGGCAGCGGGGTTTTCGGGCAAGATGCGGGGCAGGTTGGACGCGCAAGGTGACAGAACGCCACTTTATCGGCAAATTGTCACCGAGCGAGATCGCCCATTCGATGGTTCCGCATTGGGCCGCTGTCGTTCCAGCCGTCGGAACTGGCCAAGTTTGCCCTGGCGTGCTGTTGCAGCCGGATCTGGCGGTGATCCTGGGCGTGGTGACGCTGGCGATGCTGTTCGTGGCCGGCACGCGCACCAGCTACATCCTCATCGCGGTGCTGGCGGCGGCCCCGGTGGGCTGGCGCTTCTTCATCACCGGTACGCCCTTTCGCATGCGTCGCATGCTGGCGTTCTTGGTTGGCCGTTGCGCTTTGCCGGTGCCGGCAGTTGCCGGCACCACCTTCCAGTCCCAGTAACCGGACGATCGCGCCGGCGGCGCGCAAGGAGAGCTTGTTGCGGTCAGCACGTCATCTCATGACATCCTGAGGAGCGATGCCACCCGGCCGTCTTCCGACCAGTCCTCAGATGACCGCCGCCGCGGAGAAACCGGCACCGGCTTCCGAGCGCACTGTTCAAGGCATGGAGACGATAGCCTCGATCCGAGCGCAGGCCGAGCGCCGCATCGGCAAGCATCAGCGGGTGGTCGAGGTGATCACGGCGGCGCTCGGTAGGCCGCGCACGTTGTACGTGGTCGTGATCATCGTGCTGTGCTGGGCGTGGCTGAACGTGGCCATGCCAAGCTTCCTCGGCAGAGCCGCCATCGATCCGCCGCCCTTCTTCTGGCTGCAAGGCTGCGTGGCGCTTTTGGCACTGCTGATGACGACGCTCGTCCTCATCACCGAGAACCGGCAGACCCGCCACGCCGAAGAACGGGCGCATCTGGATCTTCAGGTGAATCTGCTGACCGAGCAGAAGGTCGCGAAGCTCATCGCTCTTGTCGAGGAGCTTCGGCGCGACCTTCCGATGGTGCGCAACCGAGTCGATCCTGAGGCCGAATCCATGCAGCACGCGGTCGACGGCCACGCAATGCTCGCAGTCCTGGACAGCGGCAAGCACGCCCCCGGCCCCGAGCAGCCGATATCGCTGCCCGGCTCGCCAGCGGATGCCGGGGGCGCCCAGCCGATCCGGGCCGCGACCCCCAAACCGTAGCTGACCGGGTCACTGGTGAAATTGGCGTGCCCAGCTCGACATTCAGACGCCATGGGAAGCCCACCCTGGCCGTCGGGCTCCGACCCGTCAGTGGTTAAGCGGGACGCACTTACTGTCGGTGCAACATTCGCTCTCCTGGCAGGCGTGGCCGCAAGTGCCGCAATCGATCGCGCTCGAAGTCAGGTCGACGCAGGCCGATCCGCACATCGTGCCGATGCAGACGCAGACGCCACCCTTGCAGGATTCGGCGGATCCACACTTGTGCCCGCAGGCTCCGCACGCGTCGTGATTCCTCATGAGGTTGGTGCACCAGCCGTCGCAAATGGTTCCCGCGCACACTGACGTGCATGATCCATGGTCGCACCATTGGTTGGCAGTGCAGACATGCCCGCAGGCGCCGCAGTTCTTGGGGTTCTCGTCCACTTTGACGCAAATACTGCCGCACGTCGTCGCCGTGCAGATGCACGAGCCAGCCACGCACTGCAAGTTCCAGGAGCAGACTTTGCCGCACGCGCCGCAGTTTTCGTGATCGGTCTTGAGGTCGACATGGGTGCCTCCGCAGAGCACGCAGTCGGCGTGATCACCGCCGCCAGCGTGACCACCGCCGCCAGCGCCGCCGCCGCCAGCGCTGCCGCCAGCTCCGCCCCCGCTCTGGGCACCGTCGGTCGCACCGCCGTCCTTTGAAGGGGCGTCCTCTGTGTTTGCATCGGCGCCACCGCCGTTCGCGGTGCCATCCGTCGAACCGCCGCTTGCTTCGTCAGCGCACGCCCCCACGTCAAGGTGGTTGGTGTCCATCGTGACGGCGCCATTTCGTGCCAGCGCTCGGCCGAATACCTGGACCCCGGTTGTCAGGCTGATGCTTGTCAGCGCGAGGATGCTTCCGACGAACTGCGTCCCGGTTCCTAGGGTCGCGGAGCTGCCGACCTGCCAGAATGCATTGCAGCTCCGGGCGCCGTTCTTCACGAGCACCGAGGCATTGCCCGCAGTCGTCAGCGTGCTCCGGATCTGGAAGACGAAGACCGAGCTCGCATCGCCTTGAGCATCGAGCGTGAGCGCTCCCGTCAACTGGGCCGACGACGAGAAGCAGTAGACGCCGGGCGTGAGCGTGAGGCCACCGAGATCCTGGCCGGTCAGGTCGCGACTGCACGACTGTCCTGCGAGGGTGTTGTAGGCCCTGGTGAGATCCCCCTGTGCCTGCAGCGCCACGGCGTCACCCGCGTGAATCGCACCGCCCGTCACCATGGCGGGAGGAAAGCCGGTAACCGCGAGGCCCGGGCTTATGCCCACATCTCCGACGATCGTCGTCGGACCTGTGTTTGTCACCGTCGATCCACCGAGGACCGCAAAGCTCTCTGCGGTGGCAAGCACCGCGGCGGAACGGGACGTCGAGATACTGGGTTTGCAGGCCAATAGCTGGCTGGCGACGACGGCGAAGGCTGCGACAGCAGACAATGCTCGGGTCATGCGGCCGGCTTGCCCGAGGGTCACATCCTCCGCACGGGCGAAGGTTGTGAACCGCTTCCAATGCGCCTTACGGGCGGTGCTCTTGAACAGACTTTCCATGTTAGCCATTGCGTCCTACCTAATCTCGCGAGGATGTCGCGCTTCGAACCAGAGGGTGCCGACGCGGTGCCGCTGCGCCGCCTGTCCCGGACTACTGCATCATCCGAGCCACCACCGAGACGCCATCAGTTCCGGTACTTGCGGCATGGACCGTCCGGGCCGGGTAACGTGCCGATAGGCAGGATTCCCAACGATGCTGATGAGGTTCAACCCTTGGTCCCTTCCGGGAGCCTCGCCGGTGCGGCAGCGACCTTACCCGGGGCGGCGGCGTGAAGGAGAGCGAGCCGGACCACCCCGGTATCGCGGTCAGTACGCCACCCGCGCACCGAAGGCCACGCTGGCCAGGAACGGATCCCGCGCGATGTTCAACTGGGTGAACAGCCTGACCACGGCGATATTGAGCTGAAGGCCGAGGATGGCGCGCAGGCGCCCGCGCGACGGCGGGGCGTCGGCCGATGCGGTGACGTGGGCCTCGCCGAGATCACCGGTGTCCTCGCCCATCACCTTGCCGGACAGGCGGGTTCCCACGTCGATGCTCATGTCGGCGCCGCCGCCCATCTGCCAGTCGAAGCCAGCACCTCCGTAGGCGGTCAGCAGGGTCAAGAGCCGCAGGCTGGTGGTCACTTCCAGGGGCACGCTGTAGGTCTCCATGTTCACGTTGAACCGGCTGCTGCTGTCGGCGCCCACGGCGATCGCGAAGCCGCCGGCCGAGCCGAAGGGCAGGTCGCGCTTGAACTTCTTGCCCAGGCGCAGCTCGGTGCGCGAGTGCTCGACGCCGCTGGTGATGGCGATGCCGCCCCACTGGATGAGGGCACTCAGGGCCCGTTCCTGGTTCGGGCCCAGGAGCTTGATCTGGCCGTGCGCACCCCAGTTGTAGAGGCTGCCGCTGAAGTCATCGCCCAGTTTGGCGTCCTGCTTGAAATAGTTTCCGAACAGCGTGACCTCGTGAAGGCCAATGGCGCCCAGGTTCACCCCGCCCATGAGAGTGAAGTTGGTCGTGAGGGCCGCGATGGGAGGTTTGGTCCGCGCGTCTTCCGAGGTCAGGGCGCTCCGGGCGTTGACTGCGACGTTGGCGGCGGCCCCGATCATCGCGAACTTCAGGTTGGTCGCATAGTCGACCCCCATGCCCTTGGTGGTGAAGGCGTTCGAGTCGCCCACCATGCGCAGGTAGTCCTCGAGCCGGCCGACCTGAAACAGCCGGTCGAGTTCGCCTTCGATCTGCGCCTTCATGCTGGCCGGATCGACGCCGGCGCGGCGAGCGAAGTCGCTGGCCGCCGGATCCTGCGGGGTGACCACCACGCTGGCGCTTGAGGCTGCCTGTGCGCGGGCGGCGGGCAGCAACATTGCGGCCGCCAATGCGAAGAAGGTTCGCCTCATGTAGCCCGGGCAGCCTATTTCTTTTTGCCGGAAATCACGGTCGTCGACACCTGCCATTCCCCCACTTCCATCTTGGTCGTCGACATCCGGACCTGGATGGTGGTGTCCTTGGCGCACGCCTCGGAAACCTGCGTCTCGCCCACCGGGTTGGTGTCTCGCACCAGCTGATTGCCGCTGATGGTCCCCTTCTCATCGACGGTCTGATCGAAGGTGCAGTCGCACCCGGCGGCCGCTGAGCCCTTGCACGTGGCCGTGACCATCAGAAACTTCTTCAGGAGCGGCGGTACGTCGGAACAGTCGGTGGACATGGAACGAAGCGTCTTCGTCATGCACGCCCCGCTGTACAGCGCGCGGACGGCCACCGTGCCGCTGAGGGTGTACTTGTCTCCGGTGACGGCGAGTGTGGCCGCGCTGCCCTTCAAGGTTTCGACGAAGCTGGCCGTGTCCGCCAGGCCGCAGATGCCGTTGACGTTCTTTCCGCACGCATCCGTGATGTCCCAGGTGCCCACCAGACTGCCCGCGCAGGCCCCTTCCCACGCGCACGCCAGGACGCCATTCGATGCGATGTGGCGCGCGGCGAACAGCGTGAAATGCGTGGTCTGACCGGTGACGGTGCTGCCGCTGATTGTGGTGGGCAGATCCATCCAGGTGTTGGTCTTGGCGTCCAGCCAGGACACGACCGCTACCTTGCCGGCCGGGGCCGCCGAGACGAGCGGCAGAGTCAGGGCCACGGCCTTTGTGAACATCGTGCCGTTCGGGCCCAGGTCGAACACCTGGCCAACGATCGAGCTCTTGTCGGGCAACGTGTCCGCGGGCGCCGAGGCCGTCATCGTGATGGTGGTGTCCGCGGCCAGCGCGCCGGCCAGGATCGTCAGCGTGGCGCCCCCGGCGGTCAGCGTGCCCCCGGCGCTGGTGATCTTCATCGAGGCGGAGGTCGGCGCGTCCATGGCGCCCGGCGCGCCGTCTGTGACCGTCGAGACCACATCCCTGGCCGCGTCCGCAATGCCGCCATCCACGCCCGCGGGGACATCCGTGACCGCGGGGACGTCCGTGACCGCGAGGAGCGCGTCCCTGGCCGCGTCCGCGCTACCGCCATCGATGCCCGCGGAGCCGGCTGTTCCGGCCGTTCCTCCCGCGCTGCCCGCCGTGCCCCCGGCGCCGGCCCTACCCGCCGTACCGCCGCTGCCCGCCATGCCGGCGCTGCCGCTGGCGCCCGCGGCGCCGTCCGGCGCATCACTCTTGTCGTCGCCGCCGCAGCCGAGCGTGCCGGCCAGACTGAGCCCCAGGAACACCAGCGCTACCCTCGTCATCTACTGCCTCCCGCGATGAAGTGAAGGGAACCGCGATCTCATGCGAGGGCATCGTAAGGCGCCCTCCCGTCGCTTGTCGAGGACTGACTAGAGGACAGCGCCCGCCAGCAAATGGCGAGCGCTCGTGGTGCCACCACCACCCGCGCCGGCGTCCGATCGAGAACCACCACAGGCTCCGGCCAAACCGCCCACGCACAGATGCGAGTACCTGCCTTGGGCTCAGCTCTTGCGTCGCACATTTTCGGTTGACGTTGAAACGTGCACTCACGCCTGGGCACGTCCCTACATCGAGCCCGTCAACACGTACCTGCGCCTCGGATCCTTCGGGCCGGTGCCAATCTCGCGCACCATCCCGAGCGCCACCAACCTCGCCAACCTCGTGCGCGCGGCACGGGACGACAACCCGATCACAACCGCCACGGCCTGGGTGGGAAGCCCCTCCTTGACCTTGAGCGCATCCAAGATCTTCCGATCCGCGGGATCAACTGCGCTGGGCGTGGATCGGACGGCGTTCAACGTGGCCCGGAACCGGTTCCCGTACTCCGCAAAGATCGGTGGGTCGAGGCCCGCCTCGCGGCAAGCGGCCGTCATGCGCTGGACGCCGCTGCCCCACTGCTCGATGAGCCCCAGTTCGTGGAACACGCGCCCGATGATGTGGTTCCGCAGCTTCGAGATCCCTTGGTGCAAATCGTCGACCGTCAGGCCGAAGGGCAGCAGGCCCGGGTTCTCGACCTCCAGCCGATCATCGAAGATCGATACGCGGATGGGCCCGCCGCGCTGGGAGTAGTCGGTGTGAACGACGGCGTTGATGATGGCTTCCCGCACAGCGACGGGTGGCAAGTTCCACCGTTCCACGCGGCGAGGAGCGTCTATCGAGATCCCGTGGATGGCGTGCTTCTCGACGAAGGCAATCGCCTCCACGACAGCCAAAGGCGGATAGGAACGGAACTCCGCATGGTCAACGATGTGTGCCTTGTCGGTTCCCCGAAACCGTCCCGCCTGGATCCATGCATCCGGGAAGCGGCGTGCGCGGTCCTTGCCGAAGATGAGAAATCCGCCCACGGTGGGCACCTTTCGGCCCTGGTGAGAGGTCACGAGTCGGAGCGTCTCGAGGTCGCTTCGCTTGAGGCGTCGGATGGGAGCAAACGACTCGGAAGCAGCTCTGAAGTCGATCGCTTCCGAGTCGAGCTCCAGCATGGGTGTCCCATCGAATGGCTCGCCGCGAGAAAACCGTCGCAACTCGTCGATGAGTTCGCGATCCGCGCGTCGGTTGGTCGAGCCAACGCGCACGTAGGTGCCGGCCTCGATACCGTCCTTCTTGAAATGGTGGGGCCGGCTGGGGCTCGGATGCACCTGGACCGCGAGGACGTTGGTGCGGCGCCACGGCAAGATATCGATCTCGGGCACCAGGCGCGGGACGATGGTGTCGCTCACCAGGTTGGCGATCCTCTCCTCGGTCTCCAGGGCATCGGCCACGCCTCGGACGCGCGCACCTGTGTCTTCGATGCCGACGAGGAGCGTCCCCCCCGCCGTATTGGCGAACGCCACCAAAGTACGAAGCGCGCCGTCAGGGGAGGACAGGTCGCGCTTGAACTCCAGGGTCTTGCCCTCGGGGCGTCTGAGAAAATCGTCGAGCCTCACAGCTCTGAAATCTACTCTGAAGTGATAACCGCTGAAACTCTTCTGAGTCCGTTTCCGAGCTTGCCCGATGAGCGGGCAGCAAGGAGCACTTCGTGCAGGGCACCTAACAGATTGAAACTGCGAAGAAAGTAGCGACCCCAGAGGGACTCGAACTGTCCCGCGCTCATTCGGGGAAACAACAGGCGCGACGCGGCCTTGCGTCGGTTTCCCGAGTGATCGCGGTGCGTCGGCGATCCGCCTCTTCAGGCGTCGGTCCGCTCAGGCCTACGCTATCAGTTAGGGAACCCTGGCCGAGTCCGGCCTGGTGGCCTTTATCAGGGAGAACTCGTTGATGGTCTCGATCAATTTCCGGGCCAGCTTCTCGAAGTCCTCGTGGCACGTCCTCACCAGCGCGGCGTGGCTGCCCATCGCACCGTCCGCCGGGCGCAGATCGAACATGGGCTTGCGCGTGTCTTGGGCCATCGGCATCAGACTCCGGTAGTTGCGCAGGGTCGCCAGCAGGGCAGGGTCAGGATCCGGTGGCGGCGCCTGCTGATCCAGTACGGCCTCGCTATAGACGCCCGGGATGCGAGACATCCATCGGGCGAAGTGCTTCGCCGGTCGGTCCAGGCGGATGGCGTGCTGGAGCACGACGTAACCGACCGGCTGCATGTCCCCGGTTGGCAAATCAAAGGGCGCTTTGATGAAGGCGCGAAAGCGGGCCCATTGTTGGCGCCACTGGCGAATCGTTGGGCCCAGGTTTCTGAGACCCTGGAGAGAGAACAGGTCGGCCGCCATTGGGATCAGCAGGTAATCTGCTGCGAGAAGCGCAGCCCGGTTGATCGCACCGAGATTCGGGCCGACATCGAGAAGCGCCACGTCCGAGCGCGTTTCCAGGGCGGCTTGCTGAATCACGCGGAAGAACGCTGTGGTCGTCCTCAGAGCCGCCTCATCGTTGTTAATGCTCTTCGACCAGGAATCCGCCAAACGATCTTCAAACCGACTAAGTCCCAGGTTCCCCGGCAGGACGTGCAGTCCGTCCGCAACCTCGATCGGCTCTGCGGGCCTGATGTCGCCGGTCCCGGTGAGGATCGGATCGATCGTCCCGAGGATGGTCCCGGCTCCGTCTTCCCACAAAGGCTCGAGGGCTTCCTCGTCGAAGAAAGCAGAAGTCAGGTTGGCCTGTGGATCGAGATCGACGGCCAGAGCGCGCACGCCCACGCGCGGCAGCATGTGTGCCAGGTGATAGACCAACGTGGTCTTGCCAACCCCACCTTTGTTGTTGAAAAGCGCAATCGTCTTCATGACCCGACCCTGACGGTCACCTGAAAGACCGACGGCTGGAAATCGAAAGCGGGCAATGGGTTTCCGTTGGCCTTCAGGGCTGCCCGCGCGCGCGCCACACCGGTTCCCCACTTGTCCACGTAGCCGAGGCCGTGCATGACGCCAGCGATCACCGGGTTTCGATAAGCCGGCACGGTGCCGAACGTCTCCGGCGTCACGTGGCCGTAGAGGCCCCCCGAGTTCTGGATCTCTATGCGATCGGAGAACCACAAGATGCGCACAGGCGCGTTGCCAACCTCGTAGCTGCGGTGCATGAGGGCGTTGAAGACCAGCTCGCGGAGAGCGGCCAAGGGATAGTCCGGTCGATCCGAGAATCGCAGCTCGGTTTCAGCAACCCGCGACACTCGAATGTTCGCGCGAAGGAGCGGTTCGATCTCGCGCAACTGGGTCGCGAGGCTTCCCGTCACTCGCCGGGAGTCCGAAGCGGCATCGCTCATCGTGGTGCCTTCGAAGCGCACGAACTGCACGTAAGCCCCGGGAACGAAACCCAGGGGATCCAGTCCGAACGCAACCACACCCCCATTCGTGGGACCAGCAGCCCCCGGATCGAACAGGCGCAGCGATGCGAGTTGCTCCTCCAGCGTGCGCTGGTTATGGGCGAGGATGTCCGGCGCAACGACGCTGGGGAAGTAGACGGAGCGGATCTCGTCGATGGCGAGGTCCGCGACCGTGGCTCCTGGACAAGGTCGCCCGTCCCATTCCGAGCTCCGCGAGATCCGCCGCTCGGTCAGGCGTCGCTCTTCCTCACGACCGGCGGTGGCCTTGCGCGGCCCCACGCGGATGTGAATGCGCCCCGAGGCACGAACCGGCGGCGCGTCCGCCGGGTGAACCTCGACCACGACCACGACCACGCCGGGGGCGACGTCGACTTTGTAGACCTCCATGGAGGGAATGGGTTCGATCTTGCCGTCATCGCGGCGGTCGGACAGCTTCCTCAGGAACTGGTCGAGGTTCGATGTCTGAACGCCAGGGATGGCTCCGCCATCCTCGACCCCGATGAGTAAGTATCCCGGCTTCCCGTGACCGGGCATGTCGTTCGCAAACGCGCAGATGGCCTCGCGAAACTTGTCCGTGTCTGTCGTGCTAACGGTCCGCTCCACCCGATCGGACTCGATGTCCGCGGCGAGCGCTCTGATTTCATCGGCTGCTAGCATCGCTCACGGGCCAGCCTACCCTCGTCCGCCTCGGGATAACAAGGTGCGGTCACCAAGCGCGGCATTCCGGTGGTGCTGGCTGGCGGCTGCGGCGGAGCCTTCAAGACGGGCCGCTACTTGAGGTACGGCAACTACGTGGCCTCAACAAGGGTAGTAACGGCCAACAGTGATGAGGGGACTTAGCCGTGTCGCCGCTTTCCTGTTGGTCGCTCCCGCCTGCGCAGGTGATATCGGGACGTCCGACGACCCGGGGGTCGCTGGCTCACAGCCTGGAGTCCCCGGCCCGGTGGGCGCACCGACTGGTTCGCCTGGTCAGCCCGCCACAAGGCCGCCGATCCCGTGCGACGGTCCCACCGACGCTGGGCTGGGATTGATGTTGCGCCTGACGCGCGTCGAATACGACAACACGGTTCGCGACCTGCTCGGGGAAACCACGCGCCCGGCGCAGGCCTTCTCCGTCGACGGCCAGCCTCCTCGCTTGAGGACTGTCAGCAGTCGCTCAGAAGAGGTTCCCCTGCCCGCAGCGGCGGCGTTTTCGGGCATCATCTGAGGCCGATGACCGCCAAGTTGACGGAGAGGTTATCGGACATTCCCGACGCGACGGGCGCTGGGCCGAAAAGTGGCCCTGAAGGCACTTCCCCCGCGTTGTCACGGGTGACGGCTCGAGATACATCGTGGCGCGCCCGCCAGGTGGAATCCGCACTGTGCGGACGAGCAGAGTTGCCTTAACTTGAGCCAGGCCGACGGCCTCCTGCCGCCGACTGTCTTAGTTGACTTACAACAGCGGGAGCAACCTCATGCGTTCTGGCCTCGGGCTGCGGGTGTTGTGCTGGTTGGCCGTGTTGGGCGCCGGCTGCGGGCGCGATCCGCTGAAGGTCTTCCGAGCCTTCGGCGACGCCGGGGGCGGCCCAGCAACGATCATCGACGCCAGCGGCGCCGGCGCCGGTGCCAACGCACGCGGGGACGCTCCCGTTGCAGTCGAGGGCCCTGACGTGAATCTGGAAGCTGGACGTCCCGACGCGGGATCCGATGCCGCTGATGGGGCTGTGCGCCCCGACGCCGCGCCCAGCGACGCTGGCGGGATGGCGATGCTGGTGGGCGTGGATCTGACGCCGGCCTTTGCCACCATCGGCGTGGGAACCACCATCGACTTCGTCGCCACGGGTCGCTACGCCGATGGTACCAAGCGCGATCTTTCGGCGATGGCGATCTGGACGGCGGCACCCGCCGGCATCGTGATGATGATGGGCGCTTCCGCGCGCGCGGTGATGCCGGGCGAGGTCGCGGTGACAGTGTTGGTGATGGGCCAGCGAGCCAGCGCCCGCCTGGTCGTCACGCCGGCGATGGCGTTCGCAACCTTGAGCATCGAGCCGGTTGATCCGGTGGTGGCGGTGACGTTCAAGCTGCCCTTGCGCGCGTTCGCCTTGTTCATGGACGGCACCAAGGTCGACGTCACCACCATCGCGACCTGGACTTCGAGCGATCCGGCGGTAGCGACGGTGGGCAACGGCGCCACCGGAGCGGGCGGCGTCGCCACCGGAGTCAAGACCGGCACCGCCAGCATCTCGGTCGACTGGGCGGGGGTGATGGGCAAGGCCCGACTCACCGTCGCACCAGCCACGCTCACCGCCATCGAGGTCACGCCGACCAATCCGATGGTGCCCGTGAAGACCAGCACGCGCTTCACCGCAACTGGCGTGTTCAGCGACGGCAGTACCGCCGACATCACGGCCGCCGCCACCTGGAGTTCCGATGCGCCCGCGGTGTTCGCGGTGTCTTCGGGATCTTCCGTGCCCGGCAACGGCACCGCGCTGGCTGCCGGATCGGCGCTGGTCAGCGCGCGCCTCGGCGCGGTCTCTGGCTCGACGGTGGTCAACGTGTACGCTGCGATCCTGAGCGCCATTGTCGTCAAACCCGACATGGTGACGGTGCCGCGCGGTGGTACGCAGGGCTTGAACGCGACCGGCATGTACGCAGACGGAAGCATCGTCGACCTCACGCGCACGGTCGCCTGGTCGTCCGCCGGCGACGCGATCGCTTCGGTGTCGAACGCTCCGGGCAGCGAGGGACTCGCGACCGGGCTGTCGGCCGGCATGACCCGCGTGCTGGCCACTTTTGGCGGTGTCACCGGGATGGCGGCTATCACCGTGACGACGGCGACGGTCACCGGCCTGGCCATCACGCCTGCCATCGCAGTGCTGGCGGTGGGCACAACGTTGGTTCTTGCAGCAACCGCGACTTACTCCGACGGCAGCACGCGCGACGTGACCGAGGCTGCCGGTTGGATGACGGCCGACCCGCTGATCGCAGCCGTGGCCAACGGTTCCGGCACGGCCGGAACGGTCAAGGGCCTTTCGGCCGGGACGACGAAAGTGTCAGCGCTTTACGCAGGACAATCGGCTTCGGCTTCGATCACGGTCGCCAACGTCGCGCTGGTAGGCGTGATGCTCGAGCCGAATTCGGCGATGGTGCCCGCGGGCAAGACGCAGAACTTCAGGGCCACTGCGCTGTACGCCGACGGATCGACCGTCGACGTGACCTTGCTCGCGACCTATTCGGTTGACGACACCAAGGTGGCGACGGTGTCGAATGCCGCTGCGACCAAGGGCCTGCTGACCGCGGTCAACCCCGGTGGCACAACGATAAGAGGTCGCTTCGATGGCAAGGAGGGCACGGCCCGGCTGACGGTGTTCGAGGACGACATCACCGGCATCAGGATCACGCCGGTCAACCCCAACCTGCACCCGGGCGAGACCGTCAACTTCGTCGCCACCGCGATCTATGCGAACGGCGCCACCCGCCCCCTGCCCGCCAACGTGACCTGGACTTCGGCCAACGCCGCGGTCGCGACCATCGCCGCCAACAGCACCGCGCGATGCGTGTCGGTCGGCACCAGCACGATCACGGCGAGCTATCAGGGCCGCACCGACTCGACCCTGCTGTCGTGTGCTGACCCTTTGCTTATCGACGTGCAGGTGACACCGTTCACGGCGACCATCCTGGTCGGCGCGGTCCATGTGTTCCAGGCGCTGGCCGTGTTCCAGGACTTCAGCACGCGTGACATCACGGCTATGGCCGACTGGAGCACGTCGAATCCGGCAGTCGCCATCGTCACCAGCACGGCGAATCGTGGCCGCGCCACCGGCATCGCCGCGGGCACCGTCAAGATCTCGGCGACCTGGAAAGGCATGTCGGCGTTCTCGCTGCTGACGGTAAGCGATGCCCGGTTGGTTGCGCTCAGTGTCAGCCCGGTGCTCGCCACCACCCGCGTGGGACAGGGCGCTCAATTCGTTGCAACGGGTCTCTACAGCGACGGCATCCCGCGTGGGTTGACTGGCGTTGCGACGTGGTCGTCGTCGAACAGCAACGTCGCCGATGTGTCGAACGCGGGCGGCCGCGGGCGCGCGACCGGCTTCGCGCCAGGAACGACCACCATCACCGCGACTGCGATGGGCTTCACCGATACCGCGACCCTGACGGTGGCGGCCGGCAGGATCACCGAGTTGCAGGTCACGCCGGTGCTGGCCACGCTGGTCGTGGCGCAGCGGCAGCAGTACCAGGCCATCGCGATCTACGACGACGGCAGCAATCAGAATGTGACGGGTGTGACCACGTGGCTATCGGCCAACAGCGTGGTGGCGGACGTGTCGAACGGGGCGGCTCGCGGGCAAGCCACCGGGCTGGGTGCTGGCACGACCAGCATCACGGGGACGTACATGGGTGTGTCAGCCTCGGGCATGGTGACGGTGACCAGCGCCAAGCTGACGGAGATCCAGGTGACGCCGGTGAATGCCTCGATCCCGAAGGGCGCGCGCCAGCAGTTCCAGGCGGTCGGCATCTACTCGGACAACACTTCCCGCAATCTGACCGGTCAGGTCACCTGGCAAAGCAGCAACCGCGCGGTTGCGGCGATATCCACGGCCAACGGTTCCAGTGGGCAGCTCACGGCGCTTGGACCGGGCACCGTCATGGTGACGGCGACCACCGGCGGGATGATGGGTCAGGCTCGGCTGACCGTCACGGACGCCCTGCTCACCGAGATCAGCGTGACACCGGTGAACACCACACTGCCGCGGGGGATCCAGCAGCAGTACCACGCCGTCGGCATCTACTCCGATGGCGGAAGCCGGCTCCTGACTGGACTTGTGACCTGGAACTCGGACAGTGAGGCAGTCGCGGCGGTGTCGAACGCGGTCGGCAGCAAGGGCGTCGCCACCGCGGTATCGCCCGGCCTGGTCAAGATCACCGCCACGCTGGATGCCATCACGGGCACGACCAATCTCACGGTCGGCGACGCGGCCTTGATGCAGATCCAGGTCACCCCGGCGAACTCGGTGTTGCCCAAGGGCCTGAACCAGCAGTTCCAGAGCGTCGGCATCTACTCGGACGGGAGTCATCGCACGCTGACCGGCGTGGCGACCTGGAACTCGACCAACGAAGCGATCGCTGCGGTGTCGAACGTCGGTGGGCGCGGCGCTGTCACCGCGGTCGGCCCTGGCTCGGCGAGGATCTCGGCTTCGCTGGGTGGCATCACAGGCGACACGCCGATCACCGTCAGCGACGCCACCCTGAGCGAGATCCAGCTGACGCCTGGCAATTCATCGGTTCCTCGAGGCGTGGTCGTGCCGTTCACCGCCATCGGCATCTTCTCGGACCTGAGCACGCGCAACCTGACCGGAGTTGTCACCTGGATTTCCTCGGACCCAGCGGTCGCGGCCATCTCGGACGCCCCTGGATCTCGTGGGCGGGCCACGCCGCTGTCCGCCGGCACGACCAAGATCAGCGCCGCCTATCTCGGCAAGACCGGCACGACGACGCTGAAGGTGACAGCCGCAACGATAAGTCAGATCCAGATCATCCCGGCCCGCGTATCGGTTCCCGTCGGGGTGCGCCTGGCCCTGACCGCGACCGCCGTGATGAGCGACAACACCACCCTGACGGTCACCGATGCCGTGACCTGGACCTCGGGCGACGCCACCGTCGCGTCAGTGTCGAACGCCCCTGGTAGCTGGGGCCTCACGACCATGCTCAAGGCGGGCACGACCACGGTCACGGCCACGCTGCTCGGATCGAGCGGCACCGCCACGGTGGCGGTGGGTGCGCAGCAACTGCAGACCATCACAGTGCGTCCGTCGGACGGCACGGTCGTGGTCGGCGGGCAGATCAACTTCACCGCCACTGGCACCTACGACGACGGATCGTCGTACGACATCACCCAGCTCGTGACCTGGCTCGCCGGCATGCGCACCGTCGCGGCGCTGTCCAACGTCGATGGCTCGCGCGGACAGGCCACCGGCGTTTCGAGCGGCATCAGCACCGTTGACGCGACCTACCAGGGCAAGACCGGCACCGCGAAGCTCACCGTGGCGCCGTAGCGATCACCGCGCCTGGCGGTGGTGTGCCGCCGATGCGAGCGCGAGCGCCTCGCTGATGCGAAGCCCCGTGGTGGCCAAGAGCGCGAAGAGGGTCCGGTACGTGTCAGCGCGCGACGTCTCTGGAGGCCCGAGGCGGCCTGCTGCGTGCAGTATCAAGCGGATCTCCGGGTCCGAGTAG
>JANPCZ010000220.1:0-42098 GCA_031431215.1 Myxococcales bacterium
GGTCACGCGATCGCGGCCATCGGGGCCGCCGGCGTCGGGGGCGAAGCGTACGGTGGTTTCGCTGCCCAGCTCGCCCAACGTGAGCGACAGGCTGCCGGTCGCGGGTAGGTTGAGCGCGGCGTCGCGCTTGCCCCAGTACTTGACCAGGGCGATGTTGGTGCCGGCGCGCGCGCTGGCGACGGGCAGGGCGGGGTGGTCAATCACCGCCCACCACCGTGACGAAGCCGTCGAAGCCGTCAGCACGCCAGCGCGCGAGGATGTCGGACTCGTGTCCAGGCCCGAGCGCAATCACCGCACCGCCGCCGCCCGCGCCGGTCAGCTTGGCACCCACGGCACCAGCGGCGCGCGCCCCGTGCACCAGCCTTTCTATTTCGGGCGACGACACGCGCAGTCCGGCGAGCAGGCCGTGCGCCAGATCGAACAGCCGGCCCAGCCCGTCCACGTCGCCGGCGGCGAGCGCTTTGATGCCAGCGTCGGTCAACGCGCCCAGGGATTCGATCAGCCGACGTGCCACTGGGGTGCGCCGCAAGAGCACGGCGACCGCTTCGACCTGCGCGGCGGTATCACGCGAGCGGCCCGACAGGCCGACGCACAGATCGAACGGCTGGCGCACAACCACCGGGCGCCAGCCATCGTCCTTCTGGAAGCGCCCGACGGCGCCCGAAGCTGCCGCAGCGGCGTCGATGCCCGACGGGGACGAGTGAAACACCGACTCGGAGGCGGTGACCGCAGCTGCCACATCGGCCGTTGCTGCGCCGGTGCGTGCCGCCACAGCGCGGGCCAGCGCGACGGCAAGCGCCGCCGAACTGCCAAGTCCAGCACGCGACGGGATCTGCGCGTCGATGGCGAAATCGAGCGCGGGCGCGCGCAGGCGATCGAGGAGGCGGTGGAGCGCGGTGCCCGCCGGCGAGCCGTCCCCGGCGCGGGCGTGGAGCTGCCAGGCGGGCACGTCGAGCCGGCCGTCGCCGCTGGTGGCTGTCGCGGTTATCCCGGCTTTGATGCCGGCCGCGAGAGCGGGCTCCCCGTGCACCACGGCGTGCTCGCCCAGCAAGATCACCTTGCCGTGAGCGAAGCCAGTGGTCGTTGTCGCGCCTGGGTCTTTCGCCATTGCCTCGGCAGGCATCAGGCGGGCCTTTGGGCAAGCCAGTCACGTAGCTCGCCGGTGATCACGCGTGGTGTGCTGGCCAGATCGGCGGCGCGGCGGCAGCCTGCCAGCAGGCACGCCGCGCGTAGGCTGTCGATGATGGACTGCAGGAAAGCGACGGCCCCGTCGAGCCCACCTTCGCGAACGGCGCGCAGAGCCGGTTGCGCCACGCCGACGATCTGCGCCCCGAGCGCCAGCGCGCGCGCGGCGTCTAGTCCGGAGCGGATGCCGCCCGACGCCACCAGATCGGCGGCCAGGCGGCCGGCGCGCTTGGTGTCGCCGAGCCAGCCGATGGCGGCCGCGGTGGGAATGCCCCAGTCCCACAGCTCGCGGCCCCGCGAAGCGTGGGCCCCGGTGGCGCGCTGGGCTTCGACCGCGATGAAGGACGTGCCGCCTGCGCCCGAGACGTCGATGGCGCCGGCGCCGGCGGCCTCCAGCGCGCGCGCGACGGCGGGCGAGATGCCGCAGCCGGTTTCCTTGACCAGTACGGGCAGGCCCAGATCGCCGACGATCCGGCGAATTGCCGCCAGCGCTCCGCGGAAGTCGCGATCGCCGCCGGGTTGCGCCAGCTCCTGTCCCGAGTTGAGGTGAACGCACAAAGCGTCGGCGCCGACGCGGCTGCACGCCTCGCGCACGGCTTCGGTCGTCATGGCGTGCAGTTGAATTGCGCCGAAGTTCGCCAGCAGGAACACCGACGGTGCCGCTGTCCGGACGGCGTACGTGCGCGCCAGATCAGGTCGTTCCAGCATGGCGCGCATGCTGCCGAGGCCGAACGGCAAGCCCAGGCGCTCGGCGGCGACGGCCAGATCGCGATTGATTACCGAGGCCTCCTCGGTGCCCCCGGTCATACCGGTCAGCATCACCGGCGCGCGCAGGTCACGGCCCAGCAGCCGTGCCGACAGATCAACCTCGTCGAGCGCAAGCTCGGGCAGGGCGCAATGCACCAGGTGCACGTCCTCGAGCAAGGTCGGCCGGTGGAACGCAGCCGCGCCCGATACCGTGATCGCCAGATGGTCAGCCTTGCGCTGCTCGGTGCTTCGTTCGGGGGGGCCGTCGGACACGACGGCCGTCATTGTGCCCGAGCCAGGCCAGGTCGGCCAGGTTGAGGGCGAACTGCTTCGCACGGGGGCGGGGGAGGAACTGGGCGTGCCGGACCAGAAGGAGTTAACCTCATGGTGCGCCGGGCGCGGTCGTCGCCGGCCTCTGCCATGAATTCACCATTGTCGGAACGCGAGCGCGCCACCGCCCTTCAGGTCGAGACGGCGGTCTTGCAGCGCATCGAGGCCGATGACCTGTTGCTGCCGTCGCTGCCGTCGGTGGTGCTGAAGGCTATGGCGTTGCTCGGCCGCGACGGTGCGGCGCTCGCCGACGTGGCCACCGTCATCGAGCCCGACCCGGTGGTGGCGGCGCGGCTCTTGCGCCTGGCCAACAGCGCCGCGCTGGCCAGCCGTCAGCCGGCGACGACGATCCTCCACGCCGTCACCCGGATGGGGGTTGCGCCACTGCGCGCGTTTCTGATCGAGATCTCTGCCAGCGCCGTGTTCACCTCGCGGGATCCGGCCATCAATGCGGCCTGCGCAGGGCTGTGGGAGCATTCGGTGGCGGTCGGCATCCTAGCGCGCGATCTGGTCACCCTCTCGGGCGCGACGGATCCGGAGACCGTGTACCTGGGTGGCCTCCTGCACGACATCGGCAAGCCCATTGTCGCGGCCATGTTGCTCGAAGCCGAGCAGCGTCTGCTGGGGCGGCAGACCATCAGCTGGTTTGGTTCGGGTACCTGGGTGCGGCTGGTGCAGCATACCCACCGCCGCGTCGGCGTTGCGTTGGCTCGCCGCTGGCAACTGCCGGCCACGGTCGCGGCGGCAGTCGGGCAAGCGGGTAGCAGCTACGAGTCCGAGAATTTTCTTTGCGCCACCAACCTGGTGCGACTGGCGAACGCGCAGGTCAAGGCCATGGGGATGTACGTCGGCACCGTCGATGACAAGCTGTGCGAGTCGCAGGTCGCGCTGGGGTCGGTGATGATCGGCATCGACCAGAAGCAGATCGAGGCGGCGTGCGACGGCCTGGGCGAGCGCGTGCGCCGCCGCATGGTGTGACCCGCGGTGGATTTCTTGCGCGGCACCCGTCCGGTCGCGCTGGCGCTGGTCGCCGGGCGTGCCCACTACGATCACGTCATCGACGCTGTCATGGGCGCCCGGCACAGCGTCTGGATCGCCACCGCAAACCTGAAGGAACTGATGGTCGAGGACACGCGCGCCCGGCCCGGGCGGCGCCGCACCATGCGCTCACGCGGCGAGTTTCGGTCCATCCTCGAAGTGATGGCCGAGATGGTAGGGCGCGGCGTCGATATTCGCATCTTGCACGCCTCGCCGCCGTCGCGGCCGTTCCGCGAAGAACTGCGCCGCCAGCCCGGCCTGCGCAAACCTCGTGCCCCGGGCGGCTTCGAACTGCGTCTGTGCCCGCGCGTGCACTTCAAGGCGGTGGTGGTCGACGGCGGGCTCGCATACCTGGGCAGCGCCAACTGGACCGGCGCGGGCCTGGGCGCCAGGGGCGAGGGCCGCCGTAACTTCGAGCTGGGCTTCACGTCCCGCGACGACGTCCTGCTCGACGAGATCCAGGGCTACTACGATCGGATCTGGAGCGGCGGCCCGTGTGCTGCCTGCAAGTTTCGCGCGGAGTGCCCAAAGCCGCTCGATACGCTGTGACCGTAGGTTTTCGACATGGCCCGGCGTTGCCTGGTCTGCTGGTCAGGCCTGGGCTAGCATGCGCCCGCGTCGACAATGAGCCTGCCGGACGAGAAATCGAAGCAGTCCGCCGGCTCGGCAGCCACTGAAGCTGCCACGCCGGGTAGCACCACACCCGCGAGCACCACGCCCGGCGGGACCAAGGTCGGCGTGACGCCACCGACGCGGTCGATCAAGACCGGAGCTGGCGCGGCCAAAGGGCACTTCGACCCTGGCACCGAACTGGGCAAGTACAAGATCATCAAGCTGCTGGGGTCGGGCGGCATGGGTGCTGTGTACGAGGCCGTGCACACCGGCATCGGCAAGCCGGTGGCGCTGAAGACCCTGACCGGCGCACAAGTGGACGACGAGCGGGCGCAGCAACGCTTCCTGCGCGAGGCCGCGGCGGCGTCGCGGCTCAACCATCCCCACGTCGTCGACGTGACCGACTTTGGCACCGACTCGGGCGCCTCGTATCTGGTGATGGAACTCTTGCGCGGCGAGGATCTGGCGGCGCTGCTCGAGAAGGAGAAGCGGCTGCCGCTCGATCGCGTGGCCGACATCATGCTGGCGGTGTGCGCGGGTGTGTTCGCCGCGCACGAGGTCGGCGTGATTCACCGCGACCTCAAGCCGCAGAATATCTTTCTCGCGCGCACGCCGCTTGGCGAGGTGGTGCCCAAGGTGCTGGACTTCGGCATCTCGAAGATCGTCGACGACCAGATCGCGGCGTCAAACCTGACCGGGACCGGCACCGTCATCGGGACAACCCATTACTTGTCGCCCGAGCAAGTCACGGCACGGCCACTGGACCCGCGCAGCGATCAGTACACGCTGGGTGTGATCCTTTACGAATGCGCCTCCGGACGCCGGCCGCACGACGGTGAGACGCTTTACCTGGTCATGCACTCGATAACCCAGGGCAAGTTCACGCCCTTGCGGGACATCGTCCCCGAGCTGCCCACCGCCTTCGAGGCCGCCGTCGTCCGCGCCATGAGTCCCAAGATCGAGGATCGCTTCGCCAGCGTGCACGCGCTTGGCCGCGCGTTGTTGCCGTTTGCGTCGCTGAAGCGTCGCTTGTTGTGGTCCGACTACTTCGATCGTGATGGACCGCCGGTGCAGTCGGGCGCTCAAGCTGCGGTCGCGGTCGCGGGAGCCGGTACGCCCGAATCACCGCCGGGCAAACCCACCGGAACAGCAGGTCTGGCCGAGCCTGGCAGTGGTCCGCTACCGGCGACCCGCACGCGGGCCCGCCCAGCGACGCCGCCGCCCGATCCGCCGCCCGGGCCGGCGACCGAGGCGCCGCGTCGGGACTACGCGACCACCGCTGACGTTGTCATGCGCGCGGGGCCGCCGTGGAAGAAGATAGTAGTGGTCGCGGCCATGCTGATCGCAGCCGTCGCTGCCACGCTGGCGCTGCGCGGGAGCGAAAAACCCCGGCCGCCCGCGACGGCGGCATCGCCTGTGGCTCCATCAACCAACACCAAGCCAGCCACGGCCGCGCCGGCGCCAGTCCCCGCCCCCGAGAAACCCGCTTTCGCCGCGCCGATTCCGGCTCCCCCTGCCGCCGCCGGGCCAGAGCCGACCGGCCGCGACCACAAGAAAAACGTTGGTAGGTCGTCGCGGCGCGCGTCGTCGAAGGGCAAGCCCGCTGTGGCGCCGATTCTGGACTGACGGCTCCTGCGAGCGCTGCCTCAGCGGTCAAGGTTGCCGGCAATCCGCTGGCACAGGGCAGCTTGCTTTGCCGGCGCAGGCGGCGATTGCTTGCCGAAGCAGGGTACCGCGCTCGCCTAGAAGGGTCCGTACCCAGTCTTCGCAAGTCGCCGGCCAGGGGACCGCCGCCAGGCACAGCGCCATGACGTCCTCCTGATCGAGTGCGCCGAACGGCCTCTGGCACAGTCCGTTGCGGCACGCGCCGCCCAAGGGGCAATCCCTTGGACAATCGCAAGCGACGGGGCGGCAGCTCGCGGAGTCCAGGGTGAAGGAATCCATCCCCGAGAAGGGCCCCTCGCAGATCCGGCTTAACCGCCCCGTCGATAGAAACACGTAGCCCAGGTCCTCTGTTGTGGGCTTGCCGAGACAGGACGAGACCAGGGGTGGCGACTCTGGCAGATTGGTGAGGCGGCAAAAGCTCTCGCCGCAGCCGTAGCCAAACCGGTTTCCCAGTGTGTCGCGGATCTGTTCCGGTGGCCCGGCCCGCGCGGGGCAGGTCGCTGCTGCAGCGTCCCCGCCGTCCCCGCTAGTCCCGCTGTCCTGGTTGTCTCCGCTAGCCCCGCCGTTCCCCTTGCAGGCAGCGAGGACCAGAACGACCACGACCGCCGCCACGTATCTACGCATGAGCTGCTGGACTCTCTCACATGCCCACAACGCGAACCGAGGTTCCTGCTTCGTGTCAGTAGGTCCCGTGTAGCGCAGCCCCGCCGCGCCCGATCGACACGCTGGTTCCCTGGCTCGATTGGAACAGTACGACTCCTCCGACGAGCACGCCCAACAGTCCCAATCCGCCGGTCACGATGCCAGCCAGGCGCGTGTCGCGGGATCTGTCGCACTTACGTCCGCCGGCTGTGTCTCGGCAGTCGACGCCATCGCCGTCGATCCCAAACAGCACCGCGCCGCCCACGATCAAGCTGCCGCCCGCGGCCAGCAGCAGCCACGGTGCGAGTGGGCGCTTGCTGGCGGCCGCTGGCGCATGGATGGGCGGGCTCGGAACCAACGACGCCAGGCCAGCCGGGGCAGGCGCGGCGGGCAGACCGGCCGCCGGCATTGCAGGCAATGCTTCTTCGGCCGTCGCTACCCCGGCCGGTTGCGCCGCTGCCGCCGTCGCTGCGGGCGCCGCCACCACTGGCGCCGCTCGCAGCTTGGCGGCCAGCCGGATCTCGGTGGCGGCCTTGCGGCTCGCCTGGTGGGCGACGGTATCCGCGGTGTTGACCAGCGGCGGGCACGGCGCGGTGGCGCGGCACTCTGTGGTCTCCGCGGCCAACTCGCGGCCGTCGCTGGTGTCCAGCACCTTCACGGTGACGGCGCTACGCTGGCGCGTGCTCACCACCTCGGCGCGCGCGACGAACGGCGCACCGAAGATCTGCCGCAGCGCCGCCAGGCAGGCCAGCGTATCGCAGCTGGCAAGTTCGGGTTTGTTCAGCGACGCCAGCCTTGATCGCACCTGGGCGGGAGGGATCGCTACGATCTCGCCGTCACCCAGGCCCTTGACGAATGCGCTTTCGAAGGCGATCCGATTCCGCAGCAGGGCACGCGGCAAAGCGACCGAGACCAGGGCGACCCGGGCCGGCGGCTCGGCCGAAAAAGCCGTGACCGGGCACGCCGCCACCGCCGCGCCGGCCAGTGCAGCGGCGAGAATGCGCAGCCCACGCTGACGAGGGGCGTTCACGGTGTGCGGCATCTTCCGAGCCGCGCAGTCACCAGTCAAGGCACGGGCGGCAGGAGGCGAGGACGCCCCCGTCAGCCGATCGACGGAGGCGTCGGGAAAATCCCTCAGCCGGCGCGGGCATCTCCCGATACACTCGGGGCTCCTACGCGCGTTCACCCGCCAGAGGAGCCCGAGCCATGAGCGCCCCCCGCAAGGACCCAGCCGATCTTGCCGTAGCCCTACGCGAGGCGCAGCGCGCGCCCGACAGGGCCGAGTTGTGGGACAAGGTAGAGGAACTGGCGAGCGCCGCACAGAAGCCGGAGGAAGCCGCCGACGGCTACCGCAAGGCGCTTAAGCTTTCCAAGCCGCCTGAATTGGTCATGGCGCTCGGGCAGCGGGCGGTTCGGTTTCACGAAGAGTGGTTCGGCGCCCAAGACGACGCTCTCGGTACCATTCTCGAACGCATGCTTGAGGCCGATCCGGCCGCCGACTGGACGGTTCGCCGCGCCACCGTGCTGTACACGGTCAAGGAGAAGTGGGCCGATCTCCTGGGTGTATACGACCGTGCACTCGGCGCCGTCGACGAGCTCGGCCGGCGCAAGGAACTGCTGTCAGAAGCCACCAATGTCGCCAAGGACTTTGCCGGGGATATCGATCGGGCCATCGGCTACTTGCAGCAACTCTGCAAGCTGACCCCGGCGGACGCCCATGTCGCCAGCCAGTTGTCCCGCCTGCTCGAACGGCAAGGACGCTGGGCCGATCTGATCGACCTGCTGCGCACGCGGCTTGACCTCGTGCCGCCTGCCGAATCGCTGCTGACCCGGCTGCGCATCGCCACGCTCGCGCTCGAACACCTCGGCGACGCCGGGCTGGCGCTCGACGAGATCAAGATGGTGCTGGCTGACATCGAGGATGATCGCGAGCCGCTGGCGATCCTTGAGAAGGTGTTGCGGCGCAAGGATGCGCCCGTGCCGGTGCGCCGGCAGGCCCTTACGCTTATCCGCGGCCGTTACGAATCCACCGGACGTGGGGCGCTTATCGTACCGGCGCTGCAGGCGGCGCTCAGCTTCGCCACTGCGGACGAGCAGGTGGATCTGCATCGCGAGGCCGGCGACCGGTTGGCGGCGCAGGGCGATCACGCGGGTGCGATGGCCGCGTTCGTGGTGCTGATGGGTATCGACCCGAGCTCGACCGAGGTCCAGGAACGGCTACGCCACTTGTGCGAGCTGCAGAACGACTTCACCCTGTACGCGAAGGGTCTGACGGCGGCGGCCGAGGCGGCTGGCGATCCGGCGCGCCGGGTCGAGCTGTGGTTCGAGGCCGCGCGGGTCCACGAGACCGAGCTGCGCGACGCGCGGACGGCGCTTGGTTTCCATCGCCGTGCTCACGGCGAGAAGGGTGCCGAGCCGTCGCTGCGCCTGCCCGCGACCCGCCGGCTGGCCGAACTGCTGGGGCGGCTGCCCGACGCAGAGGAGCATCCCGGCGAGCAGCTCGCCGCGCTCGACGAACTGGCGTCGCTGCTGGCCACTCTGGCCCCCGACGGGGCCGAGCGCCGGGCGGTGCTGGGGCAACTGGCGCGCCTCGCGGACCGGGCCGGCGACGTGGATCGGGCGGTGGCCGCGTGGCATCGGCGACTCGATCTCGACGGCGCGGATCGCGAGGCCATCGACGCACTGGTGGACCTGCTCGATCGCACCGCACGCTGGGATCTGCTGGTGCACGCACTTCGCCGGCGAATCGGTACGCTGGGGGCGGATCCCCAGCGCCGCGGCGATCTGGTGCGTATCGCGCGCATCCAGGCCACAGACCTGTTGGCCGAAGCCTCGGCTATCGACACCTGGATCGAGGTGCAGAAGACCTTTGGCGCCGACGTCGAGTCGGTCGACGCGTTGACCGAGTTGCTATCGCGAGCGGGCCGCTGGGCGGATCTGGCCGAACTGCTTTCCGAAGCTGGCAATCGCGACCGATCGCGTCTGGCCGCGCACTTTGCCCGGGTCGGCGATGCGCTGGTCGAGAAGCTCGCTGACCCCGCTCGCGCCGTCGACTGGTACCGGCAGGCGCTCGAGGCCGATCCCGCCCACGAAGGCGCGCGCACTGGGTTGCGTACCTTGCTCGCGGACGCGACCTGTCGCGCGGGCGCCGTGGCGGCGTTGCTGTGGGCCTACGAACGCACGGGCGACTGGCGCGCGGCGCTTGAACTGGTCGAGCACCGGCTGGCGCTCGCCGCCAACGACGAGGCGCGGGCGCTGATCCTGGAAGAGACCGCGCGTGTGCAGGAACAGCGCGCAGCTGATCCCGTGGCGGCGCTCGACACCCTGGCGCGCGCGTTCCCGCTGGTGCCCGAGTTCGTCACCATCGAGCGCGATATCTTGCGGCTGGCTGAGAAGATCCCGGCCTGGCCGCGCGCGGCTCTGGCGTTGCGGTCGGCGGCCGATCGGCTGTCGACCGAGACGTTCCGTATCGCGCACCTACGCTTCGGCGAGGGTGCCATCCTCGAGGCGCGTCTGGGCGACAATGCCGGTGCTCTTGAAGCGTACCGGGCCGCGTTCATTCTGGACCCGGCGCATTCGCCCCTGCGCGAGGCGGTGGTGCGGTTGGCGGCGCGGCTCGGTCACTGGAACGTGGCGGCCGAGGCGATGCTGGCGGCGCCGGTGTCGCGCGATCTCCTGGAGCAGAAGCTGGTGCCGCTGGTCGAGCAACTGGCCCTTGAGGCGAACGCTTTCGACGCCCTCGCCGGAGCCGTGAGCGCCGCGGTCACCGCTGTTGGCGACGGCAACCGCGTGCTCGAAGCGACCCTGGCGCGGGATCTCGAGGCGCGGGTGGCGATCTGGCACGAGAGCCACGGTGTGGGTTCGCGGCCAGAGCGCGCCCGGGCGGCTGAGGCAGCATTGCAGCGGGCCGGGCGCCACGCTGTGCGCAGTCATGGCGTCGCGGCGGAAGCCGGCCGGATCGAGGTTGCGGAGTCGGCGCTGCTGCGCCGCCTGGTGGACGTGCAGCGGCAGGCGCCGGGGCGCGCCCTTTACGACTCGCTGGTCGAGCTTGCCGACGGGAATCCCGGCGATCTGGATTCGTTGTACGAGGCCGCGAGGCTGGCGCTGGGGATTCTGGCGTCGGATGGTCTGGCCGAGTCGGTGCTGTCGCGCCTGCTCGATCGGGCGTCGCGCCTGCTGCGCGCGGGCGTTGCCGCGCAGGGCGAGAGCGTCCCCGAAGCAACGGCTCTCTGGGCGATCGAGGAGATGGTCAATCTGTTGCTAGCCCGCCCCGATCGCGCGGCGTGGGTGCGAGCCATCGATCTGCTGTTCGACGGCACGCGCCTGCCGTTGCCGGCGGACGCGGTGCGATCCTTGCGCCGGCGAGCCGCCGAGATCGCGTCCGACAAGTTGCGCGACCGCAAGAGCGCGATCCAGATCTACCGCAAGATCCTGGAAGAGGACTTCACTGACGACGAACTGCTCGCACGTCTGGCGCAGCAGTATCAGGAGGACAACCGGCTGCCGGATCTCTTGACCCTGCGCCACGAGGAACTCGGACGTGCGACCAGCGTCGAGCGGCGGCTCGCCCTCCGGCTCGACATCGAGCGGATCGCCGCCGGCCTTGAAGAAAAGAGCAACCGTGTCGATATCCTGCGCGCCAACCTCGAAGAGCAACCCGGCCACGAGGCCACGATCGACAAGCTGTCGGGCGTTCTGGAAGCCAAGGTTCGCCACGCCGAGCTGGCCGGCATACTCGACGATCAAGCGCGCCGCCTGCAGGAGCGTGGCGACAGCGCCGGCGCGGCCCGCATGTGGGCGCGTCTGGCGGTCCTGGCGGAACAGCCGCTTGGCGATCGCGATCGCGCCATCGCCTGCTACGAGAAGGTTGCAGCCATTGAACCCCTGCCCGCGGCCCTGGAGGCACTGGGCCGGCTCTATCTAGACAAGGGCGAGGCGCTCGTGGCGGCCGGCTGGCTCGAAAAATGCCTCGCGGTCGTGGCGGCTGGTGTGCGTGTCGAGGTGTCGCTGAAGTTGGCTCACGCGTACCAGAAGGCCGAGCGGCGCCAGCGGGCCGTGGCATGCCTGGAACGGGCGCTGATCGATGCGCCGGCGGCAGTCACCCTTCGCGCCCAGCTGGGCGAGCTTTATCGCGCCGACCAGGGCTGGGAGCCGCTCGCTAAACTGCTGTCCGACGGTTGCGAGCACGTCACCGACCCGGCCACCGTGCTGGCCTACGCGCGCGAGGCGCAGGATATCTACCGCGGCAAGTTGCGGGCGTCCGAGCGCGCGCTACCGGCGCTTGAGCGGGCGGTCGTGCTGGCGCCTGCGGATCAGGGGCTGCGGCTTGGTCTGGCCGAGAGCCTGCTGGCCGCCGGCAAGCTGGAACGGGCGCGCGAGGTGCTTCAGGCACTCTTGACCGAGGCCGGGCGTCGCCGTTCGCGCGAGCGCGCGGCCGTGCATCACCTGCTGGCGCGCGTGTCGGTCGCACAAGGCGACCGGCGCGAGGCGCTCGATCATCTGGAACAGGCGTCGGGCATGGACATGGACAGCGCCGCCATGCTTGAGACGTTGGCCGAGGTGGCCGCCGAGGTCGGCGAAGCGGATCGGGCCGAGCGCGCCTACCGGGCGCTGATCCTGCTGGTGCGCCGCGAGGGTTCGACCTCGGCGCTATCGCCAAGCGAAGTGCTGCTGAGGCTGCGCAAGCTGGCGCTCGATCGCGGCCAATCCGACAAGGCGCAGGATCTACTCGATACGGCGGTGGCCGGCGCGCTTGCCGATCCGGCCGAGGCCGAACGTTTCAAGACCGCACTGGCAGCGCGCGGCGAGCTCGATCTATCACGCTCGGTGCTTGAGCGTCGCCTGGCGGCGACCACGGATCCCCTGGAACAGGCCGCGGTGCTGAGCGAGGTAGCCGAAGTGTGCCTCGCACAGGGCAAACCGGAGCAGGCCCTGGACGCGCTTCTCAAGGCGCTCGACAAAGCGCCCGAACGGCTTGCCACGCACGAGCAGGCACGCAAGCTGGCGGGCGAGCTCGGGCAGGCCGACAGGTACTTGACCGCTCTGCAGGCGCTGGTGGAACACCGGCGGCGCTGGGGCGACGCGAAGGTGATGTGCCGCCTCCTGACGGTTGCCGGCGAGGTAGCCGAGCACGATCTGAAGGATCTGGCTTCCGCGGCCGACTTCCTGGGCAGGGCCGCCCAGGTCGGCGCGGAGGGCGGTCTTGCGGTCGCCGGGGCGGCGGTCGCGCTGGTGCGTGTGGCGCGCGCGCGTGACGATGCGGGTGAGATCGCCAAAGCGTTGAAGCTGCTGGGCCGGTTGGCGGCTGAAGCGGACGAGCCTGAACTGCGGACCGAGGCAGTGTTTCGGCTGGCCGAGGCCCAGCTGGCGGCGTCTGACACGCGGGACCAGGGCCTCGCGACGCTGTCGCGTGCGCTCGAACAATCGCCGGATCTCGATCGGGCCTGGAACCTGGTCAAGGAAGCCAATGTCCCCGAGGCCGAGCTGCCCAAGGTGATGCCGCTGTACGAGAAGGTGGCGCGGGCGTCGTCGGACGACCGCATGCTGCTCGACTTCCTGTTGCGGCGAGCGGCCCTGCCCCAGGTGACGCCCGACGAGGTCAAAGAGGGCGTGGACCTGGCCCTGGCGCTCAACGACACGGCCCGCGCCGAGACGTTGCTGGTCCGCGCGGTGGAGCTGGCCAAGAAGAAGCGTGGTGGCCTGAAACAGGTTGACTGGGCCTTGCTGGAACTGGCGCGCATGCGCAAGGCAGCCGGCGATCTGGAAGGCGCGGTGGCGTGGCTCGAACAGGCCCAGGAGGTTGCCGATCCGACGCGCGTGCTGCGCATCTTCCACGAGCTGGCCGACGACGTGAAGAAGAGCGGCGTGCATCCGGCAGTGCCGGCGCGCATTTACGAGCGGCTGTGGGAGCAGAACCCGACCGACCGCAATCACTGGGAGCCGCTCATCGATTTCTACGCGCAGCTCGGCGACGCCGCTGGGGTGGCGCGGGTGGCGGCGCAGACGGTTGAGAAATTGCTGGACCCCGCCGAGCGCAACACCGTGCGCATGGCGCGGGCGAAGTTCCTCCACGGCGCCGATCCGGCCGATGCGAAGGTGGCGGATGTGCTGCGCGACGTGCTGCTCGACGAGCCCACCCACCGCGACGCCATCGCGCTGCTGGCCGATCACTTCGACCGCACCGGCAACCAGGCCGAGCTGGACGAACTACTCGGCCGTGAAATCGAAGCCGCCCGCCAGCGGCACGACGTGCCGGCGCTGGTGATGCTGTCCTTGAAGTTGGGCGCACGCCTGGCGGCGGCACAGCCAGCGGACGCGCGCGAGGTGTACCGCAAGGCACTGCTGGCCGCGCCCGACAGCGTCGAGTTGTTACGCGCGGCCCTGGCGGCGCTGCCCGCCGACCAGGATCCAAAGGAGCGCGCCGTCCTGGTGGAGCGTCTGCTGGCGCAGGAGACGGGCGACACCGCGTCCGCGCTGGCCATGGATCTGGCCGACCTGTGGAGCAGCCTGGATGACGACGAGCGGACTCGAGGGGCGCTGCAAACCGGGATGCAACGCACGCCCGGCTCGCGCGCACTGTTCGAGCGGCTGTGCGATTTCTACCGGGAGCGCAAGGCCTGGGCGCCGCTGGCCACTTTGTTGGCCGACGAGGCGGGGCGTGCCCAGGAACCCACCGCTGCGGTGGCCCTGCTGCGCGAGGCCGCCAGTCTGGAACGCGACAACCTCAATAACTCGGCACGCGGGCTTGAACTGCTGCGCCAGGCGCGAGAGGTTGCGCCGCGCAGCCTGGAACTGCTGCGCGAGGTTCTGTCGTCGCTGATCGCGCTGGGCGAGCGCACGGTGGCCATGGGCGAGATCGTCGCGGCTCTGGCCTCGGACGTCGACCCCATGACACGCGCCGAACTCCTGTGCTTGCGCGCCGAGCTGCACGAGGCGCACGCCGATTTCGGTGCGGCGGTGGCGGATCTTGAGGAGGCGTCGGGGGCCGCTCACGATGAGGTGCATCCAATGCTGATGGCGACGCTGGGTCGTTGGCGAGCCCACGCGGCCTCACGCCACGATGCCGACGGCGAGCGCAAGGCCCTGTTCCGCGTGGTCGAGTTGCAAGCTGAATACGGCGCAGCCGACGAAGCGCGGGCCTTGCTGGCCGACTGGGCGTGGCGGAACCCGACGGATCGCGAAGCGCTGCGGCTGCTGCGCGAGCGCGACGAGGCGGCCGGGCGCTGGGAGGAGGTGCTGGCAGGTTGCCTCAAGCTCCTGCAAATAGAGACCGGGGATGAACAGCTGGCGGTGGCCGAGGCCTTGGTGGCGGCCGCCGACAAGGTTGGCCGACCGAGCGAGGCCATCCCGGGTCTGGAGGCGGTGCTGCAGCGGCAGCCGCATAGCGACGCATTGGCGCAGCGGTTGATGAAGCTGTACGAGCTTGCGGGTGAGAACCGTAAACTGGCGCAGCTGGTGCTCGCCAGCGTGGATCGCACATCCGACTACGGCGAGCGCTTCCAGCTTTATAGGCGCGCCGGCATCCTGCTTCACAACGACGGTGAGGCCGAGCTGGCGCTTGAGCCGATCAAGCAGGCTCTGATGCTCGATCCCAACGATCGGGACACCAACCTGTTGCTCGCCGACGTGTTCCTGGCCGCCGGACGGCTGGACGACGCGGCTGCGATGTTGGAATCGCTGATGAAGAAGTTCGGCAAGGACATGGCGTCGGCCGAGCTATCCGATCTGCAGCACAAGCTGTCGAAGCTGTCGGCGGCGCGCGGCGATCAGCGTGGCCAGCTCGAGTGGTTGAAGAAGGCGCTCGAGACCAACCGCAAGAACGCGCTGGTGGCGGGTGAGCTGGCCGATCTGGCCGAGGCGCTCGACGAGCATGATCTCGCGGTCAAGGCATTGCGCGCGCTGACCATGATGCCTGCCGGCGGGCCGATGACCCCGGCCATGGCCTACTTCCGCCAGGCCCGCATCGCTCACAAAACCGGCGATCGGTCGCGCGCCATCATCTTCGCCAAGCGCGCGCTTCAGGAAGATGCGCAGCTTGTCCTGGCGCAGGATTTCCTGCGCGAGGTGGGAGAGCGGCGCGCCTGATTGGTGGGGCCGGGGCTGCCGCCGAGGTCAGTTCGAGTCGCTGGCCCGCGACCCCATCTGCGTGAGCACGAAGTCCAGGCGCTCGACCAGCGAGTTCAGTTCCAGGGCGCGCTGCTGTTCCGGCAGCGAAAGGTCGGGAAACAGGTCCATCGCGACACCGGGAATCTTGATCGGGTCGGCGATCTGTTGCAGCCGCCACAGCGCCCGGCGCGCGTTCATACAATGGGGCGACCGGCTGGCGATGCGGCGGGCGCCGTCCTGGACGGCCCTGGTCAGCGACTCAACCAGCACGCGGTCCTGTTCCGGCTCGGGCAGGCGACGCACGCTCGCAAGTCGGAACGGTTGCTCGCGCAGGTGCGCGTCGCTGCGTATGCGAGCCACGGCTTCCAGCTCTGCGATGAAGCGGTGGCAGCACGGCAGGCGCTGCAGCGAGAGCACCCGCGCCACCGAGCCAACCTCGAACAACTGATCGAGCCCCGGGTCCCGCGGTAGGGCGCCGCGCGCCGCGAAGACCGCTACGGCCTTTTCGCCCAGCGAGCGGGTCGCCTCGACCACCGCACCGTAGGCCCGCACGGTCGCGAGTTCGACGCGGCAGCGCATGCCCGGGAACAGCACCGACTGGTACAGCGTAAGGGTCGGCAGGATCTCGCGGTCTCCCCCGGCAAAAGTGGCTGGTTTCGCTTGTGGCATGTTGGGCAGACTGAGCGACCCGAGGCGAGGGTACAAACCGGACCTATGTTACTACTTTCGGCGGCAACGCGAGCGCTCGTCTGCCGCGCGTGGCGTTTGCGCGCCCCATGGCCTAACTTGGGCGCGAGCCATGAAACTGTCCCGCGCCAGCACCTACGCTTTCTATGGGCTTTCCTACCTGGCGGCTCAAGCGGTCGGGCGTGTGGTGCCGCTATCGGAGATCCACAAGGCCTACGGCGTGCCCGAGAAGCATCTGGCCAAGATTTTCCAGAGTCTCGTCAGGGCGGGTTTGTTGACGTCGACGCGCGGCGTTCTGGGCGGCTTTGCTCTCGCCCGCCCTGCCGGGCAGATATCCGCTTTCCAGGTCATCGAGGCGGTCGACGGACCCGTCGGCGAGTCAGGCTGTCTGCTACTTGGCGAGCCCTGCGAGCGCGACACGGTCTGTCGCATCAACGCGGTATGGCGCCGCGCCCAGCACCAGATGATCGCCGTGCTTCGGGAAGCGTCGCTCGACGACATGGCGCCGGCAGCCGGACAGATCATCAGACCGCCGCGGCTGAAGACGCGCGCCCGACATTGAGCGAGGCGGTGGTTCGCCCCAGGTGCCCCTGGGCCTGTTAGATTCCAGAGGTGGGATTTGCGAGACGGTACCTCTTGCTCGGGGTCTTGGTCGGTCTGGTAGCGCCGGCGGGGCTGGCGGTGGTCGGCCTTCTGGGGGTGCACCAGTTCGATCCGCTGGAGCTGTTCGTGGTCATGGCGGTGGGGGGCGTGCTGACATTCGCGACCGCGGGCTGGATGATCGGGCGCCGTGACGATGCCTTGGGTGCCCGCAACGACGAGCTGCGCCTGCTGTCGGCCCGCCTGCAGGCTTTGTCGGCGACCGATCCATTGACCGGCATTCCCAACCGGCGGTCGTTCGACGCGCAGTTGCTGATCGAGATCGCGCGTTCCGGACGGTATGGCGCGTCCCTGTCTCTGGTCATGATGGACCTCGACCACTTCAAGGCGCTCAACGATAAGTTTGGCCACCGGGCCGGCGACGAGGTGCTGCGGCAACTCGGCCGGCTGCTGGACGCCGAGAAGCGCACCGGCGATCTTGTGGCGCGCTACGGCGGCGAGGAGTTCGTGGCGCTGTTGCCGCATGCCGACGTTCAGGCGGCGGCTGGCTGGGCCGAGCGCGTGCGGCAACGGATCGCGGCCACGCCCATCTCGTTCGAGGGCGGCACGCTCCAGATCACCGCGTCCTTCGGCGTCGCCGGGGCGGCGCCGGACGGGGCCGCCTCGGATCTGGTCGAGGCGGCGGACGCGGCGCTGTTCGAGGCCAAACGCGCCGGCCGCAACCGCGTGGTAGCGGGGCCCTCGAACGCACGTGTCACCGGCGGCGCGATGACCGCGGTCAAGACCTGATCGGGCCGGCGCGCAGCCTGGGTTACTCGCCGTCGTCGCGGCCGAATACGTCGTCGCGGTAGAGCAGCGCGACACCCGCCGCGATGAGCGCGAGAGCACCGCCCGCAATGAAGGCGATGTTGGCGCCGCGGGCAAGTCGCTGCTTCTGGTTGAAGTCGTCCTGAGCGCCTTGCCTGGTCTCACCCGAGGGGTTGACCTGCGAAAGGACGCCAAGAAAACCGCCGGCCGCCAGCGAGGCCCCGGCCAGCACCGTGCTCGCGTAGGTCAGACGGGTGGGCCATCGGCGGCGCCGCGGCAGGTTAGCCTCGGTCAGGTTGATGCCCAGATCCTGGGCGGGCAGCACCTCGACCACCGAGGTCCAGGCAAAACGCCCCTCGGAATCGACGCGCACGCGGTGGGCGCCCGGCAGCAAGGTGCCCGAGATGAGCGGCGTCAGGCCCAGGTACGCGTTGTCGATCGACACCCGCGCTCCCACTGGCTCGGACGCAACCTGGATGCGGCCCGGCTCGATCTTGGGCTTGAACAGCTCGTCGGTGCTGCCGTTGATGGCCTTGATGAGATCGTCGACGCCACCCTCGATCAGACGGAACACGCGGTTCTCGACCTTGCCGCTCTCGATGTTGTTCAAGTTCAGGTTGAACAGGTACTGCTTGCCGCGCGTGCCCACGCTGCCCGCGACGATGCGGCGTACGCCCAGCGACACCGCCGCGCGGCCCAGGCACGAGATGTCGTCGATGCACTGCTGTGCGCGGCGCTCGCTGTCGACGCCCAGCCGGGCGCGGAACTCTTCCTTGCCCGCGATCTCGAAAGCGCCACGGCGGGCCACGGCCGCGATGATCATCTCGGTCACGTTGTCGGCGAGCTCACTATCCTTCTCGGACGTGCCGAGAACCAGGACCGACATCTTCTCTTTTTGCGCCCGCGCGGAGGTGGCAGGCAGCGCCGCCAGGATGGTGGCGGCACCGAGGAGGACGAGTGCGGCGCGTCTGGTAGTCATCATCGTCATGGCTTCAGTACCCCGGCAAGCGTTCGCAGCGTTTGACCGGCATCATGTTCATCATGTCGCCGACCACGGTCGTGCATAGCTTGGAATCGCACTGGGTGTCGCGATCGCAGATCGATCCCTCAGCCATCGGCGACAAACAAACCTGAAGCTGCGGGTGGCAGAATCCGTGTTTGGCGAATCGGTTCTGCCCACAGTCGTCATCGTCTTTGCACAGCACCGTGCACGTCTTGACGAAGACCCCAGCGGCCACTGGCAGCGTGTTCCGGCAGTCCAGCGTCGGGAAACACTGCTCCTTCGCGGTGCAGGGCGTACCAAGCTGTCCAGGAAGGCAGATCTTCAGGGTCGGGTGGCAGCCGTGTGGCACGCCCGCGTAGGTGGTACACGAGCCGTCTCCGCCACAGGGGAAGAAACACAATTTGGTGCGCCGGCCGGGCAACTGGACGCAAGCCTGGCCGGGCAAACACTGGTCGTTTTCGGTGCACGCCGACGTGTTGGTGAACGCGCGCGCGCTCATGCAGTAGCCATCTGGGTTGCAGAAGAACGTGCCGTGCTCGCTGTCGTACTTGGCGCAATCGTTCTCGTTGGCGCATTTTGCGGCGCACACGTTGAACCCGGCGCCCGTCGGAATGCAGTCGCCGAACAGACAGTCCATGCGCGAGCGGCAGCGCAGCCCGAGAAGACCTGGCAGGCAGATGTTTTTCGCCAGCGGCGGGTACATCTCCCCGTAGCAGAAATAGTTGGGCGGGCAGTTCTGGTTCGAGTCGCAGTTGGGCACGCAGATGTCGGACGGGCGGGACTCGGGCGGGATGATGTCGCGCAGGCAGGTCTCGCCAGGCGAGCAGGCGCTCTTGTTGGCGCGGCAGCCGCCCTGCACGCAGTAGGTGTGGTCGGTCTTGAGCGCGGCCTTTTCGCCGTACACCTCACGCAGCAGATCGCCCATGCACACCGACCGCACCGGATCGCGGCAGTCCTTGTTGGTCTTGCACGGGTTGATGGTCATGCACACGCCTTCGTCTTTGATGAGATCGGTGCGCAAGCAGGACAGCTCGTCGTCGTTGCACACATTTCCGATCGACGGATCGCACTTGCGCAGCGTCGCACCCGAGACGACCCCGGCGTTGCGCGGGCCGGATGGCAGGCAGATGGCCTGGGCGGTGCCTTCTGGATTGGCGGCCTTCTGGTCGCAGCCGGTCGCGCAAAAATTCCGGCCACCCAGCTGATGGGCGGCCACGCAACTCATGGGCTGATCGTCGATGTCGGTGCCGCAGGCGGGATCGGCGGCGCTGGGGTTGCAGCTGTAGAGTTTCTTGTGAAACGCCTCGGGATCTAGTCGGCACGTCGCAATCAGGAAGGGGGCGGCGACGGCCAGGGCCGCTCCCAGGGCAGGACTTATCTTCATGGTGGGGGAATCCTTACTTGACGATGCTCCTGATGAACGCGCCGTCAGATGCGTCCGGCGCGAGTTCGAGGTACCTGCGGTAGTTCTCGTTGGCGCGCTGGGCGTTGCCGGCGCGGTTGTAGCACTTACCGAGGAACTTGTAGACGGCGGGGGCTTTCGGCCCTTGGCGCTTGGCGTCCTCGCCCTTCGCACAGGCAGCGCCGGAATCACCCTGGCCGAGCAGCTTTTCCGCCTCCAGAAGCAGATCTTTTCCCGACGCGGCAATGGGGTCCTTCACCGCAGCCGATTGGGTGGCCGTGGCGGTCGGCGGCGCCAGGACTGCCTGGGCGGTGGTTTCCGGTCGTGGCGCCGTGGCCGAGGCCGGCTTATCGAGCACGGTCTGGGCGGGTGCATCCGGCGTGACCAGTGCCAACCGTGTCGCTGCGGTTCCGGTCGGCTTGCCCTTGTCGCGCTTGTTGCGCCGGCCTCGTTCGCGGGCGGCGGCCGCGCCGGGTGCCGTCGGTTCAGAGCCGGCAGAAGGCGCCGCGGGCTCGGTCGGCGCCGCGGCGGCAGTGCCATCGGACGCCGGCGCTGGCTCGGGGGCTTTCCTTGGCGCCAGCGGGTCCGGCTGATTCACCGTCGGGATCGGGGCGAGCCTGGCGGTCACGGTGGCGGCGGACCCTGGCGGCACCACCACATCCCGGCGCGCGGACGGCAGCGCCATGACCACCGCCACCGCCCCCAAGACCACGACGGCCAGCACGGGCACAAGCCAGCGGCTGCGGGCCGGCGACGTGGTCTTGACGGTGCTGCCCGGTAGCTTGGCAGCCACGGCCGGGGCAGTCACACCGCGGATCGGATAGGGCATGGTCGCTTGCGCCGCCAGAGGCATCATCAATGGCGCCGGTGTGATCTGGGACGGACTCAAAGCGGCACGCAACTCTTGTCGGAAGGCGGTTGCGGACTGCGGGCGATCGGCCGGATTCTTCTCCAGGCCGCGCAAGATCAGCGACTCAAGCGCGGCGGGAATGACCAGTCCTGGCTTGCGGGCGCTGGGCGCCTGTGGGCGCTCGACCAGGTGTTTGGACAGAATACCCACCGGTGACGAGGCCGTGAACGGCAAGTCACCGGTGACCATCTGGTACAGGATGACCGCCGCCGAGTACAGATCTGACCTGCCGTCGACCTCCTCGCCGCGGGCCTGTTCGGGGCTCATGTACTCGGGCGTGCCGCACACGAGGCCCTTCATGGTCAGCATGGATGCGCCCTGATCGCGCGCACCCTGGCACTTGGCGATGCCGAAGTCGCACACCTTCACCGAATCGGTCTCGCCCCGACGCGACACCAGCATGATGTTCGACGGCTTGAGGTCGCGGTGGATGATGGTGGTGGCGTGCGCCTCGTCCAGCGCGGCCAGCACCTGGTCCATGATGCGGACGATGCGGGACGGTGGCAGGGGTGACTCCTGGGTGATCACGTGCGCCAGATCGCGGCCGGGCAGAAGTTCCATCGCGATGTACAGCAGGTCGCCGTCGCGGCCGAAATCGATGATCTGGATCGAATTCGGATGGTTCAGCGAGGAGGCGTTCTTGGCTTCCAGCTCGAAGCGCTTGATGAGCTTCTCGTCCACCATGAGCTCCCGGTGCAGGAGCTTGATGGCCACCATCTTGCCGAGGGATTTTTGCTCGGCCTGGTAGACGTTGCCCATGGCCCCGGCGCCAATGAGCTTGATGACCCGGAAGTTGCCGCCGATGGTTCGACCTACCAGCGGATCGCCCCCGGTCCCCTTGGCCGGAGTGGCAGGTAAGGCTGCTGCCTCGATTTGGTCCTGGGAAGACGCCATCTCGCCGCCTTTACGAAAACACGCGCGCCGATATTACTCCAAATCTACGCAGCGCAGAAGCAAGCTTCACCCTCTGAATTCCGCTTCAGCGCCCCGAGACCAGTGTCAGGGTCAGGATCACGATGGACCTGCGAGCACCCGGCGCCTGTAGGCCGGGCTTGGCGGCTTCCGGGGCCAGAGCTGCCGGCCAGGTTTCGCGCAGCTCGCCGGCGACGTTCGCGAACGCGCCGGTGCCGCCATGAACGACGCCGCGGTGGCGGCCAAGAAAGCCGCGCGGCGCTTCCGCTTCCACGGCGCCGCCGGGACCGGGCCCGGTGGCCGGGCTGTCACCGTCGAGTGCGATGAACAGCGAACCTTCGCCGGGGAACAACAGTGTCCACTCGGCATCCGCCGGATCGCCGCTCAGGTCGGTCATTGCCACCCGCGCGGCACCCGCCTGCCCGACGATGTCGCCACGCTCGTCGCGCAGCTTGGCCATGAACACGGAAACGCGGGCGAAACCGGGGCCATCGAGGCGCCCGAGATCGCCGGGATGAGGCCCGTCGATGGCATCGAGGGGTCCGGGCGCTGTTCCACCCGTGGCATAGATCACATCGGTCCGCAGATCGATGCGCAAACTGCGGTTGATAGTATGCACGTCGCGCTTTCCCGCCAGGCGCGCTAATGTGGCGGCCGGCAACGCCAACTCGCTGACCGCGGCGGGCAACCAGGCCTGCGAGCCGGTAGCAGGCCTTGATCGCAGCAGGGTGATCTCGATCTCGGCGCCACCCTGTAGATCGCCTTCGGCCGGGATGCGGCGAAAACTGTTGTACTCGCGGAACACGCCCACGGTGCCCTCGAAATCCCCGGTGCCGCCGTGGACCATGCCGCGGCCCCCCGCCAGCGGCCCGATGGTGTGGTTCACCCGATCCGCGCCGGTCCCGGTGCCTTCCCAGTCCCGCCCATTCTTCTTGGCCCAGGCCTGCCGGTCGGCTATGTCGGGTCCACCCTCCTGTTGCGACAGGAACAGGATGCCGCGATCGGGAAAGGTCAGCGTCCAGGTGGTGTCAGCGCGGATGTCGCGTTGGAGCGGACGCGAAGCGAACGACACGGTTTCGACCTGGCTGCCCACGGCCACCACGCGATCGCCAGTGGCGTCGCCCGGATCGTGAATCATCGTCAGCGTCAGGAACCCGCGGCGCAACGGCAAATCGGTCAGCGCCGGCACGTATGGCGGATGCAGCGGGATTTTCGCCAGCTTGCCGTGCGATACCACCAGATTGTCGCGGGGCAGGTCGGCGGTGAAGCGCAGATGTTCGAGGGCATAAGTGCCCGGCCGCAAGTCGAGCCCGCGCAAGGCCTGTGGCGGCAAGCCCAGCGCCACGACATCGGCGGGCAGGTCGACCGGTGGCTCGCCGTCGGCGGTGAGTGCCGGCATCTGCCGCAACACCGACGGGCGGAAGGGCCAGGCTATGAGGCCGGCAACGATGGCGGCAAAGGTCAGGGCACCCACGGCGCGCCCGATCCCGCCGCGCCGGCGCACATCGGGCAGGAACGGCGCGATGTTCGCGTAGGTCTCGAACAGCGTGCCGAGAAACAGCCGCCCGAAGTCCATCCGGGCGCGGAATTCTTGCCGTAGATTGCGGGCACCGGTGACCACCATGGTGCCAAGTTGCCGTGCGAAATCCTCGGGCAGGATGCGCAGGATGCCGCGGCCGATCACGGCAGCTTGATCGCTGTCACCGTCGAACACCGTGATGTAGAGCGTCGTGGTGTCGGGCCAGGCATCGAGCCCGGGATCGTCGCGGATGACCTTGAAGCCATCCATGAAGTAGGTACGCCCTTCGCGGGTCAGCATCTTCATGCGGTAGCGCATGCGTTGCGATCCGTCGGGCTGCGGGACGAACAGGTTGAAGTCGCCGCCAGCCACCAGTAGCGCGTGCGGTGACAGGGCGGGCGCCACCACCGTGCCGACCGAGCGAGCCGGGTGATCCACCGCCGCCACCGTCCGATTCACGTCCTCGCAGATCAAAGTCAGAATGAACTCGAAGCGCGATCCGGCGTCACGGCCAAGCCGGACACCGCGCTGGTAGTCGGGATCGGTGACCTGGGTCGAGAAGTGGCCACGCATGGCCTCGGTGAAGCGCAGGCTGACCGCGGTTGGTCCTGGCAACGGGCTGCCGTCGAGCGCATCGGAAGTCACGGTCCAGCCGTTCAGGCGCGCTAGGGCGCGGGCGGCTTCCTCGGCACCGGCGGCCGGGGCGGTGGGCAGGATCTCGGGCGCCGTGGCAGCCGCCATCGCGACCACATCGGCAGTGACGAACAGGGGTGGGGCGCCGAATTTCTCGCGGCCGGTGCCCGGCAACTCGATCGACAGCAACCAACGCCCGTTGTGGCGCTCGACCGAACTGACCGTGACGCCGCAGAACACCGTCGCACCGTGGTGACAGGCATCGCGCAGGCGCCCTTCGGTCGCCGACCCCGGTTGCGGCGAAAGTTCGGTGGCGGTCTCGAGCACCGTCACCTTCCGTCCCGCGCGCGCCAGGAGGCTTGCGACCAGGGCGCCGCCCTCATCGGCACCGACGACGATCACCTCGCTAGATGCAGGTAGCGACACCAGGGACGACGCGAACTCGGAGGTCACGGTCTCACCTGGCCGACACCCGATCGAGGAAAGCCAGCACGGCCGGGAAGATCTCGGTGTCGCAGTCCTTGCCCATGAACACGTCCTGGTGACCGTAGTCGGGGAATTCGCGGTACTCGTAGCCGGCGACGCCCTTGTGGGTGATGAGTTCGTGGGTCAGCTTGTTGGCGCCAGGAAAGATGTGGTTGTGGCGCCCGGCCAGCAGCAGAGTTGGGACCGTCACCTCGCCGACGTTGTCGATGTAGCGATCGGGCAGTCGGGCGTGTTCGGGCTTCTTGCTGTACCGGACGAAGGTGTTGTTCGACAGCAGGCCGCTGCGAACGTTGCGGAAGTAAGGCATCGCGATGGGACCGAACAGATCGCTCAGACGATCGTGCGTGACCCGCGACATCTTGTCGTGCTGGAAGATGGCCGGGAAACCGCTGCCCCAGGTGAAGCTGACCAGGTTGCACGCATCGTCATTGCACTCAAGGTGCGCGAGACCCACGGCCTTGGCGATTAGCCGCGGAAGCCACGGCGGCTTCGGGTTGCCGGCCGCGCCCCAGCGCGGATCGATGTAGGGCAGGCGCAGGATGTTGTCGGCGACGAACGGAAAGGCGCAGATCTTCAGCAGCGCCCACGGGTGCACGCGCGGGTTCAGCGTGATGGCGTTGGCGACCATGCTGGCTATGCCGCTGATGGTCTTGCCGTACAGAGCCAGGCTGAACGTCGCGGCGCCCAGGCAGTGGGCGACGACGTGCAAGTGGCGCCCGGCTATCGCGCCCCGGATGAAGTCCACCGTGACCGGCCAGTCGTTGACCGCGATGTCCTCGAACGTGAACTTGCCGGTGACGTTGTAGGCGTGGTGGTTGCTCATGCGAAAGTCCGCCAGCCACACGTCGAAACCGTGATCGTGCAGGTAGGCCGCCAGGCTGTAGTGCTCGGGCATGACGAACATGTCGGACGAGGTTGTGAGCCCGTGGATCAGCAGGACAGAATCGCGCGCCGTGGGGTGGGGCAGGCGCGACACCGAGATGTCAACGCCGTCGGGGGTTCGAAGCCGGTGCAGCGTGGTGCTCAGCGTTCCGCTCTTGCGGGTCGCGACGGTGTAGACCTTGTCGGCGAACGGGCTCATAGCAGCAGGTCTCGCCGCAGCAGCGTCCGCAGCAGCCACACGCACAAGAGGCCGAGGCCAACCTCGGCAACGGTCGCGGGCAAAGCCAGCCGGCCGGTACCGAAGCACACGCGAAGAATCGGTGCGCCGATCAGGCACAGGCCGGCGGCGGCCCACACGGTCGAGGGATTTCCGCCGATGAACCGGAGCCCGACGGCGGCGTACACCAACGCCAGCACCATCGCAACGGCGGTGGCACGTGGCGCGGTGCCCGGACCCAGCATGCACTCGGCGAGGTAGATCGTCGCGACGACGAATGCCGCGGCGCCGGCGGCCACGAACACGCGTTTCACGAAGGCAACGCCGGCGGCGTTGTCGCCGTCGAATGGGCCCCGGCCCAGGAAACCTGCGAACGTGCGCCGAACCGAAAAATCGATCACGATGCCGACCAGCAACATTTCGGCCAGAGCGCCCCAGACCAGTCCCTGCGTCGAGTCTATGCGTCCTGTGAGTGCGCCCCGCAGATGCAACGGCAGCGACAGCCCGACCAGGGCCAGCATCACGATCACGAACCCACGGGGGCCCTTTTTGCCCGCGGTGGGGAAGCCCCGCACGAACACCAAGGTACCCGCCAGCACGACCATGGTTTGCAACGCGAAGGCAACCAGAGGTGCGGTCGCCGCCAAGCCTCGCGTTGGCGCAGCCGGGTCGAGCGAGAACGGCGGACCGACCCGGGGCGCGGTCGCCCACGGCCACAGGGTCAGGTCGGCGTCATGCACCAGGAAATCGAGCAGCCAGTGGCCGAGCACCGCCAGGAACACCGCCCCGGCCACCGGCCAGCGCCGGTAGGCCAGGAACGTCAGCCCACCGAACAGCACGCCGAGCGCCGCCTGGGACAGCAGAGCGTGCGACCATGGCTGCAGCAGCATGTGCTGATCACCGATGTACGTGAACGGGCGCGACAGACGCGTGATCTCGGCCAAACGAGTGGTAGGCGAGGGGATCAGATTGAGCAGAGCCCAAAGAATGTCGGGCGCGGCGGACGCCCACAGCAACAGCGGCAGGGGCGCGTCGCGGAAGCGCCCCTTGAGCAAGAGTCCTGTCGACAGGTGACCGACAGCAGTCACGCTCGCGCCCGGGCTTTCTCGATCACCCGATCGGCGAAGCGATCGGACAGCGCCGCGATGGTCAGGCTGGGGTTGGCTCCGACGGGGCCTGGCACCGCGGCGCCGTCGGCCACGAACAACCCTGGCGCCCCGAACACTTCGCCCCAGGGATCGACCGCGCCGTCGTCGGGCGTGCGGCCCATCGGGCAGCCACCCAGTGGATGCACCGTGATCAAGCGCTGCAGCAGCGACGACAGCGGGTTGGGCACGTATTCCGCCCCGAGCGCGTGCGCCATGTCCGCCATCATCCGGTTCATGCGGTCGAAGAACGCATTCGATTTCTCGGCCGGCCAGTCGAGATCAAGGTGGCCGTCGTCGTTGATGAAGAACCTGCCGCCGGGCACGTCGCGTCCCATGCCCAACATCGGCTGCACCGACTTGGTGAAGTCGCAGCTCCCGATAAGCTCAGCGATCTCGGCACCCAGGTTGGTGTCCCGATCGAGGCCGATGGCCTTCTCGCCAACGTTGCGCGCGTACCGCGCCACGCGGCCGAGCGCCATGGGCAGGCGCCCGAGTTCAGCCATCCAGTTGAAGAAGTCGGGGTAGCCGGCGTCCTCGATGTAGAAGCCGCGTCCGCTGCCGGCGCCGCCGTCGGCGGCATCGGGCTGTCGCACAAAGCTGGTGATGACGGGGCCCTGTCCCGGATCGAGCAGGCGCGCCTTGCCCATGGCGTCTTTGGCGTTGAGCGCCATCCCCAGGAAATCGCCGTTGCCCGAAAACTGGGTACCGATGCGCCGGCTTGCCCCTGGGAAGTGATGCTGATTCTTGAGCAGCAGAAAAGTGCTGCCCAACGTGCCCGCAGCCAGCACCAGCTGCCGCGCCGACACTGTCTGAGGCTGGCCCCCATCGGCGGCGGAGAAATCGACCAGATCGATCGCGAACGCATCGTCGCCGGTCTTGCGGAAGCGGCGCACCTCGCAGCGAGTCCGGATGACCGCGCCTCGGTTGCGCGCGCTCGACAGGAGGTTGAAGTCGAGCGTGTTCTTGCTGCCGTAGTTGCAGCCGATGTCGCATTCGCCGCACAGACGGCAGGTGGTGCGGACGTGTGGCCCGTGCAGGTGGGGCGGGGCGTCTTTGATGGGTTGGCCGAGTGGCTCACCGTCAGCTCCGAAGCTGACCGCCAGCGGCGGGAAGCCGTGCTCGAATCCGCACTGGGCAGCCGCCGCACGGTAGGCGAGTGACTTGGGCGTGACCTGCACCAGGTGTTCGGGGTACCGGGCGACCCCGATCAGGCGCTCGACGCGGTCGTAGTGCGGGTCCAGATCCGCACGGGTTACCGGCCAGCGCTCACCGTCCTCGTCGACGAACCAGCGCTCGTCCTTACGCAAGAGAACGTTGGCGTAGATGAGCGACCCGCCGCCCAGTCCGCTGCTGACCAGCGCATCGATCTCCTTCATGCGCCACACCTGGAAGAGCCCTTGCAGTCCGGCCTTCGGTTCCCAGAAATTGTCCCGCATCTCATGGGGCGCGCGCGGGAACGATCCCGGCGGATACGCGCGCCCGCGCTCGAGCACACACACGCGAAGTCCGGCCTCGGCGGCGCGATGCGCCATCACGGATCCACCGAACCCAGACCCCACTACCACCACGTCGAAGTCGGTGCCGACCAATCGTTCCCCTTCGAACCGGCTCTTGTCAGCAGACCAACGAACGCTTGGTTCAGGTGCCCGCTGGGATCGGTCGTCGCACGACTGATCCGGCGCTCTCTGGTTGGGCGGCCGTCGATGCTTCGGTTTCTTCGAATAGCACCCGGTCGAGACGGAGCAGGCGAAAAATCGCCAGCGGCTGCCCGCGCACGCCGCAGACCGTGACCGTGCCACCGGTCGTGCGCACCCGCTTGAACAGGGAAACGATGGCGCCGATCCCGGAACTGTCGATCAAGCGCAGCGACGCCAAGTCGACCGATACCCGCTGCGGGTTCTCCAGAATCAGGACTTCCATCTCGGCTCGAATATCGAGCACGGTCACCGCGTCAAGCTCGCCCTCAATCTGCAGAGTCACCACGTCCCCGGCGCGGTCTCTAGTGAACGTCATCGTCAGCTCCCCGCGTCTTTTCTGGCGTCCATCACTCGTCGCCATCCTCGCAACGGGATTTTTGCCACGTTATGGGTACTACAGAAATGCATCATCGGTCAACCTGTCCGTGCTGATTTGTGAAGTAGTTACATGGGGAACGCTCATCTCGCGGTTTGTTTCCGGCGCTTGATAAGTTCGAGCACATTAGGGGGGCCTGGCTGGTACTGGACCTGGTCCACGAAGCTGCGGATGATGAACAGGCCGAGGCCAGACTCCGGCAACTCGTCGAGGTGGGGCTGGGCGACCTGGGTGGGGTCGTAGCTGTCGCCGTTGTCTTCGAGGCGGATGGTCAGATCATCTTCGCCGACCGCGATCTCGATGCGGATGGGCATCGCGCCGCGGTGCTTGTAGGCGTGCAGGGCGATGTTGTTGAAAGCCTCGCCGAACGCGGAGACGATCTCGTCCTGGAAGGCTTCCATCTCCTCAGGGGTGGCCGGCGCGTGTCGGAACATCAATTTGCACGCGCCCGACACCATCCGCACGGCAACATTGCGGTGCCCAAGTTCACCCTTGAGCTGAAGCTTGATCAACAGGACACCTTCTGCGCGCCGATTGTAGTTCAGTTCCGTGCGGATGATTCTTTTCTCGATCGGTTGTGAAGGCCTCGTCGGTGGTATGGTCGCGCGCCACGATGGCATCCGGCCAACAGAGAGCCGCCGCGCTGGGCGGGCATTTAGTCCGAACGCTCGACAGAATTCGGAACAAGGGCCTCCATGTATGGCTGCCGGGCTACGCCCGGCATCTCGCCGCCAAGGTACGGACGCCCAGGGCCGAGGGGCCTCGGCATGTCCTGCTGGCGTTCTGCGATCATCACGAGCCCTTGTGGGGTGGCGCCGGCGCCGACATCGGGCGTTCCCGCATGCGCGCGTGGGTAGAGGGCTATCCCCGCCTGGCGCGCGAGTTCCGCGACGCCGACGGACGGCCGCCGCGCCATTCGTTCTTTTTCCCCGGTGAACAGTACGCACCCGAGTACATGGACGATCTGGCGGGGCTGGTGCGGGCCGGCTACGGCGAGGTCGAGTTTCACCTTCATCACGACGGCGACACCGCCGAGACGCTGCGCCGCGATCTGCGCCGCTACCTGGACTTGTTCGCAGGCCACGGTCATTTCGCGCGCGATGACGGCGGGCGGGCGCGTTTTGCCTTCATCCACGGCAACTGGTGCCTGGCCAACGCGCGCCGTGACGGGCGGATGTGTGGCGTGGACGCGGAGGTGCCCTTGCTGTGGGACATGGGCTGCTACGCGGACTTCACCTTCCCCTCGTGCCCCGACGAGTCGCAGCCGGGAATCGTGAACCAGATCTACTGGCCCACCGGCGACTTGCAACGCAGGCGATCGTACGAATCAGGTGTGCGCGCCCGGGTCGGCGACGTGAAAGCCGATCGCGTGCTCTTCATCCAGGGGCCACTGGGCGTCGGCCTGCGCGATGGCCGCCTGATGCCGCGGGTGGAGAATGGTGCGGTGACCGCGCACGATCCCGCGACGCCGGGTCGAATCGCAACCTGGGTTCGCGAGGGCATTCATGTGGAAGGGCGCCCCGAGTGGTTGTTCGTGAAGATTCACACCCACGGCTCGCCCGAGACGCAGGCCGCATCCTTGCTCGGGGAGGCGGGGCGCCGGATGCACCAGGAGTTCACGACACGGTGGAACGATGGCGAACGTTTCGCGCTCCACTACGTCACCGCTCGCGAGATGTACAACATCGCGATGGCGGCCATGAGTGGCAAGGCCGGTAACCCGAACGACTACCGCGATTTCGCGCTTGCGCCGCCGCCGGCGGCGGGCGGCTGAGATGCACGGCGACGCCTTGCTCTCGCTGGCCATCGCCTGCCTCCTGGTGCTGGTGTACACGTACCTCGGCTACCCGATCCTGATCGGGATGTGCGCACGGTGGTTTCCCCGTCGGGCCGTGATAGATGGCGCTTTCACGCCGACGGTCAGTGTCTGCATCGCCGCCTACAACGCGGACGCGACCCTGGACGCCAAGCTCGACAGCTTGCTGGCTCAGACCTACCCGGCCGACCGCATCGAGGTTCTCATCTATTCAGACGGATCGACTGACGCTACCGATGAAATCGCGGGACGCTGGGCGGCGCGCGACGCGCGGTTTCGCCTGATTCGGGGCGGCGAGCGTCGAGGCAAGCCGACCGCCTTGAACCGTATGCGCGAGGTTGCCACCGGCGAGGTGCTGGTGCTGACCGACTCGCGACAACCGGTGGCACCCGAGGCCATCCGGGCGCTGTGCGATCAGCTGTCGGACCCGCAGGTTGGTTGTGTATCGGGAAACCTGATCCTGGAGGGCAAGGCCGGCAGCGGCGCCTACTGGCGCTACGAGAACTGGATCCGGGCGCGCGAGGCCGGGTTTCGCAGCCTGGTGGGCATGACGGGACCGCTGGCAGCTTTGCGGAGGGTGGATCTGTCCCCGTTACCCGAGGACGTCATTCTCGATGACGTCTGGATCCCGATGAAGGTGCGGCTGCGCGGCTTGCGGGTGGCGTTTGCCGCGGGCGCCAAGGCGTTCGACCGTGCGTTCGAGGACGAACGCGAGTTTCGTCGCAAGGTGCGGACCCTGGCTGGCAACTACCAGATATTCCGCCTGATGCCGGCCTTGCTGGTGCCGTTCTTGAACCCGATCTGGTTCGAGACCTTCTCGCACAAGATTCTGCGCCTGGTCTGTCCGTGGGCTCTGCTCGGGCTTGCGGCGACTTCGGCGATGCTGGTCAGTTCGGCGGATACGGTTGGGATTCGTGCCGCGACCGCGGGTGGCGTGCTTCTGGGTGCGCAGCTTGTGTTCTATGGCGCGGCCTTGATCGGCGCCCGGGCTGGACGGCTCGGTGGCTTGGCTCGCACATTTACGGTCATGCACATCGCCGCGGTCGTCGGGCTGTGGCGTTTCATCACCGGTGGGCAGAGGATCACCTGGTAACGCCCGTGTCTCGACCGCCCGATCCGCCGGACACTGACTGGCGAGGGTCGGCGTCTGCCATGCCGCTGTGGCGGCGCGTGCTTCCATTCGTGATCGCGGCGGCCCTGGTGGCTTTGGTGCTCGGGCGGCTGGACATGGCCGAGTTCGGACGGCAGCTGCGCGCGATGTCCTATGTACGGTATCTCGCGGCGGCCCTCGGATTCACCGGCCTCTTGCTGGCGGCCGATACGCTCGCCACGGTGTCGATCTATCGCCGGCTGGTGGCGCCGGTGCGTGCCCGCGACTTCTTCGCGTTGCGGGGCGCCTCGTACATTCCGTCGCTGCTCAACCATCATCTTGGGCAGGGCTTCGTGGCGTGGATGCTGGCGCGGCGGCACGGCGTGTCGCTGTTGCGGGTGGCGGGTGCCACGCTGGTCGGGTACGCCGGGTGGGCCGGGTGCATTCTGGGCTTCGGCGGTCTGGCCCTCGCCGCCGATGGCAAGCCGCTGTGGCTGGCGCTGGTCGTGGTGGCGGGGCTGGCGTACCTTGCGCTCATCGCCAAGCGGCCCGCCCGGCTTGCGCGGGTGCGCCTGCTGGAGCCTCTGTTCGAGGCCGGTGTCGTCGGGCACCTGGTGGCGCTGGTGGCGCGCGTTCCGCACTTCTGCGTGATGTTCCTGGGTACCTGGTTGGCGTTCCGATTCTTCGCGGTCGACATCCCTTTCGGAGTGGCGTCCCGCTTCGTGCCCATTCTGATGGTGCTGGTTACGCTGCCTATCACGCCGCAGGGCGTGGGGACGCGCGACGCTTTCGTGGCCGCGGTGTTCGAGAACTTCGCCCCCGGGGCGACGTCAGGCGAGCGCCTCGCGCGGCTGGGTGCTGCCACGGTGAGTTGGGCGGTGGCACTGACTCTTGGTGAGGTCGTGTTCGGGATGGCGCTTATGCGGCGGGTGCTGCGCCAGGACGCCGCCCGCATGCGCTGACCTACCGCTCAATCGATCAGCACGACCCCGAAATTCCGCGTCGCGGGCAGCATGGCGGCCCGTTGGGCAAGGTGGCGCTGCCGGCACTTCCCCGAGCGGGCGACCAGAAGGAACCCGTCGAGAAAATCGATCTGGATGGCCAGTTCGATTGTCAGGTCGGTCAAGTCGACCAGCAGGTGGGGCGCCTCGGAGGCCAGCAGAGGCAAGACGTCCGAAAACCTGCGCGCCGCACCGATCTGGGTGGGGTTGCCTGTGGGGATGATCTTGGCCGCCGGGATCGGTCCGGAACGATCGATGGTGAAGGGCGCGGGCGGGGCGGATGCGCTGGTCATCTCGGATTCCGGGCTCGCGCTCGGCCACGACGACCATGGCTCGACCACGATGACCTCCTCGCCCGACAGGTCGACCAGGGCTCCGGCCACCCGTGCCAGGTACGGCGGTAGGTACAGCCTCGGGCTGATCGGGATGAACCCTATCGCCCGCGACGGACCCTGTCGCAGGCTACGAGCGATGCGCAGGTACTTGAACCCTTCTTTCACCAGGGGCAAGACCGCCGCAGAATACTCGACCTATCGTCGGTCGTCGTGGGTGTCTGCTTGCGTCGTGCTACCCTCCCGGGCCAATGAAGCGCGGGGCGCTAGCGGCGTGGCTTTCGATGCTGGTCTTCGGCGCGACGGCGCGGGCCCAGACGTTGTCGGTGAATGATCAGGTATCTGCTGGCGCTGGGATGACTGACAACCCCGGTTTTCGTTCCGACCAGGTTCGTGCCGCTCAGGGCACGCCAGGTCTCGATGCGTTCGGCAACGTCGGCAATGTGCTCACCCTCGGGGTGGCGGGCGCCGAATCCAGCCACCACCTCTCATACACCTTTGGCGCTACCCGATACCTGCGGCAAGGCGGACAGAGCTTCATGAACCACGCTCTACAGTGGACCAGCATGTTTCAGCTCTCCGAGCGACTCGTGCTCACGCTTGGAGCGGGGGTTCGCTACCTGGCCACCAACGCCGCTCAGCTGCAAGCGGAGGCCATGGCCGGGGTGTTCGAGGCGCGACCGAGTGGCAACTATCGACTGTTCAGCCTGTCCGCCGGCCAGGGCTTGGTGTGGAACATTTCGAATCAGTGGGGCGTGAAGCAGGGAGTTTCCGTGACGGTACCCATTCCGGTCGGCAGTTCGACGTTGCTGGAAAGAGGGGTGTCCGGCGCCGTCGATCTTGCTGTCTCGCGAACCTGGACGGTGGCGGCTGTGCGGGGGACCCTGCGCGCGGGCGGGGCGCGCCCGTTCGCGCACACCGACACCATGCTGCCGCCGGAGATGGCGACGAGGCGTTTGCCTCACTTCGTGGAGCCGCTGGTGGGGTTGAACTACCTCTTCACTCCCACGCTGTCAGCGGATGCTGCAGGCGGCGTGGTGTTTTCTCGGAGAGATGTGGGAGCGCCATGGCACTACGGGCCGGCGGGATCGGTCGGCCTGACGTGGAACCGGCTTCCCGGGTCAGCCATGGTCGGTGCCTACCGTAGCGCGACTACATCGCTGTGGCTTCCCACCATCTTGGTGACGAGCGGCGTGCGGGGCTCGGTCGGCTACCAGATAGGCGAACGGCAGCCGTTGATGTTGTCAGCGTTCGGAAGCTACTCGGTCGGCCGAACGGTTTCGAGCGGCGATGCCGTTCAGCGGAAAGCTGTGCATTATGTGACCGGGCTGGGCGCAGCGTTCTCCCCGACCATGCGCTACGACCTAAGAATCGTCGGCGGTTACTTCTTTGCGTTGCAGAAGGGATCCGGGCAAGGCGAGCTGGCCGCTTTCAACGACGTTCGCCAGAACGTCTTCTCGCTGGGCGTGTCGGCTGGCTTTCCATCGGACGCGCCGCCTTTTTGATCCAGGTCCAGCGTCACCAAGACGTCCGGGGGCGGTACCATGCTAACTTTCGCGCGCCATGAGAGGGCGGCTTGTTTCGGATTTCCGGCTTGCTCTGGCGACGGCCATCCTGGCGGGGGCGGGCTGCGGGGTCTCGCCGACGAACGGCGACGCCGCGGTTGCCGGCGGCGGCGGCGCCGCACCCGGTACACCGTGGGAACTGGTTGCCCCGTGCGGGACCGGGACATGGCAGCCGGGTGCCCTCGAGATCCATCACATCGACATCGGTCAGGGCGATTCGACGTTCATCGTTGGCCCGACCGGCCGCACACTGCTCATCGACGTGGGCGAGCCGCGCTGGGACGGTGCCCGCGGCGCCGAGATCATCGGCCCCTACGTCAAGCGGGTGTTCGGCTGCGCGCGCATCGACACCGTGCTCATTACCCACTTCCACGTCGATCACATCGGCTATGTCGATCGCGGCGGGTTGTGGCACCTGGCCCGGGTCCAGGGCTTCACGTTCGGGCGAATGTTGCACCGGGATTTTCGCTCGTACCTGGGCGACAGCAGCGGCACCTTCACGCGCTGGCGTGATTTCCTTGCTGATGCCGGGCGCGCGCTGCTGAATCCGGCCGTGGTCGAGCCCGGCACTTCGCAGGTGGATCTGGGCCCGGGGGTGACCTTTACAATCGTCGGATCCGATGGCGCGGGCATGCTGGCGCGCGGCGACTTCTCGCGCGACAAGGTGCCGCCCAACGAGAACGACTATTCGGTGGCGTCGCTGTTGCGCTACGGCCGCTTCGACTATTTCATCGGCGGCGATCTGACCGGCGAGCTGGCTGCGGTGGCGCAATTCGGCTACGCGTACCACGACATCGAAACCGCAGTGGCGCGCAAGTTGCCCGACCTGGACGTGCTGCGGGTCAGCCACCACGGCAGCGATCACTCGTCGAACGCGACGTTCGTGGCTCAGGTCGATCCCGAGGTGTCGATCATTTCGGACGGCAACGGCAACACCTTCGGGCACCCGCGCCAGTCGGTGGTCGATCGCCTGCTGGCCACCGGCGCCGTCTATCTCACCGAGCGCGGTGACGTGCGCACCAACCCGGGCAAGGCCACAATCGCCGGACACGTGGTCGTGCGCAGCGTGGGCGGATTCGACTACAGCGTGAACGGCGACGTGTACCAGGCGGTCGATCCCGAACGCATCGACGCCGATCACGACGGCTACTTTCGCGAGGCTGATCCCGACGACCGCAACGCCGCGATCACGCCCGACCTTCACGGCGGCTGCGACCCCGCTTATCAGATGTGCGGGAAGTAGTGTCGCCCGCGCGCAGGCTGGCGTGGTGCTTGCTAGCAGCGCGGGCGATGCAACGGTCTCGCCACGGTGCCGGCGCGGTGTTTGCCGTTTTTATGGTCGCGTGCGGTGGCGCCGCAAGCACTCCCGACGCAGGCCCGGCACCGACGGACGGAGGCCGCGCCGACGCGCCAACGGCGACCGCGGCCTTGCGGATCACCGAGCTGTGCGCGGACGACGACGGATTTCTGATAGACGAACTTGGCCAGACCGAGGACTGGATCGAGATCGCCAACGTTGGCGACTCGCCGATCGACCTTTCGAACTTCGCCCTTGCCGCAGGCGCCAGCAAGCCGCATGTGCTGCCCAGACGGACGCTCGCTGCCGGTGAGCTGCTGGTGTTCTTCGCCGACGACGAGGCGGAACAGGGTGAACTCCACCTCGGCTTCCGGCTGGCGGCGGGCGGCGAGGCGGTGAAGCTGACCACGCGAGCGGGGCTGCCCGTCGATACGGTCGTCTATCCCGCACTGGTGACGAATCAGGTGTACGCGCGCTTCCCGCATCGTGACGGCGGCTTCGCGAAGTGTCGCTACGCCAGCCCCGGCCGGCCGAATGGCGAGCGTTGCGGCCCGCCGCCACCGCCCGGACTGCCCAAGGACATCGAGTTTCGGCCCTACACCTGGCCACCGATCTGGCCACAGTTGCCATCGCCTGTGGCCATCACAGAGGCGGCGCTGCGGCCGGCTCGCTTCATCGAGATCGCGAACACCGGTGCTGTGGCGATCGCGCTGGCGGACTTCAGCGTGCGTGTGGCGGAACACGCGCCCGGGCAGCCGTGGCCCGGAGCGGCCGCTGGCCGGGACATCGCGGCGGGTCGTTCGGGATCGCTTGCGCCCGGCGAGCGTGCGATGATCCCGGTGTCCGAGGCGGACGTGGCTGCCATCCTGGACCCGGCCCTTCGGCCCGAGGGGGAGGGCGTGGTGACAGTCTTTCGACGCTCCAACGGAACGCTGGTCGATCGCCTGGATTTCATGCGCTGGCCCGAGGGTGCTGCGCTGGCTCGTTTTCCGGACAGCGCCACGACGCCAGGAAGCCGCTTTCGCTATTGCGCAAACGCGACCCCGGGGCAGCCCAACGCCACATGCACCCAGGTGTCTGAGCGCGATGTCGGCGATCGGTTGCGGCGCCTCGCCGCCGCGGGCGACGATCGGCGACTCGCCGAAGGCGGCACCGAGCTGGACACCGAGTCGGTGAAGTTCGTGGTCGAAATGCAACCGGATGGAGACGTGGTTCACTTCCTGGCGTCGCGCACGTGGGCGCTGCACTACACCTTCATCCGCGAGCGCGTCTACCAGCAACCCAAGCTTGATCGTTGCAGCCCGGCCGACGCCGCGGTGTTCGACGCTGGCTGGCGCGAGTTTTCTGAACGGGAGTATTTCAAGCTGGACGGCCGTCGCTTCCTGCTGGGCACGCTGGTGAAATACGGCGGCAGCGGTCTAAACACGGTCGAGTTCGCGCGCGGCGATGTGATAAGCGGCGCGCTCATGCGGCGCGCGTTCCTGGCTGTGATGACACGAGTCGAGGATCCAGCGCGCTGGGCGGTTCGTCCTCAGGACGCCGATCAGGTGGCACAGATTCGCTCGGTCGAGGGCACGCTGCCGGCGGTCGATCCGAACGCCCCATTTCGCGGCCTGACCTACCAGCCGGTCAACGCCGCCGTCGGCTACGGGGTCCTGCGTTTCGTCGCCAGTGCCGAACTGCAGACCGCGGCGCTTGGCCCCGATGTGATCATGGTGACCGACGACGTCCCCAACGACATCCCGCTGGTCGGCGGTCTGGTGACCGAGGCGTTCCAGACGCCGCTGTCGCACGTGGGGGTGTTGTCGCGCAACCGTGGCACGCCCAACATGGCGGTGGTCGAGGCGCGCAAGGATCCGCGCATCGCGCCCTTCTTCGAGAAGCTGATTCGACTGGAGGTCAGCGGTGCGGGCTTCAGCGTGCGCGAGGCCGATCCCGCCGAGGCGCGCGCGTTCTGGGACAAACGCCGGCCCAAGGGCCCCCGGTTATCGCCGCGGCTCGACACGTCGGTGCGATCGCTGGTCGATTTGGTTGGACAGGGTCTCGATTCGTTGCCGGTGATCGGTGCCAAGGCGGCGCAGCTGGCGGAATTGCTGCAGGTCCAGTCTGTCAACCCTGATTGTGCCGGTCCGGTGCCCGCACCGGCGGACGCTTTCGCGGTCCCTCTGGTGCACTCGCTGGAACATTTCGCGCAGAGTGGCGGCGCTGCCTTGCTTGCCGAGCTGCGAGCGCGGGTCGACTTCTCGGCCGACCCGCGCGTGCGCGCGCAGGGTCTCGCTCGCGTGCGCGAGGCCATCGTCAAGCATCCGGTTGCCCCCGCTCTGGTGAAGTCGATCGAGGACCTGGCGCGTGCCCGGTTCGGCACCCGGCGCTTTCGTCTGCGGTCGAGCAGCAACACCGAGGATCTCCCGGGCTTCACGGGCGCGGGCCTGTACACGTCGGTCAGCGCCGCGGTCGACGACAAGGATCGCACTGTTGCCGATGGCCTGCGGGAGGTATGGGCCAGCCTGTGGGCCGAACGCGCCTACGACGAGCGCGAGCTGGCGCTCATCGATCACGACCGAGCCGCGATGGGCATCCTGGTACACGAGGCGTTCGCGAAGGTCGAGCGCGCCAACGGCGTGGCGGCCAGTCGCAACCTGCAAGACCCCACCCAATCTGACGTGTTCACGATCAACGCCCAGGCCGGCGAGGCGTCGGTCACCAACCCGGCCCCCGGCGTCACCAGCGATCAGATGCTGTACACGTGGTACCTAAAGCCGCCGATCGAATACAAGGCGCGTAGCTCGCTGGTCCGGACGCCGGTGCTCAAGCTGCCCGAAGTCGAGCGCCTGGCCTGCGTCCTGCGCGCCATCCGCGATCACTTCCAACCACGCATTGATCCCATGGGCAAGAACCGCTGGTTCACCATGGAGGTCGAGTTCAAGTTCGTAGGGGAGGAACACCGCCTGGTGATCAAACAGGCGCGCCCGTACTCGTTCGGCGGGGCCGTGATTCCCGCCGACTGCCGCGAAATCTGACGGCAGAGCGGCGTCGTGGCCATGTTAATATGACCATGGCCATACGGGCGGGAGTCTCGCATGCAGATGAAGGCGGGAGAATTCAAGAGTAAGTGCCTGAAGCTCATGGACGAAGTCCAGCGCCGCCACATGGAGGTTGTGATCACAAAGAGGGGCAAGCCGGTGGCGAAGCTGGTGCCGATCGACGCGAGCCCCGCCAGGACTTTGCGTGGGTTTCTCAAGGGATCGGTGACGATCAAGGGCGACATCGTGGCGGGAACCGGTGAGGTCTGGGATGCCGAGTCCAAGTGAGGACGTGCTGCTCCTCGACACCCATGTCTGGGTTTGGTTTCTGGAGGACCACGCTCGGCTGAAGGCTTCTCGCGCAACGAAGAGCGTGGAACGGGCGGCGGCCGAGTCCCGGGTCAGAGTTTCGATCATGTCTGTCTGGGAGGTCGCCATGCTGGAGTCCAGGGGGCGACTGGCGTTGCCGGTGCCAGTCATGGAGTGGATCCGTCAGGGACTGTCGGCACCGGGTACGTCGCTCGCTCCGTTGACTGAAGAGATTGCAGTCGACAGCACGCGCCTGCCGGGAAGCTTTCACGGGGATCCGGCTGATCGAATCCTGGTGGCCACCGCACGCAGCGAACGAGCGACGCTTGTGACCAGCGACCGTCTCATTCTTGCCTATGCCGAGCAGAAGCACGTCCGGGCTCTGGCGTTCTGACGATGCCCTGATCGAGACCGGCGTCCTTTCGTGCTACAAACGGCGGGTTTTCCATGAAAACCGTTGTCACCTTCGGCGAAGTCATGTTGCGGCTGTGCCCGCCCGGGTTCCAGCGCCTGCTCCAGACGGTGTCTCTGGAAGTCACCTTCGGCGGCGCCGAGGCGAACGTGGCGGTCGCGCTCTGCCAGCTCGGACAACCAGCCCGCTTCGTGACCGCGCTGCCCGACAACGACGTTGCCCAGCTATGCATCAACCAGCTGCGCGGGCTCGGCGTGGACACGACGGCCATCAAGCGCAGCGGCAAGCGCATGGGCGTCTACTTCGTCGAGAAAGGTGCCTCGCAACGGCCGTCGACCGTGCTCTACGATCGGGCGGGTAGCTCGATCGCGGACATCGATCCAGCGTCGCTCGACTGGCCGGCCATCCTGAAGGACGCGTGCTGGTTTCACTTCACCGGCATCACGCCCGCGCTGTCCGATCGCGCCGCCGAAGCCACCAGGCAGGGCTTGCAGGCCGCCAGGAAAGCCGGCCTGCCCACCAGTTGCGACCTCAACTACCGCAAGAAACTGTGGAGCCGGCAAGAAGCCTCCGCCGTGATGGCCGAGCTTTTGCCCTCGGTGGATTACTGCATCGCCAACGAGGAGGACGCCGACGACGTCTTCGGCATCAAGGCCGGCGGCACCGACGTGACTTCGGGCGCGCTCGATCACGCGCGCTACGAAGACGTGGCCAGGCAACTGTCCGAGCGCTTCAAGTTCAAGGGCGTCGCCATCACCTTGCGCGAGAGCTTCTCAGCCTCGCGGAACGGCTGGTCGGCGATGCTCTTCACCGACGAAAAGGCCCACGTCTCGCGCCGCTACGAGATCGAGGTCGTCGACCGCGTGGGCGGTGGCGATTCCTTCGGCGGCGGCCTCATCTACGCGCTCTTGCGCGGCAAGGATCCCGAGACCGCCATCAACTTCGCGGTGGCCAACAGCTGCCTCAAGCACACCATCCAGGGCGACTACAACCTGGTCACTCTGGCCGAGGTCGAGAGGCTGGCCCAGGGCGACGCCTCGGGCCGCGTGCAGCGGTAGCGGCGATACGCGGGCCGCACGCCGGAGCGGCTCCGTGAGCGCTCACACTACTGCATGCTGCGCGTATTCCCGGCGTTACGTCCCGGCAGGTGCCAAGAGCCCGACGGGGTGTCGTCGGTTCCGACGGGCGCGTCCAAGGCCACGAGCCATCCGGAGCGGGTGACGGCGTAGATGACACCTTTGCCACGGACCACCGGCGGGGTGAGAGCTTCCCCGGCGTAGCGCCAAAGTGACTCCCCTGTCGGAGAGAGGACGATGAGCGCTCCGTCGGTCAGCAGCACCAGGAGCTTGCCGTCTGACGAGAGAGCGACGTTGGCCAAGCGAACCGGTTCTTCATACGGCACGAAAACCACACCGGGAGGCGGGTCACGGACAACCGGGTCCGGGGGGAGGAGGTCGAGCCGCTCGTATATCTTCGTTCCCGTCCTCGCGTCGAACGCGAGCAAAGCTTTCTGCGCCGGGGCGTAGACCACGCCGCGACTGTCTAGGATGGGGGTCACCGTGCCGAAAAGGCTGATCTCTGTTGGTAGATTCCCCCGCCAAATAACGGTTCCCGTTGGATCTACCGCGCACAAAGTCGAGGCAACGATCTGGTACACGAATCCGGTTTCGTCCAGTGCGACGGACGAGAATGGTCCCGAGTCACTAAAGCTTGACGATAGGCACTTCGCTAACCACACAAGGTTGGCGTCTCGTCCCTCGAACACAGCCATGCCCCTGCCGCTGCTCTCCGAGGGAGTTCGATCGTTGGAAACGTAAATCCTGCCGTCCGGTCCGACCGCCGGCGCAGCACCATCGTATGACCCCGAGGGCGAGGGCCCCGAGGGTTCCAGGGGTCCTTGGGGCCATCCACGTCTTGCCGTCCACTTCAGGTGGCCATCGCGATCGATCGCAATCAGCGATGTCCGAGTCGTGTAGTAGAAGCTCTCCTCCTTGTCCAACGCGCCACCCGCGGGGCTCGTGCCTCGGAACTCGGTGCGTCGCGAATCGTTCGGTGCCGCGAATTGCCACAAGAGTCGCCCGGCTCTTGACACCCGGCTGACGGCCCCCTCTGAGAGAAGCCATGTGTCGCCGCGAGGGGAAACAACCGGGTCGGAAGCGAGCCAGGGGTAGCGCCGGAAGGGTTGCTCCAGGTGGGCCAGGAAGGGTTGCCCGAATGGGAGGCGCCAGAACTCATGGCCCTCAGGCGAAAGGGACACCACGAACAGCGACCATTCCTGAGCCCGTCGCAAAGCAACATCATCCCGTCGCAAAGGAACATCCTTGTCCAACACGACCACGATGATGCGGCCGTCGTTCGAGAACGATGGGCCCTGCACTACGTTCGCAATGATCCGGCGTGCGATTGAAGTGCCGGCGGTGCGGGCATCGTGTTGTGCCACCGTGAGCGCGGGGTTCCGGCACCCGCCCAAGCAGTACAGAGCGAGGACCATAGTCAACGCCGCATGAGAAAGGCGTGCCAGGAGGGCCGACAGCGACACCACATCGGCTCCGCGCGTCCGGTTAGCGCCTCACGGCAACAGATCCGCCACCTGGATCGGCCGGTCGGGTGCCGCGAGGGGCGCCACGGAATCCTCGGGGCCGAAGGTCGT
>JANPCZ010000221.1:0-24853 GCA_031431215.1 Myxococcales bacterium
CCAGCCCGCACGTACCCCTACCGACGCTTCGCCCTCGCCCTTGCGGACGACGACGCACGGCTCGGAGCCAGTGCAGTTCGCTACTCCTTCACTGTTGGACTTTTTCATTCCTTTCAACTTGCCGGTGTGACCGGCGCACGGGGACAACATTGTCCCGCCCTAAGTCGTTCGAGCCCGCGCAGGATCGACAGCGACGGACGATTTTTCGGCAGGCTACCTACGGACCGCAGCCGGTCGTTACAACCTGTGTCGCATGAGGCTCGCTCTCGTATAGCGAAACCGCAAAGCTGCCGCGAATCAGCTTCGACCAAGAGAACCTACCGACCATTCCCGACGCGACAGGCGCTGGGCGAAAATAGTGGCCCTGAAACCACTTCACTCTTACTCCCGCTACACTGAGAGACAGGGACCTGCTGGTGTCGCGGTGCAGGCAACGCCCTCGAACGGCCGCAACGAAAAGGATGTACTTCATGCTCCACACTCAAGCCGAAGCGCGCTCGTTTCTCATTGCCCTTGTCGGGCTGTGCCTGGCCTGCAGCGCCGATCCCGCCTCGTCTGGCGGCACCGGCAGCGGCGGCACCGGCAGCGGCGGCACGGCGAGCGGTAGCTCTTCGGCCGGTGGCGCAACAGGTGGCTCCTCAGCAGTTGGTACCACCAACATGGGAGGCAGCCAGAACAGCGGCGGAATGGCCGGGTCGGGCACCACGGGTGGGGGAACCGGGGGAGCAGGCGGCGGCTCTACCGGCGGCGGCGGCAGCGCGGCGGCGGGCTCCGGGGGAGCGAGCGGCGGGTCCAGCGGCGGCAGCGGCGGCACAGGGGCGAACCCCGATGCGGGCACGCCAGGGGGCAAGGCGTTGCTTGTCTCGCGAAACCCGCAGTACGCAGACGCCGCCCTTACCAAACGCCTTCAAGGCCTTGGATTTCAAGTGACCAGGGTGGTGGACACAGACCCGGAGGCGCCCGGGCCATTTGCGCTTATCGTCATTTCAGAGGCGGTCGAGAGCGCGGACCTCGGCTCGAAGTACGCGAATAGGGCTACTCCCATCGTTACCTCTGAACAAAACTATGTCGACAAGCTGTTCACGGGGACAAAAGGCCTGAAGAACTCCGACAAGACCACCATCCAGATTGACACGCCCCACCCGATCGCTGCGGGACTGACGGGCAAGGTCGAGGTGTATACGAAGCCCTACTTGATGACCACCTCAGGAGCCGTCCCCGCTGCCGTGACCAAAGTTGCGACGGAGGATGGCGCGCCCACTCACTTCGCTCTCATGGCCTTGGAGAAAGGCGGCCAGCTGAACGGCGTGACGGCGCCAGCCCGACGCGCCTACTGGTTCCTTGAGGACGACCGGACGCAGGATCCGGTGACGTTGAATCTGACGGCCGATGGCTGGAAGATCTTCGACGCGTGTGTCAAGTGGGCGACTGGGCAGCCCTGAACCCCTGCAACCGGAAGAATATCCTACAGTTCTTCGGCGCACGGAGACGACATGGCGATGACTTCAGGAACACCCCCGGCGGCCAAGAAGACCGTTGGCTTCATCGGGCTTGGCATCATGGGCGGCGGCATGGTTGGGCGGCTGCTCGACCATGGCTTCGCGGTCACCGTGTGGAACCGCACCGCAGCCAAGGCGGCTCCGTTGGTCGCTCGCGGCGCGCGTCTGGCAGCGTCGCCAGCCGAAGCCACAGCGACAGCCAACGTCGTGGTGCTGATCATCCGCGACGATGCGTCGGTGCGCGACGTGCTGCTGGGATCGGGGGCGGCGCTGGCCGCCGCGCGCCCGGGCGCCACCTTCATCAACATGACCACCACCACACCCGGCCTCGGCCGCGACATGGAGGCCGCCGCAACTGCGCGCGGCTGCGCGTTCCTGGATGCGCCGGTGGCGGGTAGCAGGGTCGCGGCTGCGACCGGCAAGCTCGCCATCTCGGTCAGCGGCAAAGCAGAAACCCGCTGCCTCCCGGCACCGGGGCCTCGACGAAGTACAACTGCCGGCCAGCCGACAATCCTAGGTTGGCGACGGGACCCACTCAGAATCTGTGGGCTTCACGAGATCGAGGCTCACGCGGCCTTCGAACGCACGCGCCGCGCGTCTCAGAGGAAGCGCCGCCCGCGCTCCCACTGACAGCCCGATGAAGCCTCGCGTACCGGGCAGCCTGGCAAGCTTCGCGCTCAAGTCAATGGAGCACCGCTTCGTTCGCGGGCAGCGGATCTTGTCGAGCGCCGAGCCTGCCGCGCCGCGGCCGCTATTTGGCCTTGGCTTCCGAGTCCGAGAACTCGACCTTGCCGCTGTAATTCGGCCCCTTGCCGCGCAGCCAGAAGGTGGTCGAAGCGATGATCCGGCCGCCCGATTCCATGGTCACCATGTACTTCTTGTTGACCTCGAAGTCGGGCCGTTCGAGGCGGATGTTGGACGAGAACGTGCGCGTACCGCGTTCGCGGGTGTACTGCGCGTCGCCAGCCACGAAGCGATGCTGGCCGCCGGTAATTTCAAAGAACTTCAGCTTCACCTCGTTGTCGTTCAAGGGTTGCGCGAAGAACCCGATGTACTCCAGGTTCCACACCGCGTGATCATCGCCCTTTTCTTCCTTGGGCCAGATCCTGTCGGTCTTCGCCCGCTGCAACGCCGCTATGAACGCGCCGGCGGAGGCGAATTTCACCGGTAGGCGGCTGGTGGTGATGATGATCTTGCCCTTGAACACATCCTCGGGCTTGGCCGCCGCGTGCACGGTGGCAGCGGCGCCGGCCAGGGTCACGATCAAGGCGGTGGCGAAACGGACACAGTGCTTCATCGACATGGCCGCCAAGACTAATCCCACCACGCCGATTTTTCCTCCGGTTTTTTGACGGCCGCGCCCGCGCTGATAGCGTTTTCCGGGCATGCTGGCTGCCCCGTCCGCCGATGGCCCCACGATCCCTACGGCAGACCACGGGTCGGTGCTGGCGGAAGGACAGCGGCTGGCCGACCTGGCCGGCCGCCAGCCTGGCTCGGCGGATGTCCTCCTGGCGCTGGTGCGTGTCGGGGGTGCAGCGACTCGCTTGCTCGGCGCGCGCGGGCTGACCCCGGCTCGGCTCGCCGCCGTGGTGCCCGAGGCGCGGCCCGAGCCAGGCTTCACCCTGGCGGGTCTGGCCCAGGGCAGTCACGAGGTCGCGCTATCCCTGGGAGCGGCCCGCGCGACATCGCTGCACCTGCTGCTCGCACTGCTGCGCGGTGGCGCCTCGGCGGCCGAGACCCTGCGTCGCTGCGGGCACGATCCTGGCCGCTTGCGCGCCATCGTGTTGCGCGCGCTGACCGGTCCCACCCACACCGCCGAACGCGTGACATCGCGCGCCCTCGACCCCGCCCCAGGCGCGCTATCGGTCGCCGCGTCCGAATCCGCAATCACGCCCGAGCCCGAGCCCGAACCCGACGTGCCGGCAACAGCCGCCGATCTCACGCCGGTTCATGCGCTCGGTTTCGCGGTTCTGCACCGCGAGCGCGAACTCGGCCGGGTCCTCGATCTCCTGTCGGCAACTCCGCCCCGGATCATCGCCATCATCGGCGAGCCTGGCTCCGGCCGATCGGCGTTGCTGGCAGGTCTCGCCGCTGGCCAGGATCCGCCTCCCCTCCTGGTCACAGGGTCAGCCCCCGCGGGTTTTTCGCCCGGCGCTTTCATCGAAGATCTGCACCGACGCGCGGCGCCCGGCTGCCCCATCGCCGTCGATGGCTGTGTCCTGCTTGGCGCCGAAGGCGGCGACGGCCCGGGCCAACTGATGGCGGCCGCGCGCGCCGGGCGACGTTTCATCCTGCTGGCCACGCCCGCGGATGTGCGGCGCCTGGAGAACGGCGCGCCCGAACTCAGTGCGCAGATGGAGAAAGTGTTTCTGCCGCCCTTCGGCCCCGAGGCCCTTGGGGACGTCATCGACGGCGGACTCGCGGCGCTCGCTGACGCCAACCAGGTCGAGTTTGCTACCACGATCGCCAAGCTGCTGCTGACGCTGTCGCCGCGCTACCCGACCGATCGCGCGTTGCCAGGTCGGGCGCTGGCCATCGCCGAGGTGGCGGCGGCGCGCGGCACACGCCTCGGCCGCAGGCGCATCACCGATGAAGACGTCGCCGAGGTGGTGGCGGCTGCCGCCGGCTGCTCGCCGACACGCCTGCTGCGCACCGACGACGAGCGTTTCCGTACCCTCGAGGAACGGCTTGCCGAGCGCGTGGTTGGCCACGATGCCGCCCGCTCGCGCATCGCCGACACGCTCCGCCGTGGCTACGCGGGTTTTCGCGGGCGGCGGCCGCTGGCGTCGTTCCTGCTGCTGGGGCCGACCGGCGTGGGCAAGACCGAAACCGCACGGGCAATCGCCGACGCGCTTTACGATGGCGAGGGCGCGCTCTTGCGCATCGATCTGTCCGAATACAGCGAGCCGCACGCGGTGGCGCGCCTGATCGGCTCGCCGCCCGGCTACGTCGGTCACGAGGACGGCGGTCAGCTCACCGAGGCCATCCGCCGCCGGCCGGCCTCGGTGGTGCTGCTCGACGAGCTGGAAAAAGCGCATCGCGAGGTGCTGTTGGTGTTGCTGCAAGTCCTCGAGGACGGTCGGCTCACCGACGGTCGCGGCCGCGTCGTGGACTTCTCGGCCGCCGCCGTGGTCATGACCTCCAACCTGGGCAGTGAGTGCTACCGGCGCACCCGATCGCCTGCCGCCAGCCTCATCCTGGGTGTTGCCAGAAGCCGGCTGCCGGCCGAGCTGTGGAACCGCATCGACGAGGTGCTCTGTTACGCGCCCCTATCGGACAGCGATCTCCGTCGCATCCTTGACCGCATTGCCGCCGATTCCAGCCGCCGGCTGGAGCACGAGCGCGGCATCTCCTTCCAAGTCGACGACGCGGTCATCGACCATGTGCTGGCCTTCGAGCCTGATCGCAGTCTAGGCGCCCGCCCCTTGCGCCGGGCGTTCGAACGCTTCGTCGAGGGCCCCATAGCCCACGAGATCGTCACGGGCAACCTGCGTCCCGGCGCGCGCCTGCTGGTCGGAACCGACGGCAAGGGCCGCCTCGTGCTGGCGTTCGACCGCTGACCTCAAGCGGGCATAGCCGCCTGCCGAAGGTCAGGGCGAGGGGGGCAATGAACACCAACCTGCGCGATCGCCTGGCCCGCTGCTCCGACTTGCCGTCGCTGCCGCGGGTCGCCATGCAGGTGCTGGAGATCTGCCAGTCAGAGGACCCCAACCTGGCCGACATCGCGCGCGTCCTGGGCACTGATCCGGCGCTGTCGGCCAAGATACTGCGGCTATCGAATTCGTCGATCTACGGACTGAAACAGGAGGTCCGCACCATCTCGCACGCGGTCAACCTGCTTGGTCTGAACGCGGTGCGCACTTTGGCACTGTCCTTTTCGCTTTTGCGCGACGTACACAAGCGTGACCAGCAGGGGTTGGCCAGCTTCTGGAAACGATCGATCTTCGCTGCGGTGGCTGCGCGCGAGCTGGCGGTCGCGGTGAACTTTGCGTACGGCGAGGAGGCGTTCCTGGCCGGGTTGCTCCAGGACATCGGCATCCTGGCCCTGCGCCAGGTCGACAAGACTGGCTACGCTGCGCTCGAGGTCGATGACGATCACCGCGCCCTGGCGTCCCGCGAGCAAGCCAGCTACGGATCCGATCACACCGAGGTGGGCGGGTGGCTGGCCGGCCGCTGGCGTCTGCCAGCGTCGCTGTCGGTGGCGGTGGCCGCGAGTCACAAACCCGACGATCTGCCCCCCGATTCGCCAGCCCAGATCGTGCAACTGGCACGCCTGGTGGCGGTGTCGGGTGCGGTGGCTGACATCTGGGTGCGGCGCGATCTCATGTCGGCCAGCGCCACAGCCCACCGTGAAGCCGAGCGCCTGCTCGCCTTGCCCCCCGATCGCATGAAAGACTTGCTCGGTCGGCTGGGCGTCAGCGTCGCCGAGGCCTCGTCGCTGTTCGATGTCGACGTCGGCTCGGCCGAGGAGATCGCCGCCATCCTGGATCAGGCGAAGGAGGCCCTGGTGGTGAGCGCCCTGCGCACCTCGCGCGATGCCGACAGTGTGGAGGCGCGCAGCAAGGACATCGAAGAGGAAGCGCAGCGCGATGGCCTGACCGGCCTTGCCAACCGCGCGCATTTCGAGAAAGTGCTGGCTCGAGAATTCGCCTCCTGCAGCCGTTCCAACCGTCCCTTGAGCCTCATCATGATCGACATCGATCACTTCAAAGTGGTCAACGACACCTGGGGCCACCCGGTCGGCGACAAGGTCCTGGCTGCGATCGCGGCGGTGATGCGCCAGCGCCTGCGGCCGCGTGATCTGCTAGCCCGCTATGGCGGCGAGGAATTCGTCCTGGTGCTGCCCGAGACCGACGTGGTCGGTGCCAAGGTCGTGGCCGAACGCGTGCGCAGCCAGACCGAGGCCGCCCTGCACAGCGTCGGCGCGCCCGCCCCACTGCGCATCACCATCTCGGCCGGCTTGGCCACCTCCGTCGATGGCAGTTACGGTTCGAAGGAATCGCTGGTCGACGCCGCGGATCGCGCCCTCTATGCCGCCAAGCGCGCCGGCCGCAACCGCCTGGTCACGGCTGCGACGTGTACCAGCACAACAGCGAATCTGCCCGCGATGCCGGCGGCCTGACCGGGGTCGCGGCGGCGCTACTTGCGCTTCTTGCCCGCGGCCGCCTTCGCCACATCCGGCTTCGCCGGTGCGGTAGATTCAGCGCCGCCACCAAACAGGGCCGCCATCCGCGACGCCGCAGCGTCGTCGAGATCGGGCTCCCGTTGTCGGGCGATGCGTAGCACCTCACGGCCCAGGCGCCGGTACACATCGACGCAAGCGGGTGCGCTGCGCTCCAGCGCGGCAAGATGCCACTTCACCGTGACCACGTCGCCACGCACCACCGGCCCGGTCAAGGCCGCCGGCAGGCCGACCTCGATGAGGTTGCGAACCGCGCTGTGCATGAGCGGGGTCAACGCTGGCAGGGCGTCGGCCTCGGGGATGCCGGCGGCTACCAGCAGCGAGCGCGCAAGGTCAGCCAGGGCCACCGCGTAGTTCGAGGCCACCACGGCGCCCGCGTGATAGAGCGCCATGGTCGCGGCCGACAGTTCCAGCGCGCGTCCCTCCATCAAACCCACCAATCGGCGGGCCACCACGCGCGCCTCTTCGTCGCCCTCGATACCAAAGGCGGCTCCCTTCAGGTTGTCGAGCGTGCCGGGCGCGTCGGTGACGGCGATCAGCGGATGCAATGTGCCGAGGCCAAGCACGTGGCCCCGCGCGGCGCCCAGCACCTCGCCGGCGGCTCGCGCGCCAGACGTGTGCAGCAGGATCTGGCCCTTGCGCAGGAGCTTCTGATCGAGCAAGCGCTGGGTGATCTCGGGAATGCGGGTGTCGCGCACCGAGACCAGCACGACGTTCGCCTGCGCGACCATGGCTGGCAAATCCCCGGTGCTGCCCAGCACGCCTGCGGCGGCGCTGGCGGTGCGTGACACCGTACTCTCGCGTCCGTGCACGCCCAGCACCGGCACACCGGCGCGGGTCAGCTTGGCGGCCAGCGCGGCCCCGACTGCACCGGCGCCGATCAGGAAAACCGCTGGTGTCGGCTCGGCGGGGCCTTCGATCCGAGGAAATGCCTGCGTGGGGGTGGCGGAGGATGGGCGGGTCGATTCACGGCTCATGGGGGGGTGGGACTCCGTATAGCTTTTTTTCGCGGATGTAGTCGAGAACTCCGCGCGACACCCGGTCGTTCACTGGCAGACCGGCCGCAAGGCGCTGCCTGACCGAAGTGCTGCTCACCGCCGGCATCAGGACGCAGGCGGCGTCGCCATCCGCCGGGTGGGCGCCGGCGCCGCCTGCGGCTCGTCCCACCACGATGAAGGGCAGCAACCGTCGCAACTCGTCGGCGCCGTACCAGGACGACGTCTCGCCTGACAGATCCGAGCCGATGACCAGCGAAAAATCGTGCGCCGGGTGAGCGTCCTTGAGGGCTTGCACCGTACGCAGGGTACGGCTCGCGCCACCGAGTTGGCGTTCGACATCGTCCACGCGCACCCGCGAGCCCAGCGCGGCCGCCATCAGTTCGCACATACGGAAGCGGTCCTCGAACGCCGCCAGACTCTTGTCGAATGGATGCAGAAAACACGGTACCAGCCACAGCTCGTGCACGTCGTGGGTTTCGAGCACATAGAGCGCGCCGAGCTGGTGCCCGACATGCGGCGGATTGAAGCTGCCCCCGAACAGGGCGACACGCATGCCGTGAACTTACCCGAAACTGCGTCGCGGCGGATCAGTCGTAGATCAGGTGCGGCCGGCGGCGCTCGGCGAACTGACGCTCGGCCTTGAGCCAGGTTGCGAACAGCGCCTCGGCAGGCTCGCCACGCTCGATGCCCAGTCGGACGGCATCGCTCCCGGTCAACAGATCGATGGCGGGCCGGTCAGCCACGAATTCGTAAGGCTCGGTGCGCCAGCGGAACGCCTCGCCGCCCTGGGCCTGAAGCTCGCGCAGGATCACCACACCGGTGCGGTACGGCCGGAACGAGTTTCGATCCACGACGTGAAGCTGGACGCCGCCGCAGGATTGCCCCGCGTGCTTGTGGAACGTGGGCCGGAACGACAGCGGGCGAAAACGCACCCCGGGCAGATCGTACCCGGCCAGTCGTTCGGCCAGGCGGTACCCGTCGATGAACGGCGCGCCCACGATCTCGAAGGGCCGTGTGGTCCCGCGGCCCTCGGAGACATTGGTGCCCTCGATGAGGCACATACCGGGATACACGAAAGCAGTGTCAGGGGTCGGCATGTTTGGCGACGGCAGCACCCACGGCAGGCCGCTGGCCTCGAAGAAGTCGCGCCGATGCCAGCCGCGCGCGCCGATTACCTCCAGCTCGACGTCGATGCCCGACGCGAACTGTGGCCCGCCCCAGGGAAGTCCGGCCTTCACCAGGCGCGCGACCTCGCCCACCGTCAGGCCGTGGCGCACCGGGATCGAGCCCAGCCCCACGAACGACGCGCAGTCGGGCGCCACGTCGCCACCCTCGATCGCCACCCCGCCAAGTGGATTCGGGCGATCCAGAACCACCACCGCGACTCCTGCCGACGCCGCGGCACGCATGGTCAACGCCATGGTCCAGATGTACGTGTAGTAGCGACTGCCGATGTCTTGCAGATCCACCAGCAACACATCGACCTCGTCGAGCGCAGCGCGACTGGGCGTCAGCGACTCGAAGCTTTTGCCGTAGAGACTGTCGACCGGGATGCCGGTGCGCCCGTCGCGTTCAGCATCGACACCGATCATGTCCTGGGCCTCGCCGCGCACGCCATGTTCGGGGCCGAACAAGCGCGTGGGACGCACGCCCGCCGCCACCAGGCGGTCGACGATGTGAACCAGATCCGCACTCACGCTGGCCGGGTGACACAGCACCCCGACCCGCCGCCCGCGCAGCAGATCCAGCCGTTCGCCACACAAGACGTCGAGGCCGGTCGCGACCGCCAAGCTGGCCCTACTCGCCCGAGTCGATGTAGCGCCGTGCTCGGTCGCCGGCCAGGTAGCGATCGATCGTCACCACCGCCGCCGGCGCCAGGCTGGTGAAGCGGACGCCGACCTCGCCCCGATCGCGATCGCGGAACACCGCCTCGCCGGAAGCCGTGATGACCTCCGTACCGCCGGGAAGCTGGAACTGCAGCCCCATGAAGCGCGGCTGTTTGTCGGGTTCGAGGAAAGTGCTGAGGCGCATGCCGCTTCGGCTGATGTCCTTGGCGCGGCACATGTACGGGTAGCCATTGACGAACCGGTTGAGCAGGACATCGATCTCGGCGCGATGGTTGATTCGGCGGTCGGACGTGTTGGCAGTGGATCGCATGAAGCCCCCGGGAAGTTGTTTGCCCTACATGTAGGACAACATAGACCATCGGTCAAATTTTCCACCCTTCCCCGCGTTCTCCCCGCTCGCGAATCGTTCGCGGGCCGAGCCGGCCGATCAGGAGAAAGTCGTCCCTTTTCGCCGGGTTTGCTTGACTCGGTGAACGTCGAGTGATCATAATCCCACCGGTTTCGCGGACCTGCCGGGGACTCGGGCGGCAGGACTGGCTTTTTCCATTTCCAGCCACCACAGGGGAGTCACATGCACCGGATGAGAATTGGGCTTGCGGCCGCTGGGATCCTGCTTCTCGCCACCGTAGGAGTGTTTTTTGCCGTGACCTCCGACCTGCGCTCGGCGGCGACCCGGGATGTGGAGGAAAAGGTGTCCCGCGCGCAGCGGCTCTACCACCAGATAAGCCGCCTTGAGGGCATCGACTTCGCCAACCTGGCGGCCGAGCGGGCGCGCAAGCCCTCGGTGGTGGCGGTCACCGCCAAGACGGAAGAGACCGCACGGCGCCAGGCGGCCTTCGAGGAGTGCGAGGTTCTGAATGCCGCGCTCCAGAAGATGTCACGCAAGGCGGACATCCTGGCAATCCTGGATGCATCGGGCAAAGTGCTGGCGCGGGATCTCAACGCCAACGCGATGTACGGCGACGACCTGCGCGCGAAGTACCCGGCCGTGGCGCGTGCCCTCAAGGGCGAAGCGGTCAAGGACGTGTGGACCCTCGCTGACCGCATGACGCAGGTCGGCCTGGCGCCGATCGTGAAGCCCGACGGTAGCGTGGCGGGGGTGTTGCTCATCGGCTTCGTTTTGTCGGCCAAGCAGGCACAGGAGAAGCACGATCTGCTGGGGGCGCAGATCGGCTACTTCCACGGCGGCAAGATGCACGCATCCAGCTTTGTTGCCGAGGGTACCGGGGACAACGCCAAGGAGGACGTGACCCGCACCCAACTGCTGAACGCGCTGCTGTTCCAGTCGCCCGAGAAGTACGCGGACGCGGCGCTTCAGAAAGGCGCGCCCACCGAGATCTTCCGCCTCACCATCGAGGGACGCCTTTACGCCGGGGTGGCAGCGCCGCTGCCCGGCAACCTCGCCGACAAGACCAGCGGTGTGGTGCTGCTGGCGTCGATCACCGATGGTCTCGACGGCATCAAGGCGACCGGCATCAAGGTGATCTTGTTCGGTGTCATCGCCATCCTGGTGGCCCTCGGCGCGGCGGTCATGACCGCGAAGCGCTTCTTGGCGCCGCTCGACAAGATCGAACTCGGCGTCGCGGAAATCATGAACGGGAACATCGACTACACCTTCAAGCCGGTAGGCCCCGACTTCGAGGGCCTGTCGAACAGTCTGAACGTCATGCTGGCGCGCCTGCTCGGCCGCGAAGAGCCCAACGAGGAGGCGGTCGAGGACGAGGAGGCCGAGGAGCGCAAGTGGAAGGCCGAGCAGATGCTCATCGATGACAGCGACGGCGCAGCCAACCCACAAGCGGCCGCGGCCCTCGCCGGCGAGCACGAAGCGGCCTACTACCCGCGCCTGTTCAATGAGTACATCACGGCGCTGCGCCAGATAGGCCGGCCCGTCGATGGGGTGAGCGTGCCGCTGTTTACCGCCAAATTACGACTCGCCGAGGCGGGACTGAAAGAAAAATGGGAGTGCCGCATGGTGCGCTTCCAGGTTGTCACCCGCGGCTCCGACCTGGTGTTTCGCCCGGTCAAGATTGGTTGAACTGTTGACAGCCGGGCCGCGGCCCGCTAGTCGAGATTCCCCTGCGCTGACCTAACTTGATGATCACGCACCGTCGCTAGTCGACACCCTCTCGGAGGAACGTCTTGGAGCAACCAAAGAAGCCCGGTACCGCCAGAGACATCACCGACCTGAAGGCCCGTCTGGGTCTGGCCAGGGCCCCTGCCGCAGCCCCCCCCCCCATGGGTGCGCCGACAGGGTCAATCCCCGCTTTGCCACCGCAGGCCTACCAACCGGCGCCGACGACAGCGCGCAGTCTGCCGCCGGGAGCGGGAGCGCCCGTCCCAGCGCCGTTCGCCGCGCCGGTGCAGGCGCCCGCGCCGGTGGCGCAGGCCCCCGCTTACGATCCCTACGCGGCGATGAAGCCACCAAGCGGCCGGCAGTTCGACCTGCGTCCGCTCGACGACGGTTCGGCGATAGAAAATGTGCGCTCGCGCGGCGGCCGTGTCGTGTTGTTGGGAACCGTGGCGGCTCTGGTGATTGGTGGCGGCATCGGGTGGGGCTTCGGTGTGGCCGCGGTTGGCCGCGCCAACTTCAACAGCGCCAATGCCGCCGCCAAGAAAGTCAGGGCCGACCTGACCGAGATGCAGAAGACCTTGACCCAGATCGGGCAGTCGGTGGCGATGAGCCAGCAGCGGCTTGGCCAGGCCAAGCAGGACCCGCTGTCCTACGATCCCAAGCTGATCGAGGATCTGGAAAAGGTGAAGCTCGATCCGCGGCCCGATACCGGCAAGATCTTTCGCGTCGACTACTACCGCCTCGAGGATCTGGTGGTCGATCGGCTGATGAATTACTACTACGACAGCATCGCGCTTTACGGCGAGGTTGAGCGCCACGTGAAAAAGACAAAGGCAGACAAGCCCTCGCTGGAGGCGTTCGCCTCCAAGCAGGCCGACGAAAAAGGCGGCAAGAACTACGGCGTGGTGTTCGATACCCGCGGCAAGCTGGCCATCGCGAGCCTGGTCGAGATCGGCAAGCCGGTGTGCAAGGGCGGCAACGAGGAATGTGGCGCCGATCAGATCGAGGGCTTCCAGATCCGCGCCAACACCGGTGCCAACTGGTTCAACCGCCCGGTCGGCCCCAAGCCCGACATGAAGAATCTGGTGCCCATCGATATCCAGCAGCCCCTGGTCCAGACCGTCATGTCGGGCTCGCCCGACCAGGTACGGATGGAGCAGTACAAACAGCGCTACAGCAACATCCGCATGATCGTCGGGCGGCTGACCGCGGCCCAGAAAGAGCTGGCCGAGCAGGTCGGCAAGGCCGCCGGGCGCGAGAACATTTTCTCGATCTTCGCGCTGTCCCCCGAGCACAGGTAGCGCTCGGCGGCTCGTTCAATCGAGTCGTTCAGGCCAGTCCGATTTGGGCGAGGGAATCCTCGTCCATGCCAAAGAAGTGGCCAGTCTCGTGCAGCAGCGTGGTGCGGATCTCCTCACGTAGTGCGGCCTCGTCGCCAGCCACGCGCTCGAGGTTTCTGCGAAACAGCAGGATCTGCGTGAGATTGCCACCGCCCCCGAGCGATCCCGCATCGGGGTAGGGGGTGCCGAGAAACAAGCCGAGCAGACGCGGGTCGAGGCCGCTCGCGACGTCGTCGACCGCTGGCAAGTCGGCGATGATGATGGGTACGTCGACCAGCAGTCGGCGCGCGCGCTCTGGCAGTTCGCCGAGGGCGGCTTCCGCTTCGTCGGCGACTTCGGCCTCGGTCAGGCGGTCTGGCTGGTCGCTGGCGCGGGTGTCGAGGCGCAGAGTCTCGACCCAGGCGTCGCACTTGCCCTTCTCGTCCTCCATGGCCTCGCATGCCAGGCCCACGCCGTGCCAGGCGTCAGCGAGGTCCGGGTGCTTGCGTGCGATGGTCTCGAAACGCGCCCGCGCGTTTGCCGCTTCGTCGAGCGCCAGATGAAGGTGAGCCACCTCCAGCGCCACCGGGGGTGAGCGGGCCAGGATGCTGGCGGGCGGCAACTCGGCCAGGGTCTTGCGCGCGGCACCCGGGTTGTCCATGTCCAGCTCGATGCCGGCCTTGAGGGCGACCGCGTCGAATAGCTCGTCCTCCTCGTCTGCGTTGTCGACCGCCAGGGTGGCGGCGCGCAAAGCCTCGCGCAGGCGTTCCGGATCGGCCGACAGGATTTCCGCGCGCCACAGCTGAGCCGTGCTCCACGCCGGGTCGGCCTTGACCGCGCGGTCGAGAAATTCGAGCGCGCCCGCCACATCTCCCGTGTCGCGCGCGCAAGCCGCCAGCAGCAGCAGTGCGTCCGGGGCAGCGGGATCGGCACGCAGCAGTTTCTCGCCGGCGCGGCGAGCGGCTTCCAGATCGCCGTCTTGCAAGCTCTCCCACGCGTCGTCGAGCTGCTGGTCGAAGTCGTCCACCTCGTCGCTCATGATCGCGGGCTCGTCAGCAAGGCACCGAGTTCCGCCAGGAAGTAGCTGGCGCCAATTGCAAGGGTTCGCCGGCTGTCGTCGGCCGACCCAACTGGCGGCGCGATCTCGACCAGATCGGCACCAAGCAGCGAAAAATCCTGCGCCAGCCGCGTGACCAGCGCGGTGATGAACTCGGCCGACAATCCGTCGGGTTCCGGCGCGCCGGTCGACGGCGCCAGCAGCGCATCGGTACCGTCGATGTCGTTGGAAAAATACACGCGTCTGACGCCGAGTCCGCGCAGGTGGTCAGCAATGGCCGTGATGGTGGCCGCCTCACCGCGCGCGCGCACGTCGCTGGCCCAGAACTGGCGCACGCCCAGGGTGCTCTCCCAGTGCTCACGGGTGCGGCCCGAGGCCCGGATGCCGACCTGCACCAGGCGGCCGCCGCGGCCGAGCAGGTCGTTTGCGTGGTACGCCCAGGTCGCGAAGCAGTAGCGCACGCCCAGGCGCTCGGGCAAAAGATCGGTATGCGCGTCGGGTTGGACGATCGCCCACGGCTCGGCCACGTGGCGGCCCAGGGCGGCTACCAGCGGCCAGGCCACACTGTGATCGCCGCCGAGCAGCAGGATCCGGATGCCCGGGTTCAGGGTCAACAGGTGGTCCGCGACCCGCTCGGTGATGGACAAAGGTGCGACCGGCAGCGCGGCAGCCTCGCTGCGCTCGAGGGACGGATACAGAGCGGCCTGACAGGCCACTATCTGCGCGTCGCTGACCATCTCGTCGGCGAGCAGATGCGGGATCACGGCTACGTCGCCGACGTCGACCACGCCGTCGTGCGCGGCGCGAGCGCAAAATCCCGGCTCCGCTGCCAGCACGGCCGCCCGCAACGCCTGCGGACCGAAGGCGGCGCCGCGCACCAGTCCCGCACCCGAATCCGACGGCACGCCCAGGATCGCCACCTTCGCCGAAGCGACCGATGCCAGGGCGGTGCTCCAGCCGGTCTCGACCTGCTCTCGATCGACGGCCTGGTAGTACGCGCGCTGAAAATCGAGCTGTGCGCCCCGCCCGGTCGAGACGGTGTGTAGCCCGCCGCCGGCCGGGCGCAACATCAGGCCCAATTCCGCGAGCGGTGTCACGGCGCCGGAGCTTAGGAGGGATGCGCCCAAACACCAACCGGCGTGATAAGAAACCACACTTCCCATGGCAGATATCGTCCAGGAAATCGTCCAGGCTTTGGCGCAGAAGTACGGGTCGCAGGGGGCGGCTGCGGGCCAGCGTCTGCGGCAGTGGCTGTCGGGCGAGATCCCCCTCGCCTACCCTGAGATCGTCCGCCGGCAGCTGACGCCGGCAAACTTGCCTCTGCTGTTCGATTGCTTCTGGCAGGTGCTGCCCTTTGGCACCGGCGGCCGGCGCGGCCGGGTCGGCTACGGCGCCAACCGCATCAACCCCTCAACCGTCGCCATGACCGTGCAGGGGCACTGCCAGTACATGCTCGCGCGTTTTCCCGACCGAAACGATATGCGTGTGGTCCTGGCGAACGACGTGCGGGTGTTCAAAGACGTCTCCGGCAGCTACGGGTTCCTGGGCGGGGCGCACCCGCTCCTGGGGGTATCCTCGCGATCACTCGCGCGCCTGGCTGCCGAGATCTACGCCGGCAATGGTTTTTCCGTGCTGATGCCCGCGCCCGACGATGATCAGGCGACCCTGACCACGCCGGAACTGTCGTTCCTGATAGGCGCCCTCCACGCAGTCGGCGGCGTGAACATGTCCGCGTCGCACAACCCGCCCGACGACAACGGCGTCAAGATCTACGACGAGCATGGCAGTCAGCCGGTGGCGCCCGAGGACCAGATGCTGCTCGACGTGATGGCGGACATCCGCGAAATCAAGTCGGTGCCGTTCGCGCAGGCGCGCGCGCTGGGCCTGGTGCGCGACGTGCCGTCCGATCTGCACGGTCGCTATCTCAAGGGTTACGTCGATCTCTACGGCGCGTTCTTTCCGCCGCGCGCGGACATTCCGGTGGTCTACACGCCGCTGTGCGGATGCGGCGTCAGCACCGTGGGCGATCTGTTGCCCGCGCTGGGGTTTCCCATGCTGATGCCGCCGGCCGAGGGCCCGGATGGGTCGTTCGCGGTGATCCCGTTCCGTTCACCGAACCCCGAGGTTCCGCAGTCCACCGAGCCGGCGCGTCACTTCGCCGACCAGCACGGCAGCGGCATCGTGCTGTCGAGCGATCCTGACGCCGATCGGGTCGGCCTGGAGGCGCGGCTTTCGGACGGCACCTGGTACCACTTCGATGGCAATCAGATAGCGGCCATCCTTGCCTACGCACTCATGCTCGACCCGAAGGGGCCGCGGCGCGCCGGCCTGGTCATCGAGACCCTGGTGACCACCAAGATCCTGCGCGAGGTGGCGCGCAAGCGCGGCGACTCGGATGTCATCGACGATTTGCTGGTCGGCTTCAAGTACGTGGCCGACGTACTCAAGCGCCTGCGGCGGGACGGACGCTACCGCGATGTGCGGCGGCGCCCCGAGGAGCTGGTGCTGGCGGCCGAGGAGAGTCATGGCGTCATCGTGTTGCCGCACATCCTCGACAAGGACTCGGCGCCGGCGTGCATGTACCTTGCGGGCCTGTATCAGAGGCTGGCATCCGAAGGCCGCAACTTGCTCGACTACTACGTTGCCATTCTGGAAGAACTGGGCGGTTTCGATACGGTCAACCGGTCGATCATGATGGCCGGCGCCGCCGGGATGGAGCGCAAGGACCGCATCATGGAATCGCTGCGAAAGAACCCGCCGGTGACCATCGCTGGCCAGCAGGTTCGCCGTATCGCCGATTACTGGGATACCAGCGTTTTCGGTGTCATCGTCAGTGAGAGCGAGAAGCTGCCGCGCAATGTGATCAACATCGAGACCGACCGTTTCGTCATCACCATTCGCCCGTCGGGAACCGAGCCCAAGCTGAAGCTGTACTGCCAGCTCCTGCCTGACGGAAAACCCGTGCGCGAGACCGGGCGGGCCCTGCTGGCGGCGTTGCGGGCCGAGGCCGACGCGGCGGCGCGCCTGATCTACAACGATCTCCTGGCGCCGCTCGGGGTGCGGCTCGGCGAGGTTGGCCTGCTGCTGACCGACATCATCGAGCTCGACCGCAAGCGGGAGTTCGAGGACACCATCGTGCCGGAGCTGCGCCGGGAACTCGCCGCTGCTGGTTTCGGCACTCTCGATGCTGTCCTGGCCTGGCTCGGGACCAGGTGCGCCGCGCTGTTGCCGGGCGCGGATCCACTACCGGCGCTCAAGGCACCAGTCGGGTTCTTGTGCGCGCGTTGGGCCAGCGAGGGCCTGTCCGCGCCGGTCCTGGCCGATCTGGCCCGATGGGCAGGCGGCGCCGCGACGAAGGCCTGACTTGAAGCGCCTGGTGACGGTGATTGGCGGCGGCACGGGATCGTTCAATGTCCTGCGCGGGCTGCGCAATGCACCCGAGATCGAGATCCGGTCGATCGTCACCATGATGGATTCGGGCGGCGATTCGGGCCGGCTGCGCGATGAATTCGGTGTGCTGCCTCCGGGTGATCTGCGGCGTTGCCTTATCGCACTGTCCGAGGAGAGCACCCTGCTGCGCGCGCTACTGTCCTTCCGTTTCACCGAAGAGCCGCTCACTGGTCGGCACTTCGGCAATCTGTTTTTCCTGGCGCTGACCCGCATTCTCGGCAACGAGAAGGACGCGGTGATCGCCATCGGCCGCCTGCTCAAGATCCGTGGCCGCGTCCTGCCCATCACCTGGGATCATGTGCATCTGTTCGCCGAGCTGGCTTCAGGCCAGGTGGTCGAGCGCGAGGCCAACATCGACGTGCCCAAGCACGACACGTCGATCCCGATCACGCGCGTGTACCTGGAACCGGCCGCGTCAGCCAACCCGGACGCCCTGGCCGCCATCAACAGCAGTGACTTCGTGGTGCTGGCGCCAGGCGACCTGTTCACCTCGACCCTGCCGAACCTGCTCGTGAGCGGCATCTCGGAGGCGCTGCAAAAGTCTCCCGCGCGTCTTATCTACGTGCTCAATTTGATGACCAAACGGGGCGAGACCGACGACTACAGCGCGTCCCGCCACGTGGCGCAGATCGTCCGCTACGGTGGCCGGGTTCCTGACGCCGTGATCGCACACCGCGGAGCGATTCCCGAGGATCTGTTGAACAACTATCAGGCCGAGCGCGCCAGCCTGGTCGAGGTCGATGAGGCGGCGCTTCTACGACAAGGAGTTGGCATCGTGAAGACTGCGGACGTGCGCTCGGCCGAGTCGCTGGTGCGCCACGATCCCGTGCGCACCGCGCGAGCGTTGCGAGAATTATTCGACGAGCTGGGCGGCGAGTCGCACACTCTGGACTAGGCGCCAGGTCATGAGCCCCGGCAGGACAACCACCAGTCGTACAAAAGCAGCACTGCTGGTCCTGGCTGCCCTTGGCATGGGCCTACCTGCGGTGCACGCACGGGCCACGCCGCCACCGGTCCGGGCGGTACAGCCCGGCAAGCCTCCCGAGATAAAGCCCTACGTTCCACCCCGGATCGAGGCCGAGCCGGCGCTTGATGAGGCGGACACCAAGGTTGTGACGGGCCCGGCCGAGCAGGATCTGCCCATTGTCGTGCGGCCGCAGGCCGGGATGCCGGCGCTGGGTTTCGCGCCGCCCGGAACTCGGCTGCCGGTCAAAGGCATGTACGATGCGGCCACGCCGCGCGGCTGCCCGACCAAGCGCTGGTACGCGATCGAGCCGCGCGGCTGGGTGTGTAGCGGCTGGGTGCGACGCTCGAACGAGCCGCCCATGACCTCGCCCGTGATGACAGTGCCCGAGGGCAAGAGCCTACCGTTCGCGTACGTCATGGTCGGCGGCGATGACACCACCGAGGTTCCCTTGTGGGCCAACGTCGAGGACATGAAGGCCGGCGCGGCGCCCGCGTTCAAGCTCAAGAAGGGCGACACCGTTGCGGTCAAGATCGAGCCCAAGCCGCTCATGCACGAGGGCGCGACCTACCACGTTGCCGAGGACGGCCGGGTGTTGCCAGCCAAGGGGACTTTTTCACTAGGCGAGAAATCGCAGTGGCAGGGCGTTCCGATAAGCGAAACCGCCACCCTGCCCTTCGCATGGGTCACCCCTGCCGAAGCGAAGGTTTACCCGGGGGCCGAGGTCGGCAGCGCCATCGAGAAGCTCGCCCGGCGAACCCGGGTGGCCATCCTGGAAGAGAGCGGCACCGGTGCGCGGCGCCGGATCCGGGTAGGCGACGGTCGCTGGATGCGCGCAGCCGACCTGAACGAGGCGCGCCTCTACCCGCAGCCCACCGGCGCTACCACGCACAACCGGTGGATCGACGTCGATCTGGGCGAGCAAGTTCTGGTTGCCTACGAGGGCGACCGGCCGGTGTTCGCCACGCTGGTGTCATCGGGACGCGCCATCACCACGCCGCGAGGCAACTACCCCATCTGGGCCAAGGTCTCGCACATCACCATGAAGAGTCAGCCCTACGAGGACAAGACCTACTACGTTGATCGCGTCCCGTGGGCGATGTTCTTCCAGGCCCACAACGCCATCCACGGCGCCTACTGGCACGACCGTTTCGGGGTTACCAAGAGCCATGGTTGCGTGAACGTGGCGCCCAGGGACGCGCGCTGGTTGTTCGCCTGGGTGCCGCCCGAGTTGCCGCCGGCTTGGTCCGGTACGCGCACGCCCAATCTAAACGAGGGTGTGACGGTTCACGTGCGCGACTCGCACCAGCGCAAGCCGTTCGTGCAGGAGCGCAACATCGGGCCGCCCGACCGCGAGCAAGAAAAGCTCAAGCTGGACGAAGCCGATGCGCGCCGCCTGCAGGCTGCCGCCCAGCCGCCGTCGGCCGCGGTTCCCAGCGCCGCGCCGTAGCCCCGGCCCCTACTTCCGCTGATCCATCGGGACGAACGGCGTCAGGTTGGCGCCGGTGTAGATCTGGCGCGGCCGGCCTATCTTGGTGTTCGAGTCGTCCATCATCTCGCGCCAGTGCGCGATCCAGCCAGGTAGCCGACCAATCGCGAACATGACGGTGAACATGTTGGTCGGTATGCCGATGGCCCGCATGATGATGCCACTGTAGAAGTCGACGTTCGGGTACAGCTTGCGATCGACGAAATACGGATCCTTGAGCGCCACCTCTTCCAGCTTGCGCGCGATATCAACCAGCGGGTCCTTCCTATTGAGCCGGGGCAGGATGCGGTCGCAAGCCCCCTTGAGGATCTTGGCGCGCGGATCGTAGTTCTTGTACACGCGGTGGCCGAAGCCCATCAAGCGAAAGCCTGAGTCCTTCTTCTTGGCCAGCTCGACAAATTTGCTGACGTCGCCGCCGTCCTTCTGGATCTCCTCCAGCATCTCAAGGACTTCCTGGTTGGCACCGCCGTGCAGCGGTCCCCACAGCGCCAGGATGCCGGCCGCGATCGAGGCGTAAAGATTGGCCTGGGCGCTGCCCACCATGCGCACCGTCGACGTCGAGCAGTTCTGCTCGTGATCGGCGTGCAGGATGAAGATCATGTTCAGCGTCCGGACGATTTCCTCGTCGATCTCGTAGGACTCGGACGGCAGCGCGAACATCATGTTGAGAAAGTTGGCGCAGTAGCTAAGCGAGTTCTTCGGGTACACGAACGGCTGGCCGAGCGATTTCTTGAAGGAGTAGGCGGCTATCGTGCGCACCTTGGCCAGCAGGCGCGTGGTCGTGATGTCGAATTCGCCCCGGTTCTTGACGTCCATCGCCTCGGGATAAAAGCTCGACAGCGAACACACCATGGCCGACAGGATCCCCATCGGGTGCGCGGTGCTCGGGTAGCCCTCGAAGAAGCGCTTCATGTCCTCGTGAAGCATCGAGTGCCGCGTCAGCAGGGTCGAGAAATTCGACAGCTCGGCCTGGTTGGGCAGCTTGCCGTAGATGAGCAGGTAGGCGACCTCGACGAAGCTACACTTCTCGGCCAGCTCTTCGATCGCGATGCCGCGGTAGCGAAGGATGCCCTTTTCACCGTCGAGGAAGGTGATCGCCGAGGTCGTCGCCCCGGTGTTCATGTAGCCCTGATCCAGGGTCACGTACCCGGTCTGGCCACGTAACTGGCGTATGTCGACGGCTTTCTCGTCTTCAGTGCCGACGACGATCGGGAGGTTTACGGTCTTTCCATCGACTATCAGCTGAGCGTGTTCAGGCACGATATTCCTCGCATGTGGGCCAGGCAGACTAACCAATATCCATCGCGAAACCCATCTTCAAGATCGCAGAGCATGCACCGTGGTCGTGATGGCTGCGCACGGCTGCGGGTAGAACAGGTAGTTCGCGATCACAGGTGGCGTACCGTAGCGATCGCTGTGTGCGGTACCGTCGAAGCCATCAGGCGGGTGGGTGAGATCGCCAAAGTCGAGGTTTCGGATACCGAGCTCGGCCAGCACTGCCACCAGGCCACGCATGCGGGGCAGCAAGATGCCATCAAACACGCCGGTGCGAGGGGTCTCTTCGATCACCAGCTCGCCCTCGGCCGCCGTCATGGCAAGGGCCACCTGCTGCACCGCCGCGAACGGCGCCAGCGTCGACAGAGCTACGCGCAGGTGAAGTTCCAGCATGGCCTCGCCGCCCGACTCCTGCCAGGACTCGGCCGGGCTGACCACGCCTTCGCGCGCCTCGATGATCGAAGGACGCCGGCCGAGGCACAGGACGTAGACGTAGTCGCAGCATTCATCGGGCCCGCCCCGGCGAACCAGCGCCAAGGTGCCAAGCTTGGTCGCGAGGCGCCGCCCGAGCTCGGTCGCGTACTCCGCAGCGCTTGCGGGTCCGGGGACGGGATCGAGGCGCTGGTCCCAGCGCCGGGTCGGGTACAAGCGCCCAAGCGCGTCGTCGATGGCGGCGAACATGGCACCCTTGCGGTGATCACAGCCGCCCTTGTTCCCGCACGAGGTGCAACCCGAGGTCGCAGACCCCGAGGCCGCGTGGCTGTCACCGGTCATCGAAGACTCCGGCGCGCTTCGGCGATGGCCTCGTCCACCATCTTTCCGTGTTCGCCCGGGTCCGCCCAGCGGCGCTGACCGTCTGCGGGCAACAGATCGATGGGATCGAAATAACAGAAGAACTCGCCCGGGCGCACCGCCGGACTTGTGTAGACCGAGACACCGGTGACCCGATCGTAGTGCTCGTACGAGTGCGCGTCCCGCTTGCCACCGCCACCTGGCGCATCCACCACCACCAGCGGCGTGTTGAAGCCCGCGGTCGCGCCGCGCACATGCTTCTCGATCTCGATTCCCGTCCGCAAGGTCGTGCGTAGATCCTCCACACCCTTAACCAGATCGTGCATGTAGATGTAGTACGGGTGCACGTTGACGTAGCTCAAGCGCTTGGTCAGCAGCATCTGTACGTCCGGCGCGTCGTTCACTCCGCGCACCAGCACCGTCTGGTTGCGTACCGTGATGGCGCGCTCGAACAGGCGATCCATCGCCCTGCGGGTGATCTCGGTGATCTCGCTCGGGTGGTTGAAATGGGTGTGGAAGACGACTTCCTTGCCGACCTTGCGGCCCTTGTCGACGATCCGGGTGAGCGCGTCGATCCAGGCGTGATCGGTCAGCAGCTTCTGGGGCATGACCGCAGCGCCCTTGGAGGCGTAGCGAAAGCGTCGGACGTGCGGGATGGCGAGCAACGCTTCGCCTATCTGGGTTATCTGCTCGGCACGCAACTGGTACACGTCGCCGCCCGAAATGACGATGTCTTCCAGCTCGGGCCGCGCCGCGATGTAGTCGAACGCCTGGTGCCAGCGATCGTGGTTCACGCGCAGCTTGAACTTGGTGACTTCCTCGGTGTCGAGGCCCACCGCATAGCTGCGGGTGCAGAACCGGCAATACACCGGGCAGGTGTCCAGCGCCAGGAACAGGGCCTTGTCGACATAGCGGTGGGTCAGGCCGGGAACCGGCATGTCGGCCCGCTCGTGCAGCGAATCGAGATTGAGGCGTGGGTGATCGGGCAGCAGCTGCGACGCAACCGGGATGAACTGGATGCGCAAGGGATCCTCATAGGGCCGCGCCCAGTCAATGAGGGATAGCAGGTAAGGCGATACCCGCACCGCCATCGGCGCACGCTGGAAGCCCGCCTCGGCGTCGCGGATGAAGTGCTCATCGACCAGCCCACGTAGCGCCGCAAGCAACTTCGGCACGCTGGTGATTGAATTCTTGGCCTGCCAGAGGTGGTCGAGGAACTCGCTCTCGGACACGTTGGCGTACGCAGGAATCTTCTGCCAGAACGCCCCGTCGAGCAGCCTCGTGTGCGCCAGGGTAGCGGGATCCACGGGCAATTTGAGCGCATTTACCGTCGCCGTTCCCGGCACGGGCGTCAGGGGTCTGACTTCGGCGCTCATCGCCCTAAGGTAGCACGGCACTCACGGCGAACCGCCGTCAACCGAGGCGAAGCACGTAAGGCTGACCACCGCGCACCAGGATGAGGCGACCCGATCCACCACGGTCGAGGCGCAGCGCCAGCGTCTTCAACGCCGCCATGGTCGCGTGCTGAGTGGCCGTGCTGATCTGGATGCCCACGATCACGTCGCCCTCGCGCAGCTGGCCGGCTCCCGGACTGCGGCGGTCGACGGCCAGCACCCGCAAGGCCGCCGGCACCTCGAACTCCGCCAGCTCCTGCTGCGCGACCTGCTCGACCCGCAGGCCGAGTATCTCGGTACCGTTCAAGAGCTCCTGGTTCTCGGTGATGGCGGCCCGAGTCTCGAAGCGCTGCCCACCCCGGTACGCCACGATGGCGACGGTTTCACCCGGGGTTCGCGACGCGATGACCTGGCCAAGCCGCGCCTGACTGTCGACCCGGCGGCCGGCCACCTCGACAATGACGTCGTTCGGCCGCAGGCCCGCAAGCGCGGCCGGCGATTTGAGCGTGACCTCGTTGACCAGGGCGCCACCGCCGACGGCGATGCCCAGGCGACGACCTTCCTGGGCCGGAAGATCCGAGGTCCGCACGCCGAGAAACCCGCGCGCCACGCGCCCGCGCACCGCGATCTGCTGGCCCACCTGTCGAGCCAGATTGATGGGAATGGCGAAGCCGACGTTCATCGCCATCGCCGGGTTCAAGATGGCCGAGTTGATGCCAATGACCTCGCCGTCGAAGTTGAACAGTGGACCGCCCGAGTTGCCCTGGTTAATGGCCGCGTCGGTCTGGATGAAGTCTTCGTAGTCGACCAGCTTGCCGACCGCGCGGTTCTTGGCGCTGACGATGCCCATGGTGACGGTCTGGCCAAGACCCAGGGGGTTGCCGATTGCGAGCACGTAGTCGCCGACACGCACCCGCTCGGAGTCGCCTATGCGCACCGCGCGCAGGTCACGCGGCGGGCGCGAGATACGCACCACCGCCACGTCGGTCTGTGAATCGGTGCCCACGACCTGCGCGTCGAGCTGGCGATCGTCGGGCAAGATCACCAGAACCTGGTCGGCGCCAGCCACGACGTGGTTGTTGGTCAGAACGAGGCCCTGCGCAGCGTCGTAGATAAAACCCGAGCCGAGGCCCTGCTGCGTCTCGCGCTCTTGCCGCGGGGCCGCGCCACCGACACCGAAGTCGCGAAACAGACGCGAGAACGCATCCTCGGGCACAAAGCGCCGGATGAACTTGGTGCTGCGGATGCTGACCACCGAGGCCTTCACCCGGTCGACCAATGGGGCGACCGACTTCGACATGTCGCCCGGCGTGGGCACCGCCTGAGCCAGTTGCAGCGCGATGGCTGCAGCAACCACGGTCGACGTCATCATGGCAGCACGAGCACCGTGCGCTCCCCTGGCGCGCCGTCAACCTCGGTAGACGACGATGCCGCGGGTCGGGTCATAGGGGGTGAGCGCCACCGTGACCTTGTCCCCCAGCACGACGCGGATGCGGTGCTTGCGCAGCTTGCCCCC
>JANPCZ010000222.1:0-6941 GCA_031431215.1 Myxococcales bacterium
ACTAGCCCAGCGGGAATCCGCGCCGGCGCTGCGGCGTCAGATGGCGTGATCAATCCGGGCTCGGCCAGCGATGCCGGAGGTGGTCAACGATCTCATCAAGTGCTTCCACTTCCAGGTGCTGTGGGCCGCGGCGGACGCTCACGTCGCCGTTATCCGGCGTGAGCGCCCGGTGGCTCGATGCGCACCAGGCGCACGCCGTCCTTTGTAAGCAGCAACGTGTCCCACCACTGGCGTCCCTGAAACAGATAACGGATCTGCACGCCCAAGACGCTGCGTTGTACCAGAGCCTCGTGAGCGTCCGCGAGATCGCGCGGAACCAGCTGCGCGTCGGCAGCTTCAGGCGAGCTCTTGTACAAAATCGCGCGTACGTCCGCGCTTTGCGCCAGGTCAGCGAACAGCCGGGCGAGCGTGGCCGAATCGAGCATCGCGTCCTGCACGGCAGGCACGGGAGTCTCAGCGGTACCTTCACAGGCCGGCGCTTGGCTCATGGTCGCTCGGTCCTGAATGCGATACGCTGGTCGAGCACAGCCGATGGCAGGTGGCACTGGCTGCAGCTCTGCCGGTAGGGGTGAGGGGTGCGAAGGCCGAGCAGCCCCTTCGGCCCGTGGCAGGTGTCGCAGCGTGCGCGCATCTTTGTCGGGTGTGGGACGGTCGGAGGCGCACCGGGTTGCGCGCGGGTACCGCGGCCGAATGTGTCGAGGCCCGAGAAGTCGTTCAGGGCCAGCGCGCCCGATCCGGATGCGCCCGGCGTAGGGCCGTTCCAGGGCCGCGGATCGACCGACGGCACATGGCACTGGGTGCAGGCCTGGTAATGGTCATGGGCCATGCGAGGCGCGACGCGACCGCCGATGATCGCGCCGGCTTCGTGGCAGGCGAGGCACGCGTTGGTGGCGAGCTGGGCGATGGGGTGCGGGATCGTGGGCGGAGCGCCCGCGTAGGCGCGGCGGGTGGCTCGCTGCACGAGCGCGCCGGTCCAGTCGGCTGGAGTTTTGGTCAAGACTGTAAAAGCGTCGGCAGCGGCGCCCACCAGCGCGGCCGTGGCGCCGCTGTACATGGCGCCGTTGTCACCCCGGCGCAGGTCGCGCAATTCGGTATACGAGGGCGCCACCCCGACCGGCGCTGCCGCCACCAGACCAGCCGGCGTCATCTGGCGAGCCGCGGCCTCGGCGGTGACCCGAGGCAGTCGCTCTGGATCGGGCGACGCTGCCGAGAAGAAACCGACGCCCGCCACGGTCACCGCCACTGCAAACCACACCCGCGATCCGCGGCCGCGCAACTCGGTCGGGATCATGTGGGCAACCGGTTCGCGCCGGCCTTGTGCAGGCGCACCGCGCATTTCTTGTAGTCGGGTTGCTTCGAGAACGGATCGTACGCGTCCAGGGTGACGTTGTTGATGAGCACTCGTTCGTCGAAGAACGGTACGAACACGCTGCCCACCACCGGCGCGCCGCGGCCGTCGAGCCAGGCGGGCAATGTGACGCGACCGCGCCGGCTCTCGATCACGACCATGTCGCCGTTGTTGACGCCCAGCACGCGTGCGTCGTTCGGATGCACCTCGACGTAGGCCTGGGGCATCGCCGCGGCAAGCTGCGGGATGCGCATGGTCAGCGATCCGGTGTGCCAGTGCTCGAGTACGCGGCCCGTGCACAGCCAGAACGGGAAATCCTTGTCAGGCACCTCGGGTGGCGGCGCGTACGGCCGGAACCAGATCTGGGCGCGGCCGTCCTCGGTCGGCGAGTGGTAAAAATCGACGCGCCCGTCGCTACGCACGTACGGATCGTCAAACTTGGTGAAGCGAAAGCGCGTCTCGCGCCACGAGCCGTCTTTCTGCTGGACCACGGGCCAGCGCAGGCCGCGTGCGCGCACGTACTCGCGGTAGGGCGCCAGGTCCTTGTGCTTGAAGCGCGTGAAGGCGCGGTATTCCTCGAACAGGTGCTCGTCAACGTTGACGTCGTAGTAGTGCTTCCAATCCCAGATCGGCAGCTCTTTGCCGTCGCGCTCGATTGCAAACAAGAACTTGCCATCCTTGTCCTTGAGACCCGGCACGCCCTTGTCGTGAAGGCTTCGCGCCACCGCAATGGTTTGCCAGCAGTCGTCGCGCGCTTCACCCGGCGGCTGCACCATCTTGAACCACTGCTGCGTACGCCGCTCGGAGTTGCCGACCATCCCGTTCTTCTCGACCCACAGAGCCGACGGCAACACGAGATCGGCGATGGCCGTCGTCGCAGTCGGGTACACGTCCGACACGATCAGGAACTTGCCGGGCAGCTTGCGCGACGGATCGACCAGGGCGTGGCGGTTGGGCAACGATTGCCCCGGGTTCGTGACCTGGACCCAGATGGTCGAGATGTCGCCGCCTCGTTCTTTCGGCGTCGAGAACCGTTTCCACATTTCGATGGTGTGGTGACCAGCCTGGGCGGCGATGCGGCCGGCGGGAACGTGCCAGATCTCCTCGGCCTCCTTGCGGTGCTTCTCGTTGGCGATCACAAGACCGCCCGGCAACCCATGCGCGAGTGTCCCGACCTCACGGACGGTGCCGCAGGCCGAAGGCTGCCCGGTCAGGCTGGTCGGGGCGTCGCCGGGTCGGCCGAAGTGACCCGACAATAGATGCAGGCCGTGCACCAGGGTGTTCATGGCGGTGCCAGCGGTGTGCTGGTTCATGCCCATGCACCACAAGCTGGTGATACGCAGCTTGGGGCTGCCGAACAGGTCGGCCAGCAGGCGAATCTGCGCCGCGGGCACGCCTGACAGTTTTTCGACGTGGTCGGGTGTGTACAGCGCCAGCTGACGCCGGAACTCGTCGATGGAGATCGCCTGGCCTTGCAAGGTGGCCGGTGCACTGTCGGCCCGAAAAGCACAGTGCTTGGCCACGAATTCCTTGTCGTAGGCGCCGCGCTCGAGCAGCAGGTTCATCACGCCGTTGGCGATGGCCAGATCGGTGTGCGGCCTGAACAGCAGCTGGTGATCGCAGAACCCGGTCGTGCGCGTGGTGCGCGTTGCGATGTCGACCAGGGTTATCTTGTCGCCCCGGCTGCGGCGGTCGACCACGCGCGAGAACAGCACCGGGTGCATTTCGGCCGGGTTGTTGCCCCACATGATGAGCACGTCGCAGACGTCGAGATCGTCGTAGCAGCCGGCTGGCTCATCCACCCCGTAAGTCGCGAGGAACCCAGTCACCGCTGACGACATACACAGGCGCGCGTTGGCATCGATGTGGTTCGAGCCCAGGCCGGCTTTCATCAGTTTCTGCGCGGCGTAGCCCTCGGGGATCGTCCACTGGCCGCTGCCGTAGAACGCGAACCCCTTGGGATCGGCGGCGATGCGCTCGCTCGCCACCGCGATGGCACGCTCCCAGGTGATCGGCACCAGCACGCCATCCTTGCGCAGCAGCGGCCGCGTCAGCCGATCCTTGCCGTAAAGGGCCAGGCCCACGTGGTAGCCCTTCACGCACAGCAGTCCCTGGTTGACGGGTGCAAGGCGATCCCCGGCCACGGCGACCACGCGGCCATTGTGCGTGCCGACCTGCACGTGGCAGCCGGTGCCGCAGAACCGGCATGGGGCCTTGTTCCAGGTCACGCCGGCACCCGATCGCGCGAGCACGGCCGGATCCACCGCGGTCTTGCTCGCCTCCGCTGCTTCGCTGCCACGGCTGGCCGCCAGCACCGCGGCTGACATGGCCGACTTGCGAAGGAAGTCGCGCCGGTCCATCAGATCGCCTCCTGGGTGTTCGCCATCGAGAAATCGACCAGCACCACGTCGACGAAAGAAACGCCGGCTAGGCCCTGCAGTTCCTCCACTAGTTGCTCGCCGCTTCGGGCGTCGGGCACCTCGGCCACCACGGGCAGGCGGCGGCCGACCAGCGATCCCAGTTCGAGTCGAGGGTCCGCCGACAGGTGGGTCAGCAGGCGCGCGAGATCGCCGTCCTCGACGGTCAGAACCAGCGCGCTCACGAGCATCGTGCCGCGGCCAAAAGCAAGCGACGCGCCACGCGCACCCGAGGGACTTGCAGGGAATTTTGCGCAAACCATGCGCCGGTCGCAGACGTCGCGCACATCATTCGCGGTTGGTGCGGGCGCTGACGGTGTTTGCGGTCGGCACGCACCGTGCTTGAGAGCGCCGAAAGTGTCCTTGCTCCCCGGTACCGGATTTTCCTTCATGGCCCTGTTCCTCGTGCCCATCGCCGCGTGCGGTCGCGATCGGCCGGCCGCGCTGGCAGCGCCGCCGGGCCCGGCGACTCATCCCGTGGTCGTCAATCGATCCACCAAACTGACGTCGATCGAGACCGACGTCGAGGATTGGCGTGGCCGGCGTACGCGCATGGCGTGCGCGACCTGCCACGCCCTGCGCGCGCCGCGATCGCTGCCGACACGGACGACCGATCTCAAGGAATTCCACACCGGTCTGGTCTTCGCCCACGGCGATCAACCGTGCGCCTCGTGCCACGTCGAGGGCCGTTACGACACTGTCCACCTGGCTGACGGGACCACCGTGCCCATGACAGACGCGTTCCGCCTGTGCAGCCAGTGCCACGGGCCGCAGGCGCGCGACTTCAGGCACGGCGCTCACGGTGGCATGACCGGGTACTGGGACCGGTCGGCGGGACCGCGCGTGCGCAACCACTGTGTCGATTGCCACGATCCGCACGCGCCCCGGTATCCGGGCATGCGGCCCGTCCCAGGACCACGTGACCGCGGCTTCACCGTCGCCGTGCACGGCACCGAGCCATGAGCGCGGCGGGCCCCACCAATCCGAAACGCCGCGTGGCGCTCAAGGTGCTGGGTGGCACCCTGGGCGCCGGCGCGTTCGCGCGAGCGCTGGCGCCGCTGCGATCGTTCACGGCCGGCATGTCGGTCGACGATTTCGTGCAGAAGCACTACAAGCGACTGACTCCGGACGAGGTAGCCGCGACCATCACGCGCCTCGAGGCCAAGACCAAGGACGAATACGGCCGCGCCGTCGAGATTCGCGACCTCCCGGCACAAGCCGGCGTCTCGTTCGGGTATGCGCTCAATCTGTCCCTATGCATCGGTTGCCGCAAATGCGCCGAGGCCTGCCACGTCGAGAACAACCACGATCGCGCCAGCCACCAAAGCTACATCCGCGTGCTGGAGATGGACCAGGGCAGCCTCGACCTTGAGCACGGCAACGCGCACTACGATCACCCGGTCCCCGCGCCTGGCAAGTTCTACCTGCCGGTGCAATGCCAGCAATGCGACAACCCGCCGTGCGTGAAGGTGTGTCCGGTGCAGGCCACCTGGAAGGAACCCGACGGCATCGTCGTTGTGGACTACAACTGGTGCATCGGCTGCCGCTACTGCGAGGCCGCGTGCCCCTACCACGCGCGCCGATTCAACTGGACCAGGCCCGAGTTGCCCGCCGCCGACATCAACGAGGATCAAGGCCTGCTGTCCAATCGCATCCGCCCGCAGGGTGTGGTGGAAAAGTGCACCTTCTGCCTGCATCGCACGCGCGAGGGCCGCCTGCCGGCCTGTCTGGAGGCCTGCCCCACGGGCGCGCGCGTGTTCGGCAACCTCAACGATCCGGACAGCGAGATCCGCTGGGTGCTCGCCAACAAGCGCGTCTTTGTCCTCAAGGAGGAACTCGGGACCGCCCCACGCTTCTTCTACTTTTTCGACAAATGAACGACTCGGGCCCTCGCATCCGGCGCGACTCGGCCAACGTGCCGATCCCCCTCGACAGCAATCACGCGCTGACGTATCCGCGCTTCCTGGGACAGCTTGTCGGCAGCGCGTTCGACGGCAGCCCGCGCTTTTACGCGTGGATGACCGTGCTGACGGCCATCGCGCTGGTCGGTGCCAACGGGTGGGCGCACCAGGTGGCGACCGGTCTGGCGGTCACGAACATGAGCGACCACGTGTCGTGGGGCCTGTACATCGCCAACTTCACCTTCGGGGTGGGCCTGGCCGCAGGCGCCGTGATGATGGTGATCCCGGCGTATCTCTACGACGACCACGCCATGCACGACGTGGTGCTGGTGGGCGAGTTGCTCGCGATCGCGGCCCTTGTGGTGTGCACGGGCTTCATCGTGGTCGACATGGGCCGGCCGGATCGGTTGTGGCACATTTTGCCGGGCATCGGACGATTCAACTGGCCGATCTCGATGCTGACGTGGGACGTGCTGGTCCTGAACGGGTACCTGCTCATCAACCTGCATATCTGCGGGTATCTGCTGTACATGAAATATCTGGGTCGCCGCGCGCGCCGCCGGTTCTACCTGCCGTTCGTGTTCCTTTCGATCGGATGGGCGGTGTCGATTCACACCGTCACGGCGTTCCTGTACAGCGGACTTGGCGGTCGGCCGTTCTGGAACTCGGCCTTGCTCGCGCCTCGGTTCATCGTGACCGCCTTCGTCAGCGGGCCGGCGTTTGTGATGGTGCTGCTACAGATATTGCGTTCGTTGCGCTGGTTCCCGGTGTCCGAGGGGCCGCTCAACACTCTGACCCAGGTTCTGCGTGTCACACTGGTGGTGAACCTCTTCATGCTCGGCTCCGAGTTGTTCACGGCGCTCTACACCGGGGGCGCGCACGCCGCGGCGATCAAGTACCTTTTCTTCGGTAGCCACGGCAAGCATGCGCTGGTGCCCTGGATCTGGACTGCGGTCGGCCTCGACCTGCTGGCGCTCGCCTTGCTGTTCGCGCACAAGCGCAGCGGCCGGCATCGTTTCCTCAATGCGGCGTGCGTGGCGGCCTTCGTCGGCGTCTGGATCGAAAAGGGCATGGGCCTCATCATTCCCGGTTTCGTCCCGAGCACGCTGCACGAGTTCGTCGAGTACAGTCCCAGCCTCACCGAGTGGCAGGTCACTGCCGGGGTCTGGGCCGTCGGCCTTGGCGTGCTCAGCGTCGCCCTGAAGATCGCGCTGCCGATCCTGCGTGGCGAGCTGAAAGCCCGCTCATCTTGAACCGTCGATCCATGGTACTTTG
>JANPCZ010000223.1:0-43891 GCA_031431215.1 Myxococcales bacterium
GCTGCGGGGATTGAAGGCTGGCCTCGATCGAGGAGATCTCGACGCCCGGATCCCGCACCACTGCTCGGAGGATGGTTTGCAGATCCGCCAGGAGCCGCTCGACGGTCTCGGCGTCGAACAGATCGGTGCGGTACTCGACGAAGCCACTGATTCCGTCCGCGGTGTCCGAGAACTCGATGGCCAGGTCGAATTTCGCCAACTGGTTCGAGAGCTGGAGGAACGTGAGGATGACGCCGGGGATTAGCCCGGGTGGGACCGGGTCGCTCTGGACACGGAAGTTGACCTGGAACAGCGGCATCCGCGCGCGATGGGACGCCGGTTGCACGGCCAGAACGAGCTGTTCGAAGGGCAGGTCCTGGTGCGCGTACGCACCCAAGGCGACCTCGCGAACCCGCGCCAGCAGCTTCCTGAAGGTCGCCGTGTCGGCCATGCGCGTGCGGAAGACCAGGGTGTTGCTGAAAATCCCGATCAGGTCCTCGACCTCGCTCCGGTTCCGGTTCGCTATCGGAGAGCCGACCACCACGTCGAGCTGCCCGGAGACTTTCGCGAGCAGCACATCGAACGCGGCCAGCAGGGTCATGAACAGCGTCACGCCCTCCTTGTGGCTGAGCGCAAGCAGCGCCTTCGACAGGCTCTTCGGCAGCTCGAAGAAGTGTCGGGTGCCGCGGGCGCTGCCGTCCTCGACCCTTGGGCGATCAGTGGGGAGCGGCACCTGGGCCGGGAGATCGGCGAGTTGCTCCTTCCAGTAGGAGATCTGCTGCTCGTAATTCGGCCGTTGTTGCCGCTGCCAGGCGGCGAAATCCGAGTGTTGGATCGGCAGCTCGGGCAGGACAGCCGGCCTGCCTTCCACGAACGCCGTGTAGAAGGCCCCGAGCTCGCCGAAGAAAACACCGGTCGACCAGAGGTCGATGACGATGTGGTGGGCGGTGAACAGCAACATGTGCTGCTGCGGGCCGAGTCGCACGAGCTTGACCCGCAGCAGGGGCCCTTTTGCGAGGTCGAAGGGCGTGCGCGCCTCCTCGACCGCGAGCCGATGGGCCTCGGCCTGCCGCTCGGCAGGCGACAGGGCGCCGAGATCGATTCTTGGCACCGGCAGCGTCAGCTCGTCGGCGATGACCCGGCGTGCTTTCGTGGCAACGGCAGGGAAAGTTGTTCGCAAGATATTGTGGCGCCGGACGATCTCGTGGACCGCGCGTTCGAGCAGATCCAGATCGAGCGGTCCGTCAAGGCGCGCGGCACGATAGACGTTGTAGGCGGCGTTGGCGGGGTCGAGCTGATCGAGGAACCACAGCCCCTCCTGTACGAACGACAGGGGCGCCTGCTCGCCGTCGGGGAGGCGTGGGATGGTCTCGCTGCCCCGCCACTTGGTGGCCCGCGCCTGCGCTTCGAGGTTGCGCGCCAGTTCAGCCACCGTGGGGCCAAGGAAGAAATCCTGGACCTTCAATGACACGTTGAGGGTCTGCCGGATCTTGCCGAGGACGCGCACCGCCAGGAGCGACTCGCCGCCCAGGCGGAAGAAATTGTCGTGGATCCCGATCGGCACCGCCGGGTCGGCGGCCAGCACCTGAGAAAAAATCGCCGTGATGATCTCCTCGGTGGGCGTCCTCGGAGCGATGTACCGCGCCGTCTCCGCTACCTTCCCAGGACCGACCAGACCGAACGACTCGGCGAGGCCAAGCCGCTTCTGCTTGCCGGTCGATTCAGTGGGGATCTCGGCGACGATGAATAGCTGCCGCGGCACCTTGAAGTCCGCCAGGCGCGCCGCGGCGAAGGCCTGGATCTCGCGGGGAGTGGCGGTCATGCCCGCTCGCAGAACCACCGCGGCGGCGACGTCCTCGCCCAGGCGCACATGGGGCACGCCGAATGCCGCCGCGTCGGCGACCGCCGGGTGTGCGCGGAGCACCTCGTCCACCTCCCGCGGTGCGATCTTCTCGCCGCCGCGATTGATGATCTCCTTGAGCCGGCCGGTGATGAAGAGGAAGCCGTCCTCGTCGAGATACCCCTGATCGCCGGTGCGGAACCAGCCGTCGGCGAAGGCGTCGCGGTCGGCTGCGGGGTTGTCCTCGTAGTGCTTGATCACGTTGGGACCTGCGACCACCACCTCGCCAATCTGGCCCTGCGGCACCAGGGTCAGATCGTCTGCCATGATCCCGATCGTGCAACCCGGTACCGCTGGACCTGCCGAGCCGAGCTTTCGTCGGCCAGGCGGCAGCGGATTGTTCGCGACTGGGGGACAGGCCTCGGTCATCCCGTAGGCCTCGATGAACGGAACCCGGAAAACGCGCTCCAGATCGGCGATGAGCTGCGTCGGCATCGCGGACGAGGCCGACCGCAGGAAACGAAAGGGGTGCTTGTCGACAACCTCGGGCCGGCGCTGGGCGGCATCAAGGATCGAATGGTGGATGGTGGGCGCCGCCGTGGTCCACGTTGGATCGAAGGCCTCGACCCAGTCGAGGAACCGCGCGGGATCGAAAGCACCCGGACACACCACACTGGCTCCAGCGGCGATCGATCCGTACACCGTGGACAAACCGTGGATGTGGAACAGCGGCATCACGTTGAGGCAGCGATCGGCTGGCCCGAGACCGAGGACCTGGGCCAGCACCAGCGCCGAGGCGTGCAGATTGGCCTGTCGGAGGGCGACGATCTTGGCCTTCGACGTCGTGCCCGAGGTGTGGAGCACCAAGCACACGTCCTCGGCACGGGAGTAGCCTGCGCGGGGCGGGTGCCGGGGCGAAGCCGATCCCTCCAGTGACAACGTGAAGACCCCAGCCTCGGCCGATCGGGACGGGGATAGCTCGATGACCAGGAGCCCGAGGCGTTGCGCAACCTCGCGCGCCGCAGACGCGACGCCAGCCTCAAGTAGTACCGCGGTGACCCCGAGGCCCCGCAGGTGCGCCTCAAATTCGCCCGGCAGGTAGATGGGGTTGAGCGGCACGCAGGTGGCCCCGGCGGTGATTCCCAGGAAAGCGACCGCCATCTCGGGCCCGCTCGGCAGCACCACGGCCACGCGGTCATCGCGCCCGATCCCGAAGCCCTGGATCGCCGCCACCACTCCGTGCACCTCGGCGAGCAGCCGTCCGTACGTGAGCGGCGTTCGACCTGGGGACAGCAGCACGGCCGCGGCGGGCTCCCGCTGCGCCGCCGCCGTGAGCAGGGCGAGCAGCGTGCCGGCGGGCGCCTCCTGTAGGCGAGTTGACTCCGGTTCAGCCATCACGCCGGCATCCTACCGCCGGAGAGACCCGTGGTTCCCCCCTTTTTTGGTAGCGGCAACTTGTCCCGATGAACGTGGGTCAGGCGCTGGTATTCCCGCGAGGCCATGGTCTAGCTGGGCCTAGCTGGGCGTGATCGGCAGCTGCACCTGCCGAGAATAGATCATGGGGCCCTGCTGATAGCCAAGCTGGGCGGCGAACAGGTCATCGGGCAAACCCCGAAGGCTAAGGCTCATGCTGGTCGGGCGCCCGCCGTCGAGTTTGAAGTCGACAGTGCAGCCCGCGCCCACGCCGACGATGGTGAAGGTGGTGTTCGCGACGCGTTCGAGCGCACACGCCGGGCGGTCGTCGAGCAGGACCAGGAGCCTGCCGCCCTCGACGCGGACACTTCCGCGCGCGCCTGCCCTCATCTCGGCCATCTTCCGGCCGCCGCCGAAGAGGGGCATCACCTCGGGCGGCATGCGAAACTCGCACGCGAATTTCGCGAGATCGGCGTCGGTTGTCGGGATTGGATCGCGATGCCTCGCGATTCCGTCGCCCTGCGACTGCACCCGCTGCAAGAAATCCTTCGGGAACAGGTCGAGCAGCCAGTCGTTGATCTCGACGTCCGCTACCATGTGTATCCGGACGATGGAGCTCAGGTTCCTCACCGAGTGGGGCAGCGAGAAGTCGCCATACCAGAGTTCGCCAGGCAGCCAGGTGCAGCGTCTGCCGTTGATGATGAATTCCACATCCGGGTGCGTGGTGATCGGGATGTGGAGCCGCAGAGTTCCACAATAGAAATTGGCCCAGGCGTCGTTATGCTCGCCGATCTCGACGCCGGGAGGCAGGGTCAGCAGTCGCACGACCTTCTTGGGACACAGCAGGCCGTCCAGTATTTCCTTCAGGTACGGCGTGTGCGACAGCGCCTCGGTGGGGTAGTAGTGATCGAGGCCGGCGTAGCCGGGATGTGCGCTCTGCCGGCCCCCCTGGGAGTGGAGGCTGATCCCCTTCCATGCGCCGTCGTGGTAAGGGCCGGGCTGAGGGGCCAGATCGACATGTCGAACCGCCTCCAGGTCCCTGACCAGCTTTTCCGGGTCGTAGCTGCGAGGCAGGCGGATTGCCACGTCGGCGCTGGGGACCGTGTCGGTGTCTCGGAATTGAGAGCGATCATCCATTGGTAGGTCCTACCTGCCCGCAAGTTCGGGAGCAAGGCGCTCCACCCTAGTGGCGGAGGGACTCGTAGATGCGCTGGTAGTCGGCCGCCATGCGAGCAGCGGAGTACGGCTCCACGAGGCGTCGCGCACGTTCGCCTCGCGAGGCGCGGTCCGGCGCGGCGATCGCCTGCTCGATGGCGGCCGCGAAGGCGCCAACGTCGCCCGGCGGGCACAGCCAGCCACTGTCGGTCTTGCCGACCACGTCCGGCACCCCTCCTACCTTTGTCGCCACCACCGGAAGCCCCGCAGCCACCGCCTCAAGGAGGCTCATCGGCAGCCCCTCGCTGTCCGAGGACAGGCAGAAGACGTCGAGGTCGGCGAGAAAAGGCGAGGGGTCGTCCTGAAAGGGGCAGAACTCGACAAAGGCGGCGACGCCTAGCTCGTTCGCGCGCTGCCGAAGTTCCTCTTCAAGCGGACCTCCGCCGAGAATGCGAAGGCGAATGTGGGAGTGTTTGGCCTTGGCCGCCGCGAAAGCTTCGATCAAGAGGCGATGGTTCTTCACCGGCTTCATCCGGCCGACGGCCCCAAAGGTGATCACGTCGCGTGGTTGGCGTTTCGGCACGGCGAAGTAGCGCGCTAACGCAATGCCGTTCTCCACCACGGCGAGTTTCGCCGCGGGCAGCGGGAAGTAGCCTCGCAGCGTTGCCTGCGACTCCTGATGGACCGAGACGGTACGATCGGTGATTAGCGCCGCGCCAAAGTAGAGCGCCTTTTGCCATCTCCTGAGCCGCGGGAACATCGCCGTTGCGTGCATCGTGTTGACGGTCGGCACCCGAGCCAAGCGCGATGCGGTTGAGATGTAGTGCAGCGAGAATGGATTGTGCGAGTGCACGATGTCGAACGCACGGTCCTTCATGTACGTCCTGAGCCCATTGATCACTGTATGGGGAACCATGAATCGGTGTCTGCGCAGCCCCTTGAATGGTTTGGCAATCTCCACGCCGATGGCGGCCATTCTGCCGGGGGCCCCGGGATTGTTGGTGCGTTCGTCTCGCAACGCAATCTCGACGAAATGCCCGTTTTCTCGCTGGGCCTCGCACAGGTCCATCACCACTGTTTGAAGTCCGCCAAAGGTCAACTGATCAAGGAAATGCACGATTCGCACGGAGGTCTCCTGGCAGGCATGTTGAGGGTCGCGAGCATAGCGATGACAAGGCAAGCGCGCGACCAACCCCGGGTCATAGGGCGGGATCACCCGCCCGCGTCGGGGACCTGCTGCGCCTCGTTGGAGAACGCACAGCGGCCGCCTTGGCACACCGGCGCCGCTTGCGGCACGCAATCGTAGTCGCAGCTGCGGCCGCCGCGCTCGTATTTCCTGATCAGCTCCCGCGCCTTGGCCTCGACCGCCGCCCGGCGATCCGCGCGTACCGACACCGAGCACCCCAGCGGGCACCCGGCCCCCACCAGCGCGCAGTCGGCGGCCACGCTGCACTGGTTGTTCTTGGCGACGAAGTCGTCGAACTCGTCCTTGATGGCGTCCTCCGACGGAAACAGGCATCCGGCAGCGAGCAGCAGCACCACCAGCAGCGATCGTGACAGCATCCGATCGGTCTATCCCAGCCCGCCCAGCCCGCGTCAACTTCGCTGTTGGCTTTTCAGAGGGAAAGCGCTAGGAAGTTGCGCCCGAACACAGGAGGTTCCAGATGCCCCGTCGCAAAAAGATCGCGCTCGTTGGTGCGGGAAATATCGGGGGGGAGCTGGCTGCCCTTGCCGCCCGGCGTGAGCTTGGCGATGTCTGGCTGTTCGACATTCCCGACAAGCTGGGGCTGGCGCAGGGCAAGGCGCTCGACCTTGAACAGAACGGGTCGATCCTGGGCCACGACGCGCACATCCGCGGCACCGCGAACTGGGACGACATCGCCTCCGCCGACGTCGTCATCGTCACGGCGGGCGTGCCCCGCAAGCCGGGTATGTCGCGCGATGATCTACTCACGATCAACTTGAAGATCATTCGCGGCGTCGCCGAGAACATCAAGGTCAAGTGCCCGGACGCCTTTGTCATCGTCATCTCGAACCCGCTCGACGCGATGGTGTACGAGATGAAGAAGGTGACCGGGTTCCCGCGCCAGCGCGTGCTGGGTATGGCGGGCGTGCTGGACGCGGCGCGCCTGCAACTGTTCCTGGCGCGCGAGGCCGGGGTGTCGGTCAAGGACGTGCGGGCCATGGTGCTGGGCGGCCACGGCGACACCATGGTCCCGGTCACCAGCTACTGCACCGTCGACGGTATCCCGGTGCGGCAGCTCATCACCGCTGACAAGCTTGCCGCCATCATCGAACGCACGCGCAACGGCGGCGGCGAGATCGTGAAGCTGATGGGTACCAGCGCGTACTACGCACCGGCGTCGGCCGCCATCCAGATGGCCGAAGCCTACCTGCGCGACGAGAAGCGCCTCATCCCGTGTGCCGCCTATCTGGAGGGCGAGTACGGCTACCAGGACATCTATATGGGCGTGCCGGTGATCATCGGCGGCAGCGGTCTCGAGAAGATCGTCACCATCGAGCTGTCGGCCGACGAGAAGGCCATGCTCGACAAGTCGGCCGCGGCGGTGCGCGAGCTCATCGAAGCGTCCAAGAAGTTGTGACGGTGACGCGATGAAGATTCACGAATACCAGGGCAAGGAGATCCTCAAGAAGTACGGCGTGCCGGTGCCGATAGGCCACGCGGCGTTTTCCATCGGTGAGGCCGAGCGCGCCGCAAGCGAAATCGCTCACGCCACCGGTAGCGAGATCGTCGTCGTCAAGGCGCAGATCCATGCTGGGGGCCGCGGCAAGGGCGGCGGGGTCAAGGTGGTCAAGACCAGGGACGCCTTGCACGAGACCGTGAGGCAGATCCTGGGCATGACCCTGGTCACGCACCAGACCGGGCCGCAGGGCCGCGTGGTCAAGCGCCTGCTGGTCGAGCAGGGCGTGAACATCGCGCGCGAGCTCTACGTCGGCATGCTGCTCGACCGCGCCAACGGACGCCTGGTCGTCATGGCGTCAAGCGAGGGCGGCATGGACATCGAGGAGGTCGCGGCCAAGACGCCCGAGAAGATCTTGAAGGAGCACTGCGATCCGGTGCTGGGCCTGGCGCCCTACCAGGCGCGCAACCTGGCCTACGCGCTTGGTCTGCGTGGCGACGCCGCCAAGAACGCGGTCAGCTTCATGCTCAAGCTGTACCAGGCGTTCGTCGAGACCGACGCCGCGCTGGTCGAGATCAACCCGATGGTGGTGACCGCCGACGGCAAGGTGATGGCGCTCGACTGCAAGATGACCTTCGACGACAACGCGCTTTACCGGCACCGGGACATCGAGGATCTGCGCGATCTCGAGGAGGAAGATCCGGCCGAGATCGAGGCCCGCAAATACGACCTCAGCTTCATCAAGCTCGACGGCAACATCGGCTGCATGGTCAACGGCGCCGGCCTGGCCATGGCGACCATGGACATCATCAAGTACTTCGGCGGCCTGCCCGCGAATTTCCTCGACGTCGGTGGCGGCGCGACCACCGACAAGGTGACCGCCGCGTTCAAGATCATCACGTCGGATCCTTCGGTCAAGAGCATCTTCGTCAACATCTTCGGCGGCATCATGAAGTGCGACACCATCGCTGACGGGGTCATCGCGGCTGTCAAAGAGGTTGGCCTCAAGGTGCCACTGGTGGTGCGGCTTGAAGGCACCAACGTCGAGCTTGGCAAGCGCAGGCTGGCCGATTCGGGCCTGGCGGTGACCACCGCTAACGACATGTCCGACGGCGCCAAGAAGGCGGTCGCGCTGGCCTCGGGCGGCGTCCGGAACAAGGTCAACTAGCCATGTCCATCCTTGTCAACAAGCACACCAAGGTCATCGTGCAGGGGCTCACCGGCACGGCGGGAACCTTCCACGCCAAGCAGATGCGCGAGTACGGCACCCAGGTCGTGGGCGGCGTGACCCCGGGCAAGGGCGGCACGATCCACGAGGGCTTCCCGGTGTTCGATACCGTCGCCGAGGCCGTGCAGAAGACCGGCGCCAACGCCACCGTCATCTATGTGCCCCCGCCCGGCGGCGCTGACGCCATCATCGAAGCCGCCGATGCGGGCATTGATGTCATCGTGTGCATCACCGAGGGCATCCCGGTGCTGGACATGGTGCGGGCCAAGCGTGCGCTTGAAGGACGTAGTTGCCGTCTGGTCGGCCCGAACTGTCCGGGCGTCATCACGCCGGGCGAGTGCAAGATCGGCATCATGCCGGGCTACATTCACACGCCCGGACCCATCGGCATCGTGTCGCGCTCGGGGACGCTTACCTACGAGGCGGCGCACCAGTTGTCGGCACTGAGCGTGGGCCAGTCGACGGCGGTCGGCATCGGCGGCGATCCGGTGAAGGGCATGGACTTCATCGATTGCCTGGCGGCGTTCGAGGCCGACCCGGCGACCCGGGCGATCCTGATGATCGGCGAAATTGGCGGCGACTCCGAGGAGCGTGCCGCGGCCTTCATCAAGGCCCACGTGAAGAAGCCGGTCGCCGCGTTCATCGCCGGGATGACCGCACCGCCCGGTCGCCGCATGGGCCACGCTGGCGCCATCATCAGTGGTGGCAAGGGCGGCGCCGCCGACAAGATCGCGGCGCTCAAGGAAGCCGGTATCGCCATCGCGCCCACTCCTTCTGACCTCGGTCGCACCATCGCGCCGCTGGTCAGCTGACCTGCAAACCACCCCAGGAGCCCAGAAGAAGCACCATGGCCATCGAGAGAACCTTCGGAATCGTGAAGCCCGACGCCGTAGCCAAGAACGCCGTCGGCGGCGTCATCGCCATCATCGAGCAGGGCGGTCTGCGCGTCGTGGGCTTGCGCCGCACGCGCTTGTCGGACGATCAGGCGCGCGGCTTCTACGCCGTTCACAAGGAGCGGTCGTTCTTTCCGGATTTGATCCGCTTCATGACGTCGGGCCCGTGCGTCGTCATGGCTCTGGAAGGTGACAATGCGGTCGCCCGCTACCGCGAGATGATGGGCCCGACCGATTCGAAGAAGGCGCCCGCCGGCACCATCCGCCACAAGTACGGCACCGACATCGAGAAGAACGCGGTTCACGGCAGCGACGCGGCCGAAACGGCCAAGATCGAGCTCGGCTTCTTCTTCGCCGGCCTGGATCTGCTGAGCTAGATCCGCAGCAACCGGCGCAGGAGGTCCAGAGGAACGCGGCGCCCGGTTTCGGCCAGGCTGGCGGCGGGCGAGCACGCCCGCACCATCCCGCGCCAAGCCCTCTGGCAAGGGACAAGCCGCCAGCGAGAACGAGTGAGGCGCCACGCAGTCTCGGCCACCCGCACGCTTGCCGGCTTCCGTTGACCTGGCGTGGCTAGCAACTTCTGGGACCCGACAGCACGGTTAGCAAGATCTCGCCGACTACGGCCACTTATCGCCGGCCTGGAGCAGCCGCTGATTCAGAAGGCGGAGCTGGCGTTCCGGCGGCCGGTGGTCGCACCGGACGTTGCGCACTACCTCGCGGCGGCGGAGGCGGCGGTCGCCTTGGCTGGGCGGCGCGAGGCCGCCCGGATGGCGCTGCAGGCGGTCCTGATCGCGCCGCGCTTCGTGTTCCGGACCGAGCTCGGCGCCGATGTTGGTGGCCGCGTGCGCCTCGACGCCTTCGAGGTTGCCGAGGCTCTCAGCTACAGCCTCACCGATGGACCACCGGATCAAGCCCTGTGGGCGGACGCAAAGAGTGGAGCGGTGCTGCGGCCCGAAGTAGTAGGCGGACACGTCGCGCGTCTGCTGACAGCGGCTGAGAAGAAGGGCCCGGCGCGCAATTTCGTGCGGGAGCTGTTCGCTTACCGCGATGTGCTCAAGGTCACCAAGACCGCCAAGTTCCACCAGCCCGACGCCTTGCTGCGCGAGGCCGATCTCTTCACCGAGAACGTCCTGCGCAAGAATGCGCACGTGGATTTTTTCAAGGAGCTGCTGACCAGCCGCAACGGGTTCGTCAGCCCCGCCACTGCGCAGAGCTACAACGCTTCGCTGACCGGCACTTCGACCACGGCCCAGCCGGTCACGTACACGGGCGAACGGCAGGGGCTGCTGGGACACCCGGCATGGCTGGTCGGCTACGCGGCGCCGGACCCGGCCGAACTCGAGACCGTCATCCTGCGTGGCCGCTTCGTGTCCCAGCGTTTCCTCTGTGGGACGGTGCCGAACGCGCCCATCGGCGTCATCCTCGAGGTCGCAAAGGATCCTAACAAGACTGTGCGCGAGCGGATGGCGCTTCACAAGAAGGATCCAACCTGCGCCGCCTGTCACAGGGCGATGGACGGAATCGGACTCTCGTTCGAGGGTTTTGACGACTTGGGGCGAATGCGCACCACCGAGGCCGGGCGCCCGGTCGACCGGTCCGGTGAGCTGTTTGGCAGCGGGGATCAGGACGGCCCGTTCCAGGGCCTCGACGGGCTGACCACAAAGCTGCTCGCGTCGCAGACCGTCGCGAGCTGCCTGGCCACGCAGGCGTTCGAGTTTTTCATGGGGCGCACGCCGGACCAGGGCGATGCGTGCACGGTTCAGGATGCGCGCCGGCAGTACCAGACGGCGGGGGGCGACCTGACCGCGATGGTGCGTAGTTTCTTCGTATCAGACGGATTTCTCTACCGTACCCGCTGACGTCAAGGAGGCTCACCATGGACATCAACAATCGTTCCACAATCGCAGCGAGGTACGCACGGCGTCGGTTTCTCACGCGCATGGGGCTGGGTGCAGCCGCGGCGCCGCTGGCGCTCGGGATCGGCGACTTGATGATCGGGCGCGCGCTCGGCCAGACCACGCGCCGGAAGCTGGCGGTGTTCTTCGTTCACGGCGAGTGCTGGAACGGGGGGGGACGGATCATACTTACGTGCCGCCCGGGGTCCGCGACCTCGTCCTGGAGGGACCGAATCTTGCCAAAACACCGGCGGGTGGCCAGGACGCGGATATGACTGGCGTGGCGTGGCCCCCGTTCGTCGCGCCGCTCGCCCCGTGGAAAGACCGCATGGTGCTCGTCGACGGCCTGCCCCTGGTCGGCGTCATCCTCGACAATCCCAGCAACAATCACGGCCAGGGAAACGCGGCGCTGTCCGCGGTCGGGCGGGCCGCAGCTCCCGGCGGCATCACGATCGATCAGCACGTGGCGGCCGTGCTTGGTCGTGACACCCCGGTCAAGAGCCTGCTGTTTGGGCTAGGTTCCCGCGCCTCAGGAAGCGAAGCCACGGGCACCTTCTGCTCCGGCCCGGGCGCAGGACTCAAACACGCCCAAAGTCCGGCCGCTCTGGTCTCCCGCCTGGTGGGGGCGGGTGGCGGTTCGACCAGCGGGGGGGCCGCGCCGACCGTGCTCGGGAGCAAGCTGCTCGACCTGTTGCGCGAGGACCTGCGCCGTCTCGACCGGGGCCTCGCGGCGGAGGAGAAGGCGCAACTCGGCGAGTACCTCACCTCGATGGAGAACTTTCAGAAGAAGGAGCAGGGCCTGGCGACCCAGCTCAAGCAGACGGGCTGTGCGTTTCCGGGCACCATTCCGGTGAGCGGAGGCGACGGCCGAGCCGCCTTCGACTCGATGTTCAGGTTGAGCACCCTGGCGCTCAAGTGCGGCGTGACGAACGTCGTCGGGGCGACCCTGGGCAATAGCGAATATCACGACGACCTGGACCCGTTCTTCGCTGGCTACGTAGCCCACACCCAGTACGACTTGGCCATGCGCTCCCTGGCCCCGGTCTCGATGGGCTGGGTCGCCACGATGCTGAAAGACCTCGGCCCCCTGGCCGACAGCCTGACCCTCACGATCGTGCCGGCCAACGGCCTCGGCCACGGCGGTCCGAAATCACACCACGGCTGCACAGTCTCGTCGGCGTTCATTTTCGACGGCTCCCGGGCGTTGCGCACCGGCGCGCGTCTATTGCGCACGAAGCGCCACTTGGCAGATCTCTACACGACGCTGGCCGGCGTGCTCGGGGCTCCCGTCAATAAGTTCAACAACGCGGGGGCGGGGAGCATCAACGAGTTGCTGGCGTGAAAGGTCGGCGGCGTTAGAGGAACGGCGCAACGGCCCGGAGCTGTCGGCGCGCGAGCCGCGAAGGCGGGGCTTTTCGGGCTGACGTAAGCCGTGGAAGCGGCTGCGGCTATGGGTTCATTGACGGCCGTCGTCTCGGCGTCGTCGGGTCCGCGGCCCATGCACCACCGACAGCACCAGGCTCTTCCGGTGGCGCATTTGAGCAGCAGGTCGAAGAAGAGAGCGCGGTTGCGGCCAAGGTGGATGTCGAGGCCTGGTTCACGCAGCGGATCGCGGTTGACCTGGCGATCGCGTACTTGCCGTCCACGGCTTTGCGCATTGCAGATGGCAACGCGCGCCTGACGCTATTGTGGGCCCGCGTGGGTGGTTGCGCCGTGATGACGACCGCGGCGCAACGGCTGCGCCTGGGCGCGTGCGGCGGGGTGATCGGCGGCCGCGTCGGTGCTCGCGGCACCGACTTTTCAGCGCCACGCGAGGGCGCGGGACCGTGGCTGGCGGTGCTGGCGGGAGGGGAAATGCGGTTCTTCGTGGCCGGTCCCTTCGAGCTTTTCGCGCGTGCCGACGCGGTGGCGACGATCGTCCGGCCGTGGCTCGAGGTGCGTGAAGCGCAAGGCGCTGTCGTGGCGTCGCGCCGATTCGGAGCACTCGGGGGCCTGGTGCAAGCGGGGCTGTCGCTGCGGTTTTTCTGAAGCGCACCGTGCTACTGTTGCTCGCGTGGGTCCAGCACAGCTCGCTGAACGGGTCCGGCCGCTTCGTCGCGCCGAGTACGACCGGATGGTCGAGATGGGCCTGTTCGAGAACGAGAAGCTCGAGTTGCTCAAAGGATTCATCGTTCGCATGAGCCCACAGAAAAGCCGACACGCCTCCGCGGTCCAGAGCCTGACTCACATTTTCGTGCTCGCGCTCGTGGCGTCGGGCCGGGCTTCCGTCCGGGTACAACTGCCGCTCGCCGTGAGCGACGATTCCGAGCCCGAGCCGGACATCGCCATTGTCCCGGCGGCTGCGTACCGGGACCACCATCCGGACAGCGCGTTCCTGATCATCGAAGTGGCGGAGACGTCGTTGGCGACCGATCGAGAGAAAGCGGAAGTCTACGCGGCCGGCGGTATCCCCGAATACTGGATCGTCGACGTCGTCCACGACCTCGTCGAGGTTCACACCGACAGTGTCGACGGCGTGTACACGCGCGTGACGCCGTACCGCCGAGGCCAGATGATCACGCCGCTGGGGTTCCCGGACGTCTCGGTGCGCGTGACCGACATCCTGGGTTGATGGTCATCAGGTGTAGGTCAAAGACATCCCGCGCCTGCGGCTCGGCGCGCCCGGCGAGCGCCTCGATCTTCTGCACCAGCGCCGCTTCCGCCGTGTAGTGACTGACAAGAGGCGGCGTGACCTTGTAAGCGCTCGCCAGCGCTCGGTCCACCGCCTCGAAACGCACCTCGCCGGAGGAGGGACGTCTCGACATCTCGATCTTGGTTCGCACCGGGGTGCTCGCGCCATCGAGGTGCAGTGCGACCTTCCAGCGCGGGGTGGTGTCGGTCTGCTTCGGCGAAGTCACCTCGGACACGCTGATCGTGGCAGCGCCGAGCAGTAGCGTCAGCGGCCGACCCGCGAGCAGCTTGTCGACCTTGCCCTTCAGCGTCGTCTTCGCGACCACGGACACGTCGAGGTCCATGTCCTCCGAATAGCGCACGCTCTTGAAAAAGAGGCGCAGATTGCAGCCACCCTTGAGGGTGTAGTGGCCGCGGTCCGACTCGGCCGCCAGAAGTCTCAAGAAGTGGAGATGAAATATCTCCACCGCCTGGCGAGGGCCGCCGACCTGCCGCCTGCGTCGCTCCTTACCGTGCTAGCTCCGTGCTAGCATTGATAGCGTGGCGCAGTTGATAGTCAGGAACATCGAGGACGCCCTGGTGGCCACCTTGAAGAAGGAAGCCGCCCGCCACGGTCGGTCGGCCGAAGCCGAGCATCGTGAGATTCTGCGCAAGGCCCTGCGCGAGGGTCCACGGCGAAGCCTCAAGCAGCACCTGCAACAGATGCCGAACGTCGTAGACGATGCCGACCTCGAGATTCCGCGCAAGCGATCAAGGCCAGTGAAGCTGTGAGCTTCCTGCTCGCCACCAACGTGGTTTCCGAGTTGCGGAAGGGCAAGCGAGCCCATCCTGGCGTCACGGGGTGGATCGCGGGCGTAGGTGACGAGGACTTGTTTCTGTCGGTGCTGGTGGTGGGCGAGATTCGCCAGGGTGTCGAAGCTGTTCGAACCCGCGATCCCGTTTCGGCCGCGCGTCTGGAACGATGGCTGTCGACGCTGATCGAGTCGTATGCCGAGCGCATCCTTCCGGTGGACCTGGGCGTGGCGACGCTGTGGGGGCGGCTCAATGTCCCCGAACCGACCCCGGCGGTGGACGGGCTACTGGCCGCCACGGCGATCGTCCACGGCCTGACCCTGGTCACGAGAAACACCCGAGATGTCGCGCGGACGGGCGTCCAGATCGTCAACCCGTTTGCCGCTACTTGATACTGCCGCGACCGCGGTCAAATTGAGGCGACAATGCCGGCCACCAAGCGCCCAGTCATGAGAAGTCCGACGGCACAGGCGCGGATTGCTCTCGCCGTGCTGGCCGTTGGTGTGGCAGCTTGCGAGACGCCCAACCCGGCCTACCTGGGCCGTGGGTCGCCGGGAGCGGATGGTGCAGGGTCGAGTTCGCGAGGATCCACGGATGCGGCGCAACCCGGCCACCTCGCGAACGACGCACCCGTGGATGGATCAAGTGCCGACGCTGGGTCGTTGCTCGCGTCGGACGGCGCGGTAGCGGGAGAATCGCCGGAGGTAGGCAACCGCGAGACGCTCGATGGGCGCGCTGCCTCGGTCGACGGCGTGCCGGCCGATGCAGTGACCGATGGCGTGACGCCATTGGCCGACTCGTCTCCCCCCAGGCCGCCAGATGTGAATTTGCCCTCGCCCGACATTGCCCAAGAACCCGACCGTCCGGTCCATGATTCTGCCGATGTCGGCGAACGGGACGCTTTGGCGCCTCCCGACGGAATGATCGACGCAGGCCTGCCCGATGCCGGTCTGCCCGATGTCGCCATGGTTGCTTGCACGGCAGGCTGCGCTTGCGATCAGGCCTGCGTGAGTGGGGTTTGCAAGTGCACAGGCGGATGCGGCTGCCGTTTCAATTGCGGGGATACCTGCAGCCCTGTCTGTGAGACGGGGGCCACCTGTAGCATCGATGCCCGTGGCGCCGTTTCAGTGTCGAAGTTCTCTTGCAAGACCGACGCGACTTGCATCCTGGACGCGATAGGGGCCAAAGCCGTCACGGTCGACCGGTGCGAGACGGGAGCCAGCTGCACAATCGATTGCCGGCTCACCGCGACGTGCGATGTCGACTGTCGAACCAAGGCGCAGTGCCTTCTGCGCTGTGCTGGCTCGGGCCAATGCGCTTTTTCCCATTGCGAGGGTTCATTGCTGTCATGCCCAAATGGCGACGTTGCCTGCAATCGCCCGTGTTCGCCCTGACAGCTAGCTGGACAGTTCGCTCACACCGCCCGTGATATCGCCCAGCCTGTTCGTCGCGGCCCCGGCTGCCGTCATCGCCGAGATGAGGACGCAGGCGGGATGGCGTCGGTGTGAACAAAGAGAGCGGGGAATCCGCGACGCCGGCTGTCTTGATCGAGACGCTCGTCGACCTCGACGGGAAGAACGTCGTGTTTTCGGCGCGCTCGGCGACTTCCTTCCAGGCGTCGGTGTGAGAGGCGCGCTCGATGTCGTGCCTCAGGCCGTCGCGCCGTTCTACGGTGGCCGAGCCTTCGGGGCCGGCATCCTCTCTCTGCGCGTCGCGGTCATGCCGATGATGCACATGTCCCACGGCCAGATGTAGTCACGACAGCGATCCGGCCTGGCGCTGGTCGTCCGTTGGCTGCCGCCTCGATCTTCGCAAACCCAGGAAGACTGCCAGTCCCAGGGCGATCAGGGCGATGCGCCCGTCGTCAGTTCGGGTCCCATGCACCGCGCAGCCACAGCCGGCGCCGCCGCCATTGGCGGCTCCTCGGTCCGCCTGGCCGTCGCTCCTGAGCGGACCTCCGTCGTCGGTGCTACCAGCACCTGCAGCACCCGTAGCGCCGCCCGCCGCGCCGGCAGCGCCAGCCATGCCGCCCGCCGCGCCGGCAGCGCCACCTCCGGCGTCACCCGCGCTCCCACTCATCGACGGAACATCCATCCTCTGTCCGGCGTCGATCCCAGCGGCATCCTTCCCCCCCGAATCACTCGCTGACACGACGTCCACCTTGGATGCGTCGGTTCCCGATGCATCCAGAGCGCCGGCGTCCGGTCCTGTCGAGCCGCCTATCTTTGAGGCGTATGTGGTGACGCTGCGGGGAGGCAGCGTCGCGGTGTAGCCGGTCGCGGTCGCGGCGAAGCCCGTGATTGGACTCCAGTACGAAGCCGAGGTCGACTGTTCCCCAGCGACGGGTACGGTCGTGCTCAGGGAGACACCCGCCACGTCCACGCGCACCACCCGCGCGGCAGTCGCGTTGTTGATCGCGACGAGCACGACGCGGCCGCTGCCCGCGTCGCGGAACGCCGTGACCTGGACGAGGGGATCCTCGGTCGTCGCGTCCACGCGGACGCTGCCTCGTGGCAACCAGCGGGCGTACTGCCCGATGGCGCGGCCCATCTCCGTGATGAAGATCTTGCCGGCCGCGTCGTCGATGAGGACGATCGAGTCGGTCTCCGAGAAGAGACCAGGATCGAAACGGCCGGCGTAGTGCTGGGTCTGCGAGACGCTGTCCCACATGGCGTTCATGCCGAAGAAGGCCGCGGCGTCCGCGTAGACCATCTCGTCGTGGATATGGATCGCCCGCCCGCGCATGCCGTCGAAGTTTCCGAACGCGACGTCCGAATGCGAGACCTCCACCATCATCACCGGGATCCCGTACTTGATTCCCAGGTCACGGAGCGCATTGCGGACCGCAATCCGGCTGGCAACCGGCTTGCCCGTCCCAGACGTCGCGAGGATGTTGGGGACGGACGCGTACGTCGAGCCATAGGGATACGGGTGATAGGCGATGGCTCCGACGAATGGCCGCGCCACCGCATCGGCGAGCACCGCCGTCGCATGCTCGAGCGACAGGTCTTCGGTCTCCTCGGCTGGGATGACGAACTTCATCGTCGCGAAGCCTTCGGCGCGGAGGCGGGCCCCGGCGCGCTTTACGATGTCGACGAGCTCGGCGGTCGAGCCGCCTGACAGCTCCCCGTTGCCGCTAAGGGGTTCGTTCCAGAGCTGGAGGAGGCGGGGGGTGATGCCATACGCGTCCCGCCAGTGGATCGCCAGGGCCGCGACGTGCTCGGCGCACTCATCGAGGTAACGGTCGTAGTTGGAGCCGCGGAGCGCCTTCGCCCACGCGAACTCGAAGGTCTCCGAAATCGCGGGGCCGAGCCAGAAGTTGTCGAAACCGAACGGCTTCGCCGGCGTCACGACCTTGGTCATCATGTTGTCGGACTGAGTCCAGTTGAATCCAGCGGGGTTCAGTGTCTTCGGATCTCCGTCGTCATTGGCCGGCGAGTAGAGCGCGCTCGGCGGTGACTCGAAGGGCCCCACCTCGAGGTTGCCCATGTTGAGGTGAACCTGGTTGTAGAGGGCGTCAAGGGCCTTCACGCGCAGCGGTGCCGGCACGTTGTCCACGTCGTTGAACGCGAGCGAGATGGTCGTCGCGCCAAATCCCTCGATGGTCTGATGGGTGACGCTGGCGTCGACGCGGACTACGACGTCTGCGGCGCAGATTGACGTGACCGCGGTGAGCGCCATCAACACGAAGGCTGAGCTCACGCGACAGCCGATGGTGCATAGGTGATTCAAGTGGCGATCTCGGTCGGTGACAATTTGCCGATATAACCTATTCCGTCAACTTGCGTACGGCGCCGGGGTCCACCTCGTCGCGGTCACGGTAGCGTCCGCTATACTGCGCCGCCCGTGGACCTCCGTAGCATCACGCCCGCCGAGTGGAAAGAGCGCCTGGCCGCGCGCGGCGAGCCGGCTTTTCGCGCCGAGCAGGTCGTGCGCTGGCTGCACGGGCCGGGCGCCGGTGGTGTCGGATCGGTGCGCGCTCTCGACGCGCAGTCGCCGGTGCCGAAGGCCTTGCGGACGGCCCTGCTGGCCGAGTCGCCGGCCCCGCCGCTGGTGGTGGACGTGACCCAGGAGGCGCGCGACGGCACCCGCAAGTTCCGCTTCCGGACGCATGACGGCCGCTCGATAGAAGCGGTGCTGATTCCCGATGACAAGCCAGAGCGCGGCAAGCTGACCCTGTGTGTCTCGTCGCAGGTCGGTTGCGCTCTGGACTGTGCTTTTTGCGCCACCGCCACGCTGGGCTATGGGCGCAACCTGTCGGCCGGTGAGATCGTCCAGCAGGTGTACTGGGCGACCGAGATAGCGGAGCGTCGCCCCACCAACATCGTGTTCATGGGCATGGGCGAGCCCTTGCACAACCTCGGCGAGGTCACGCGCGCGTTCCAGGTGCTGCTGCACCCGTGGGGCGCCGGCTTCTCGCCGCGCCGGATCACTGTGTCGACGGCGGGCCTGGTCAATGGCATCGGCGAACTGGCGAAGCTGAGCCCGGCGCCCAACCTGGCCATCTCGCTCAACGCGACCACGGACGAGGTGCGCGATCGCCTGATGCCGATCAACCGCAAGTGGCCGATCGGGGCGTTGCTCGACGCCGTCCGAGGCTTTCCGCTGGCGCATGGCCGGCGCGTCACCTTCGAATATGTCCTGCTCGCCGGCGTCAACGACAGCGACGCGGATGCGGTCCGCCTGACGCGGCTCCTGCGCGGCATCGCGTGCAAGGTCAACGTGATTCCGTGGAATCCTTTCGCGGGTCCGCCGTTCGCCCGGCCCTCCGACGAGCGCGTGCACGCGTTCCAGGCCACGGTGCGCGGCAGCGGCATCCCGGTGTACATCAGAACCCCGCGCGGCGACGATATCGACGCTGCCTGCGGTCAACTGGCGGCGCGCGACGCCGGGCCGCAGGTGCCGCTGACGGCGGTCGGCCGGCGGGCCGCGGGCTAGACGAGATCTGCCCGTGCCCACCAAGGCCAAGCAAGAGCACCTGGTCTCCGCCCGCAGACACGGCATCGAGACTTGCGGGCGTATCGTCGAATTCTGGGGCTTCACCCGCAGCATGGGCCGCTGCTTTGGTCTTTTGTACCTGTCGCCCGACCCGCTGCCGCAATCCGAGATCCAGAAGCAGCTGGGCATATCGGCGGGCAACGCGTCTATGTCACTGGCGGCGTTGCTGCGCTGGGGCGTGGTGCACAAGATCCGGCCGCGTGGCGAGCGCCGCGATCACTACCGCGCCGAGACCGACTTCTGGAAGATGATCGCCAACGTCCTCAACGAGCGTGAACGCAAGGAGATCGCCCGCGCGCTCGAGTCGGTTTCGCTGGCGCGGACGGAAGCACGTGCGGCCCGGCGGGTGGCCAAGGGGCGGGCGCGCCGCGATGCTGTGTTCTTGGCCCGGCGCCTCGCGCAGCTCGACGACGTCTGCCGCCTGGGCGAGACCATGCTGGACATGTTACTTGGCAACCTGCGTCTCGACATCAAGCGCTTTCGCGGCATCTTCGCGGGTAGCTAAGATTCTGCTGTCCCGGCCTTGCGTTGTTTCAATTTGTTTTGAATATTTGGCCCGGAAGTCATGAACGGTTTTCTCGCCCACCAGGACCACGCGCCCCGCACCGAGGCGGCTGCGGCCGACGACTGGGAATTTGCCCTGGTGGCGGACGAGATGCGTCTGGTGGAACAGCGCTTGAGCGAACGGATGGAAAGTCCCATCGGAGCCATCCCGCGCGTCGGCGCGCACCTGCTGGGCGCGGGCGGCAAGCGCCTGCGGCCGCTGCTGGCGATGCTGGCGGCCAGGGCTACCAATGTCTCGGTCGAGGTGGCGGTGGCGGTGGGCGTGTCCGCCGAGCTCATCCACACCGCGACCCTGTATCACGACGACGTGGTGGATGACGGGCGCGTGCGGCGCGGCCGTCCCGCGGCGCGCATGGTGTTCGGCAACGGCATCGTGGTCCTGGTCGGCGACTTCTGTCTGGCGCGCGCGCTCGAGACCACCGCGGCCACCGGCGTCCTGCCGGTGGTGCAGTCGCTGGCCGCGACCGTGACCGAGATGGCCGAGGGCGAGATTGCCCAGCTCGAACGCGCCGGCAATCCCGATGCGACCGTGCAGCAGTATTTCGATGTCATCGATCGCAAGACTGCGTCGCTCATCGCCTGGTGTGCCCGCGTCGGTGGCGTGGCGGGTGCCGCGTTCGACGGGCCGCTGGATCGCTATGGCCGCGCCATCGGACGCGCGTTCCAGATCGCCGACGACATCCTGGATTGCGCCGGCGACGAGCGCATCGCCGGCAAGGCGGTCGGCCACGATCTGCGCGAGGGCAAGCTGACGCTACCGGTGCTGCTGGCGTGCGATCAGGATCCCGGGCTGCGCGCTCTCATCCGGCAAGAGCTGGGCGAGACCGGTGTGTCCGAGAGCGCCGCGACCGCGATCCTCGATCGCGCACGAAAGGCTGGCGGCCTCGACGCCGCGCGCGCCCAGGCCCGGGCCCTGGCGGACGAGGCGCTGGCTGCGCTGGCGGTGCTGCCGGCCTCGCCCTATCGCGAGGCTTTGCGGGCGGTCGGGCGCCTTTCTGTTGAACGGGTGGCGTGATGGTGGCGCAAGCCGAAGCAGCGCCCGCGGCCGCCCCGACCGACGTGCGTGGCATGTTCGATCGCATAGCCGGGCGCTACGACGCCGCCAACCGGGTGATGTCCGCGGGCATCGACGTGCTGTGGCGGCGCAAGGCCATGGCGCCGCTGCTGGCTGGACTTGGCGATGCGCCGCATGTGCTTGATCTGGGTGCCGGCACCCTGGACGGCGCGCGTGAGATCGCGCGACGCAAGCCCGGCGCTCTCATTGTCGGCGCCGATTTCGCGCGCGAGATGCTGAAGGTGGGTCGCAAGAAGCTGCGCGCGGCGGAGCAGGGCATCGCCACCCACGCCGCCGACGGGCACCAGTTGCCTTATGCCGCGGGCGTGTTCGATGCCGCGTTCTCGGCGTTCTGCGTGCGCAACCTGGCGGTGTTGCCGGTGGCCCTGGCCGAGTTGCGGCGGGTGATACGTCCGGGCGGCGCGCTGGTCATCCTCGAGTTCTTTCGCCCGGCGGCGCCCCGGCTGTTCTTCGATCGCTTCTACAATGCGCGCGTGTTGCCGCTGGTGGGCTGGGCGGTCACCGGCGATCGGGCCGCATACCGCTACCTGCCCGACTCGATCGCGCGCTTCCTGTCGCGCGCCGAGTTCGAAGATCGCCTGCGTGCGGCGGGTTTCGCCGACGTGACGAGCGAGCACATGTTTCCCGCCGGGGTTGCTTCACTGGTGGTGGCGCGATGAAGCTGGTGGTCGCCATCGGCGGCGCATCGGGCTCGGTGTACGCCCGGCGTTTGCTCGACACGCTTGCCGCCATGAAGACTGGCCCGAACGGACGGCCCGAGGTCGGCGTGGTGGTGTCGAAGGCCGGTGTCGAGGTCTGGCGTCACGAGTTGGGCGAGATCCCGGTGTGGCCGTTCCCGCGTTACGATCTGAACGATTTTCGCGCGCCGTTCGCGTCGGGCTCGGCGGGCTGGGATGCCATGGTCGTGGTGCCGTGCTCGACCGGGGGGCTTGCGCGCATCGCTCACGGGGTGTCCGACGATCTGATAGGCCGCGCCGCGGACGTGATGTTGAAGGAACGGCGCAAGCTGGTGCTGGTCGTGCGCGAGACGCCGCTGTCCGCGATCCACCTCGAGAACATGCTGGCGGTCACCCGCGCGGGCGCGGTCGTGCTGCCGGCGGCGCCGTCGTTCTACTCGAAGCCGGCGACCGCCCTGGACCTTATCGACACCGTGGTCGGCCGTGTGCTGGACCAGTTTGGCGTTGCCAATGACTTGATGGCCCGCTGGGGCGAAGGAGCTGAATCATGATGAACCCCGCAAGCAGCGCCGCGCTTCCAGGCAGCGCCACGCTTCAGGGTCCGCTTGCGACCCCTGGTGGTCACACCACCGCGCCGGTCAGCGAGACCGTCGACGATCTGTTCGTCCTCGGTCGCGCTGCCCAGCAGGCCGCTCGTCATGCCAACGGTGGCCGCGTGGTGTTCACGCGTGCGCGCCAACTCTTGCAAAGCGGCGCCTGGCGCGGCCCACGCGATGCTGCCCTCACCTACATCGAGGAGGCCGACGTTGCGGCTGCCGGGGGGCTGCCTGCCGCGCGTGATGCCGGCGCGCGGATGCTGGTGGCTACTTCACCGGAACTGGCGCGGCAGGCGGCTGCGCTTGGTATGGACTGCCTGTGGCGGGTGCGCTACCGCGCCAGCAACAGCACGCTCGCCAGGCGCCACGCGCTTGAACACCTCGCGGCCGTGCTTGCTACCGGGCAGGTCATCCAAGGCGTCATGCCGACACCGGATGGCGAGCCACTGGGCCTCGACACCCTGCGTTTCTTCGCGGAGTGCCGCCTGCGTTTCACGAGCATCCCGCACGTGGTCGCTGATTTCGCACTGCTGGGCCATCGCCTGGCGCAGATGAGCCTAGCCTTCGGTGCTGACGAGCTGCACGGGCCCATCGTCGCCGAGCGTGCCCTGCGGTTGGGCGCCAATGCAGGCAACCCCGCGCTGACCCGCAAGGAGGCCGCGCTGCTGGTGCGCGCCGCGGGACTGAACCCGTGCGAGCGTCTGTCGGGCGGCGTGCTCGAGGACTGCGCGCCATGAGTTTCGCCACTATCGCCACCAAGGTGCGCGCGGGCGAGCCGCTGTCGTTCGACGACGGCGCTGCCTTGTTCCACCACCCGAACCTGATGGAACTGGGCGCGCTGGCCAACGAGGTGCGCGAGCGCATGCACGGCGCGCGCACGTACTTCAACCGCAACTTCCACATCAACGCCACCAACGTCTGCGTGGCCAGCTGCATGTTTTGCTCGTTCGCCCGCCTCAAGGACGGCGATGCCGACGCGTACACCATGAAGCTGCCCGAGGCGTGGGACAAGCTGCAGTCGCGCGTCGATGCCGGTGAACCGGTCACCGAGATCCACATCGTGAACGGCCTGCACGATGGCTTGCCGTTCGAGTACTACACCGAGCTACTTGCCGGCCTGAAGCGCATCAAGCCCAGCATTCACCTGAAGGCGTTCACCGCGGTCGAGATCTTCTACTACCACCAGAAATACGGCATGACGGTCGAGGAGGTGCTGCGCCGCCTGGCGGCCGCGGGCCTCGATTCTCTACCCGGTGGCGGCGCCGAGATATTCGCGCCGCGGGTGCGGCAGCGCATTTGCGCCGACAAGTGCAACGGCGACGAATGGCTTGACGTGCACCGCACCGCTCACCGCATGGGCTTGCGAACCAACTGCACGATGCTGTACGGGACCATCGAGACGCCCGAGGAACGCGTCGACCACATGCTGCGGCTGCGGGCGTTGCAGGATGAAACCGGCGGCTTCCAGACCTTCATCCCGCTGGCGTTCCACCCCGAAAACAACGCCCTGATGAAGCTGCCTGGACCCACCGCCGTCGAGGACTTGCGAACCTACGCTGTGGCCCGCTTGCTGTTGCACAACATCCCGCACCTCAAGGCCTACTGGGTCATGCTGGGCGTGAAGACCGCGCAGACCGCCCTGTGGTTCGGCGCCGACGATCTCGACGGCACCGTGCAGGAGGAAAAGATTTATCACATGGCGGGCGCCGAGACGCCGCAGACCCTGTCGCCCGACGAGATCATCCGGGTGATCGTCAACGCCGGCCGCGCGCCGGTCGAGCGCGATACGCTCTACAACGTCATCGCCGAGGGCGAGGCGCTGTTGCCCAAGCAGCCTTTCAGGCGCACCGGGCGCCGCGCGCTGGAGGTGGTGTCGTGAGCAAGCTGCGCCTGGCCGCGGTGTCGTTTCTGAATGCCCGTCCCATCACCTACGGCCTGGAACGCGACGATCGGGTCGACCTGCGCTTCGATCTGCCAGCCCGCTGCGCCGATCTGCTGGCCGCGGGCGAGGTCGATCTGGCGCTGTTGCCGACCGCAAGCTACGCGGGTTTCGCCGAGGATCTGCGCGTGGTTCCCGGCGTGGCGGTGGCGGGCCGCGGGCCGGTCCGCACGGTTGTCGTGGTAGGCGAGGTGCCGCTCCAACAGATGACCGAAATCGCGCTCGACGCCGCCTCGCGCAGCTCGGCGCTGCTGCTCAAGCTGCTGCTGCGTGAGCGCGGCCTGGCACCAGCGCTGGTCGAGGTCGCTCACGACCAGATCCTCGACGCCGCCGCCGGCACGCGAGGTGCGCTCATCATCGGCGACGCGGGTTTCGTGGCCACCGAGCGGTTCGAGCACGTCACCGATCTCGGGCGCGAGTGGACGGCGCTGACCGGTTTGCCGTTCGTGTACGCGCTGTGGGCGGGCCGCGCCGGCGCCGCCACGCCCGCCGATGTGGCGTTGCTGCGCGACAGCCTGCGATCGGGACTTGCCCATCGCGCCGAGATCGCGCGCGGTTGGGCCGAGGCGCGCCGCATGGATCCGGCCGTGTGCGAGAGCTACCTGCTGCACAACATCCGCTACACCCTGGGCGCCGAGGAACTGTCGGGCGCGGCGGCGTTCATCACCCGCGCTTTTCATGCCGGCCTCCTGCCTGGTCGCACATCGCCCACCCCGGTACGGCTCTACGACGACGGCCGCCCCGAGCGACCGATCACCAACGCGCGCACCACCGCGCCGCTGGCGGTGCCGGCAAGCCAGGACAGCCGGCCGCGGGCGCGCGCGCTGTCACTCGATACCTTGCTGGCCGACGCCGCCGCTGGACTGCGCCTGGGCTTCGATGATGCCGCGAGGCTCTACGACCAGGCCCCGACACTGGAACTGGGCGCCGCCGCCGATGCCCGCCGCCGTCGCATGCATGGCGACGACGTGGTCACGTACATCATCGATCGCAACGTCAACTACACCAACGTGTGCGTGACCCGGTGCAAGTTCTGCAACTTCTACCGCCCGCCCGGCCACAAGGAGGGCTACACGCTTGACCGCTATGTGCTTGCGCAGAAGCTGCAGGAAACCGTCGATCTGGGTGGCGTGCAGATCCTGCTGCAAGGCGGTCTCAACCCCGAGCTTCCGCTCAGCTGGTACGAGGATCTGTTCCGCTGGATGAAGGCCAACTTCCCGCTCGCCATCCACGGCCTGTCGCCCGAGGAGATCCGCTACATCGCCGAGATCGAGAGCTTGCCCCTGCGCACCGTGATCGAACGCCTGGTGGCGGCGGGCCTCGACTCGATTCCGGGTGGCGGCGCCGAGATCCTGGATGACGATGTTCGCCGCAACATCTCGCCGCTCAAGTGCTCGACCGAGACCTGGCTCGAAGTCATGCGCCAGGGCCATGCGCTTGGTCTGCGCACGACTGCCACCATGGTGTTCGGTTTCGGTGAGACATCGCGCCAGGTCCTCACACACCTCGAGCACCTGCGGGCGTTGCAGGATGAAACCGCCGGCTTCACCGCGTTCATCTGCTGGCCGTTCCAGGCCGAGGGTACGCGCCTCAAGCTCAAGGACGACACCAGCGCCGTCCGCTACCTGCGCACGTTCGCGCTGTCGCGCCTGTACCTCGACAACTTCCCCAGTCTTCAAGTTTCGTGGCCGACCATGGGGCCCGACGTCGGGCAGGTGGCGCTGCGTTTCGGTGGCAATGACTTCGGCTCGGCCATGATCGAAGAGAATGTGGTGTCGCAAGCGGGAGCTGTGTTCAAGCTCGGCGCCGCTGACATCGAACGCTACGTGCGCGCGGCGGGCTTCGTGCCGCGCCGGCGCAACATGCGCTACGAGCTTCTCCCGGCGAGCTGAGGGACGCCGTGGCCACGCGTTTGGTCAGCGCGCGATGGGTCCTGCCGATCATCGCGCCGCCGATTCACGAGGGCGCGGTCGTACTCGATGACCAGGGCACGATCCTGGCGGTCGGACCGCGATCGGACGTCCGTGCCGGGTATCCCGCGCTTGCCGAACAGCGCAGCGACGGAGCTCTGCTGCCGGGACTGGTCAACGCTCACACGCACCTAGAGTTGTCGGCGCTGGCTGGCCGCGTGCCCGGCGGCGCAGGCTTCGTGCCGTGGGCGAGCGCGCTCATGGCCGTGGCACACGATCTGCAGTTCGAGGCGAAACGCGACGCCGCCCGCGCCGCTGCCAGCGCCATGGTCGCCGCCGGCACGTCAGCGGTGGGGGATGTCGCCAACGCCCTCGATCACGTCGATGTGATCGGTGAGGTTGGGCTCCGTGGCCTGGTCTTTCACGAGCTGGTCGGCTCGCGCGAGGCGCGTACGGGCGACGCGCTCGCCGATGCCGAACGCGAGCGGCTGCATTTCCTCGACCACGAGCCGTGGCCCGACGGTGTCGGCTACGTGCCCGCGCCGCACGCGCCGTACTCGGCTGGCTCCGAGCTTTTGCGGCGCATCTTCATCGCAGCCGCGGCCACGCCGCACCCGACCGCGGTGCACGTCGCCGAGGATCCCGACGAGATCACGCTCCTGCGCCACGGCACCGGTCGCTGGGCGCCTATCCTGGCTGGCTTGGGTGTGGTCCCGGGCTCGCGTACCCCGGGTTTGGCACCGGTGGCGTACCTGGCGAGTCTGGGCGCGTTCGCCGGCCCGCGTCCGCCGCTGCTCGTGCACATGGTCCACGCCAGCGCCGAGGATCGCGATCTCGCCCGGCAACACCGCGCGCCGGTGGTGCTGTGCCCGCGCTCGAATTTGCACATCGGTGGCCGCCTGCCCGACGTGCCGGCTTTGCTGGCCGCTGGACTGGTCGTGGCGCTCGGTACTGACGGGTTGGCGTCGACGCCCGATCCGTCGCTGTGGGGTGAGATCGCCGCCCTCAGCGAACGGTTCGCGGACGTGAATCCCGAAGTATGGCTGCGGGCCGCGACGCTGGGTGGCGCGCACGCGCTCGGTTTACCAATGCTCGGCGCGCTCGCGCCCGGCCTGCGGCCAGGTGTCATCTCTGTTGCGATACTCGATGTGGCAGCGCCACTGCTCTCACTGGTCCGCGCCGCGCAACCCTCGATCGAATGGATCAGCCGCCCATGAACGCCGCCGCATCACCGCTGGAAAGAGTGGCCAGATTTGGCCGCATGGTGAAGTTCAGCCACACAGTGTTCGCGATGCCGTTCGCCCTGGCTGCCGCCGCCATTGCCGCTCGCGGGCACGGCATCACGGTGGCGCGCATCGCGGCCATCATTCTTGCCATGGTCGGCGCCCGCACCGCGGCCATGGGATTCAACCGCATCGTCGACCGGCGCATCGACGCCAAGAATCCACGCACCGCGGGTCGCGAGCTGCCCACCGGCCAGGTGTCCGTCACTGTTGCCACCACCCTGACCCTCGCGAGCATCGGGCTCTTCATCGCTGCCGCGGCCTATCTGGGCCCGCTGTGCCTGGCGCTGTCTCCGGTCGCGCTCGGTCTGGTGCTGGGCTACTCGTACACCAAGCGCTTCACCTGGCTGTGCCACATCTTTCTCGGCCTCGCCATCGCAGCGGGCCCCGGCGGTGCGTGGATTGCGGTGCGCGGCGCCATCGATCCGCCAGCGTTGTGGCTGATGGTCGCGGTCATGACCTGGATCGGCGGCTTCGACATCCTGTACGCGCTGTCGGATCGTGACTTCGACCAGCGCGAGGGACTGTTCTCGATCCCGGCCCGCTTCGGGGTCAAGGTTGCGCTCGTCATCTCCGGCGGGTTGCACGCGCTCGCGGTCGCGGCTCTGGTAATGGTCGCGCGCTCTGGTGGCCTCGGCGTCGTGTACCTGGCCGGGGTCGGCGTGGTTGCGGCAATTCTGGTGTGGGAGCACACCATCGTGCGGCCCTCCGATCTGTCCCGCCTCGACATGGCGTTCTTCAATCTGAACGGCTATGTGTCGGTGGCGTTTTTCGCCGCCACTGTGGGCGACGTGCTGGTCAATCGCTGACGGCGGCGAAAGCCCGCTGCGGCGGATGGTGCTACAGTGCCGCCCGACCGCTCGTGTCCATACAGGGGAAAATGTTCCGTGGCTCGCTGTGGACCGTCGGTGCCAGCGTCGCGGCGCGCTTGGTTGGCGCGCTTGGCACCTTCGTGCTGACCTGGTTTCTCGATCCCAAGGTCGCCGGCGAGGTTGGCGTGGCGGTGGTGCTGGTGATGACCGCCAACCAGATCTCCACACTGGGGTTCGGCCAGTACCTGGCGGCCCGGCCGCAGGCCGGCAGTGACGTCGCCTTTCACGTAACCCTGTGGCACATAGGCATGGGACTGCTGGCGCTCGGCGTGGTCACCCTGTTTCGCGGCCCGCTGGCCGTCCCATTCGGTGCCGAAGGAATTTCTCGCTACGTGCCGGGGATGGCGCTGGCGATGTTCATCGCTCGGGTCGGGTTCGTGCCGAACAGTCTGCTCTTGCGGGACCTGCGTTTCCGCCCCGTGGCGCTCATCCGATCTCTGTCCGAGCTTGTCTACGGGGTGACCTCGGTGGCTCTCGCGGCGACCGGTTGGGGCGGGATGTCCATCGTCATCGCCAATGTGTTGCAGTCATCCTTCCGCACCGTGCTGTTCATCCTGCTGGCCGATCGGCGGGCTTGGTTGACGCCGTCGCGGCTGTCGCCGGAGAAGTCGCGTGATCTGTTTGGCTTCAGCCTGCCGTTGTGGCTGGGAGCCGTGGCGCACTTTGCGTCGATCAAGTGGGACAACCTTCTGGTCGCGGGTTTCTACGGACCAGCGCGCGCGGCTGTGTACAACTACGCCTACAACCTGGGCGAGATGCCGGCTACTGCGATGAGCGATCTACCCGACGTGCTCACGCCGTCATACTCGCGCATGACGCCGGGGGAGCGCGGCGTTGCACTGGTGCGCTCGCTGACCCTCATCGGTATGCCGACGTTTCCGCTGGCCATCGGCCTCGGCGCGGTGGCGCCCTCGCTCATTCACGCCCTGTTCCGCCCACAGTGGCACGGCATCGCGCCGTTGCTCACCGTCTTGTGTCTGCTGTCCGCGTTGCGGCCATTGTTCGCCGTCACCGATTCCTTTCTGCAAGCTCAGGGTCACCCCCGGCTCACGATGGTGCTCGACATGATGAACACCACCCTGATCTTGTCATCCATCGGAATTTCTGGCCGCGTGGGCCTGCCCTGGGCGTGCGGGGGCGTGATCGCCTCGCTGGTGGTCACCTTTGTAGTGACGCTGGCGCTGATCCAGCGCAAGTGCGGCATACCCTTGCGCCGCACTCTGACCGCTGCGGCTCGGCCACTCTTGCCGTGTATCCCCATGGCGGCGGTGGCGGTCGGGGCGCGGCTCGGTCTAGCGGCCCTGGGCTGGAGCCAACCCGGCCTCGCGCTTGGCGCATCCGTCACCGTGGGTGCCGCCGCCTATGTCGCCGGTGCCTTCCTTTTCATCCCTGATCTCGCTCACGAATGCGTGGTCGTGTTCAAGAACGCGGGTGCCCGCCGCAAGGGCCGCGTTGCCACGCCGGCATGACGGCTCGCGATCGCTTGCGCTGTTGCTTGCGCTGCTATTTGAACGAGCGCAGCCAGCGGTCGAAGTCCTTCTTGTGCTGGGCGACGGTCTTGTCAGGCCCGACCAGGCGGATGAAGTAGGGGCCATTCGGCGACTCGAACACCACCGCCAGCATGCGGTGGTTGGCGCGTGGCTCGGACTCGGGCGCCATCGGCGCGGCCTTCCACAAATAGGTGCCGCGAATGTCGAGGATGGTGGCCTTCACCTTGCCGATGGTGGCGGTTTCGATCTTGCCTTCGTCGGCCTTCTTGCCCTCCGGCGCCTGGAACATCTTTTTCCAGCGATCCACGTTGACCTGTACGCCACCGCCACCGCCCGGGCCGAAGAAGAACACGACGATCTCGGCATCGAATTGATCGCCCGCCGCCTTGGGCACCTGGAACTGCTTCATGCGCATGCCAGAGGCCGGGATCTCTTTCCATGCCGCCGGTGCAACTGACTTGAGCCCGTCCAGCACCACTTCGGTACCCGCAGGCGCGGCGGCCAGCGTGAGGGTGAACGCGAGAGCCTGAGCAAAGATCATAGCGGCCTCCTGTGCGGGAAAGGCGGCAGTATACGTGGCTGCGCCCGCGGTTGCTCGGCCCTACACCCAGCGAAATCCGATTGCGGTCACAAGCGCCCGCGCCAGCGCCATGTGTCCGATATGGTTCGGGTGCACCCGGTCCCAGTTGATGGTCGCCGGATAGACGTGTTTGAGCAGCACATCGAAGGTCGCCTGGGTGTCGACCAGCACCGTCTTGTGCTTGCCCGCCAGCTTGCGTACGACGGCGCCGTACTTGTCCATCGTCGTGCGCATCGCGTCTTGTCGGTTCGGTTCCAAGTAGAAGGGGGTCAAGAGCACGATCCCCGAGACCACGGGGACGGTCTCGGCGACAAGTTCGTCGAGCGTGCGCTCGTACTCGTCGATCAGCACGTGTTTCTCTTTCTGGCGAGGCGAATCGAACTGCCGCCACACATCGTTGGCGCCAATCATGATCGACACCCAGTCCGGCTTGAGGTCCGTGACGTCGGCGCGCCAGCGCGATCGCAGATCGCGGACCGTGTTGCCGCTGATGCCCATGTTCACCACCCGGATCGCCAGTTCGGGGTAGACCGCTCCCAGCAGAGCGTCGACCACCATCGGATAGCCCTGTCCCAGCGCATCGCCCCGTCCCTCGCCCACCGGCTTCGCGCGCCCCACGTCGGTGATCGAGTCGCCGATCATGACCAGCTTCTGGCCCTTGCGGAGGCGCAGGCCACCGGGGCCGGGCGTGGCCGCCGCTGCGCCCAATGCAGGTAGCGCGAAGATGCCGCTGAGCGCCTGTCGTCGTGTGCTCATGCGCCGCACTCTAGGGGTCCCGTGGCGGTTCCACAACCGGCTGAGCGGGCGCTAACTTCTCCCGCACCGCGGAGGTATAGGATGGATCGTGATGGCTCGCCGGCAGTGTGCCGCCTTTGCACTGACAGTCGTGACTGCCTTCGGGCTGGCCGGCGGGGCGTGTGCCAAGCCGCAGGCCAAGTCGCCGCAGCCGATGGTCGAGTTGCTTTCGGCGCGGGTGGTGCGGTCGTTCCCGCACGACCGCGGTGCTTTCACGCAAGGCCTGCTGTTCTGGGGCGGCAAGCTGTACGAGAGCACGGGTCTGGTCGGGCAGTCGTCGCTGCGTCGCGTGGATGCCGAGAGCGGCGTGGTCGAGAAGCAGGTCGCGATCGAGGCGCCGCTGTTTGCCGAGGGCCTGGCGCGCGTGGGCGGGCAGCTTTTCCAGCTGAGCTGGCGGAACGGGCGCGCGCTGGTGTGGAACCTCAACAGCTTCACCAAGGAGCGCGAATTCGCCTACGCCGGCGAGGGCTGGGGCCTGTGCTTCGACGGCAAGCGTCTGGTCATGTCGGACGGTAGCGACCGCCTGACCTTTCGCGATCCCGAGACCTTCGCCAAGACCGGGGAGCTGGCGGTGCGGCGTGCCGGTCAGCCGGTGGGAAACCTGAACGAGCTCGAGTGCGTGGGCGGCTTGGTCTACGCCAACATCTGGCAGGACCAGGCCATTGCCCGCGTGGATCAGCGCACCGGTGAGGTCACCGGTTGGATCGACGCCTCCGCACTTCTGTCGGTGGAAGAGCGCGCCGGCACTGACGTGCTCAACGGCATCGCGTTCTGGCCCGAGCGCGGCCGCTTCGTGGTCACCGGCAAGCTGTGGCCGCGCGCGTTCGAGGTCGAGTTCGTGCCCGCGCGCTAGCCCGACGATGAGATAGAAGGGAGACGCCGCCATGGGCAAGCAGTTCGGCAACGACGACCAGCGCTTGGCGGGTTACCTCGATCGGGTCTACCGCCTCGACGACGAGCTCCTGGCCGACATCCGCGAGCGCGCGGCGCGGGCCGGACTGCCCGATATCCACGTGGGGCGCCTGGACGCTCGCCATCTGGAGGTGCTGGCGCGGGCGGTGGCGCCGCGGCGGGTGGTCGAGATCGGAACCCTGGCGGGGTACTCGGGCGTGTGCCTGTTGCGCGGGATGCCGGCCGACGGCGTGTTGCACACGTTCGAGACGGATCCGGCCCACGCCGAGGTCGCGCGCGAGACCTTCCTGCGTGCCGGGTTCGCGCAGCGCGCGCACATCCACGTGGGCCGCGCGCTGGACGAGTTGCCCAGGATCGAGGCGCACGGCCCGTTCGACCTGTGCTTCATCGACGCCGACAAGGACGGTTATCCCGGCTACCTGGCCTGGGCCGCGCGCCACCTGCGCACGGGCGGCGTCGTGGTGGCCGACAACGCATTTCTGTTCGGCGAGCTGGTTGATCCCGCACATGCGGGGGCGCCCGCCACGCGGGCCATGCGCGCGTTTCACGAGCGGCTGGCAACCAGCGGCGAGTTTCGAGCCACTGTGCTGCCGACTGGTGAGGGCCTGGCTGTCGCGGTCAAGCTGTGGTGCCAGCCGCGCGTCGCAGGTGCGCTTGCCCGTCGGCGGCGTGGTAGTTTTCGCGGCACATGCGGCTTTTTCGGTCGGCGCTCGTGGGTGTTCTTGCGACGCTGCTGCTGTCCGTGACGACGGCCGCGCGCGCCGATCCCGGCGACGAGTTGCGCGTCTACATCGTCACCATGGGGCCGGGTGATCACCCGTTTTTCAAGTTTGGCCACAACGCGATCCTGATCCAACCCGACAACGGGCCGGGCGCGGTGTTCAACTGGGGCACCTTCCTGTTCGACTCGCCGCTGTTGATTCCCAAATTCCTGCGCGGACGGCTCAACTACTGGCTCTCGGTGTCGCCCGCCGACATGACACTGGAGAGCTACAAGGACGCCAACCGAACCGTCGAGTTGCAAGAGCTGGATCTGACGGCCGCGCAGAAGGTCGATCTCGCGCGGCGCGTGACTGACAACGCTCGGCCGCAAAACCGCGAGTATCTGTACGACTACTTCTGGGACAACTGCTCGACGCGGGTTCGCGACATGATCGACGTGGTGGTGGGCGGACGGGTGAAGGCAGCTGCTGGCGCACCGGCGGCTCTGACGTTCCGCGACCACGCACTCCGGCTGACCGCTGATCTGATACCCGAGTACATCGGCCTCGATCTGGGCCTGGGCTCTCTGACTGACAGGGCAGTCACGCGCTGGGAGGAGACCTTCATCCCCGAGGTGTTCCAGAAGCTCGTGCGCGAGGTGCGCGTGCCGGTCGCCGGCGGCGGCAACAAACCGCTGGTCAAGGCCGAGCAGGTGTACTTCCGCGCTCTGCGCCCCGACAAGCCGGCGCAGCCGCCGGTGTGGACGCTGTACTTCGCCTTGGTGGGCGTGGCGCTGGGCGGACTGCTGGCGCTGTGCGGACAACTGGCGCGCCGATCTCGCGCGGCGCGGGTGGTGCTGGGCGTGCTTGCGTCCGTGCTGGGACTGGTGCTCGGGCTCTGCGGCATCATCCTGGTGGCCCTGTGGACGCTGACCAACCATCGCTCGGCTTACGCCAACGAAAACATCCTGCAGCTCGCGCCGTGGACGGTGGTGCTGGTGGCTTACGGTGTCGGCGTCGCGCGCGGCCGGGCACGCGCGGTGGGCAGGGCGTACCGTGTCGCGCTCGCTGCGGCGGCGCTGGCGCTGCTCGGGCTGTTGCTCAAGGTCGTGCTGCCGCAGAACAACTGGCCGTTCGTTGCGCTCTTGTTGCCGCTGTGGGCGGGCATGGCAGTGGGACTTGCGCGCCTGCGCAGCGCCCCTGTCGCCACTTCTTGAGCGCCGCAAGCCGCCGGTCTTTCCGGCGGGCCCGCCGTCACCAGATCTGGCGTGCGGTCATGGCGGCAACCGAGAAGCGCAGGCGAAACTCGCTGATGCCATCCCCGCGATCGACGTCGATGCGTCGCAGGTTGAACCGGGTCAAGGTGTCGGGCCGGTTTATCCCGCCGTGTTGCGAGAAAGCGACGCGAAATCCCGTGGCCTTCAAGCATCGCACGGTGGTCTCGGAGAACGTGTGGGGCTCTCCGACGGGATACGCGAAGGCCTGGCACGGCAGGGAAGTCGTACGCTCGAGGATTTCGCGCGACATCTGGCATTCACGCATTTGCTGTTCCTCGGAGAGCTTGGCCATCAGTTCATGGCTGTGGCTGTGGGCACCGATGGCCATGCCGGCACGAGCCATCGTGGCCGCTTCTGCTGGCGTCATGTACATCGGCTCGCCGATCTCGGGGATCAAAGGCGCTCCGCAGGATTCCTCGAACTCTCGCAGGAACCGGGCGGTGTCGGTGGTAGCGGGGTCGATGTACAAATGCAGCACGTCCCGGATGGCCTTCTCGAGAAACGCCGGGCCGGTCTTGATGCGCAACTCTCGTGGGTAGCGCAGCAAAAATTCTGCCCGCGAGCTTCTTCGCATGGCGTTGGCAATCTGATCCCACCAGGAGACACGGTTGGTTCCCAGGAATCCGGTTGCCAGAAAGAAAACTCCATGGAGTCCGTGCGACTGCAGGATCGGGAACACCTGTTGGTAGTTGTCGCGGTAGCCGTCATCGAAGGTAATCAGGACATGCGCGTGCCGCAGACGTGACGGGTCCTCCACCAACGCCACGACCTCGTTCAGGGTCGCCACGTTGTAGCGCTGGCGCAGGATCTTCATCTGGTCATCGAACTGCGCCGGGGTCGCGTCGATGACGCCGCGATCGTATGCGCACGTCTCGGGGTCGGTCACGCGGTGGTAGTTGATGACAACGATGCAGGGCCGCCGCGCCGCACGTTCGATCACGTGCGTGATGCCAAGCGCAGCGGACAGGCGCGACACCCGCGATCGCTTTGACAGGGGCGCCGACGACAGCCCGATGCCCTCGCGCACGGCCTGCACTGAGGGCTCGACCTGGGCGCTCACCTCGCGTGCGTATCCCGCTGCGGCCTGGGCCGCCGCCCGCGTGGAATCCAGCCAACGCGTACCAACCGCGCGAAGACTCATGAACGAACTGCTCTCACGTCGCCATCGTGGCTGTCGCGCGAGAAGTACGGCTGCAAGTCGCGCTGGATGCGTCCGAACATGGTCGTGTGAGGCGAAGAATTTACCTCGTCATGCCGCGCAAGGCCAGGCCTCGCCATGACATGGCTATGGCGATGGCGTGCCTCAGGGCGCGTCGGGGTGGCGGTCCTCGAAGCGGCGTTCCTGGCGCTCGTTCAACTGCATCGTCGCCCGCAGAGCATCCTGGTACGCAAGGGTGTAGTCGATGCTGCCAGGCCTTCACCGACCAGGCGGTGGCGGCGTCGGGCGACTTCCAGGGCAAGAGCTTGGACTCCCTGGTGAGGGCGGCCAGGGGCGAGGTCGGGAAGTCCTTGATCAACGGATCGAAGGCTTCGTCGGGTTCCTCGCGCGGGAAGCCGGACGTGATCTTGTAGCGGTACGCCCAGCCCAGGCGGTAGAGGATCAGCGGACGCAGCGAGCTTTAAGCGGTGGCGCGATTTTTTGACGGGTAGCTCGGTCCGGGCGACCGTGGCGGCATGCTCACCGCGTCCGACGAGACCGAGACCTTCGACGCTTGCAAGACGGAACTCCTGGCCAGTCACCCGGGTCAGTTCGCCCTGGTGTGCGGCCGTCGTCTGCTCGGCGTGTGCTCCTCGCTGGAGGACGCGCTCCAGCAGGCCGCGGTTGCCTTCGATGAGGGCCGCCTGCAGGACGGCGCGCCCATCCTGATAAGTGAAATCGCCGAGCCGGTCCGCGTTCGTGTCATCGCCGAGCAACTGGCGAAGGACTGAAGAGCCGGGGTAGGGCGGCCGTTCCCGCCCGCATCGTTGCAAAAGCGGGGCAGGTTCAGTAGAAACCGACCCTGGTTTCGGGTCGGCTCATCGCCGATCTGCAGTGCCCCACAACGGAGAGTGTCGATGTCACGTCGTGTTGTCTCATCGCTTGGGTTGCCCAGGTTCGCCTGGGTGGGTATCGCCGCACTGGCGGTTGGCTGCGTCGAGCAGGCTGAGGAGAAGCTGTCGTCGGAGGACCAGGACTTCATCAAGCAGAACGTGATGAAGACGGCGCCGTCGCCTCAGATCGCGGTCAACGCCGATCTCGACGGCAAGGCCACCTACCTGGGCCTCGACGTGTCGATGAACCCAATCGAGCCGGGCAAGGACGTCAAGGTCACGCACTACTGGAAGGTGGGCGCGTCCCTGACCGGGTGGCGTCTGTTCGTGCACGCCAGCGGCCCCAACAAGCAGTCGTTCATCAACTTCGATCACGGCCCGGTGCGCGGCAAGTACCCGGTGTCGCAATGGAAGGTGGGCGAGATCGTCAAGGACGAGCACGCCATCCGCTTGCCGCCGACCTGGGCGCACGACAAGGTCGAGATCTATGTCGGTTTGTGGCGCGGGCAGGAGCGCATGGCGGTCAAGAGCGGGCCCAAGGATGACATCGGCCGCGTGCTGGCGGCGACCATTCCGGTCAAGGTCGCGGCGGTGGTCGCGACCCCGCTCAAGCGCTATGTCGTGCGCAAGACCGCCAAGGCGCCCAAGATCGACGGCAAGCTCGACGAGTGGAAGGACATCCCTGCGGTCGGTACCTTCGTCAACACGCTGACCGGCGCCGCCTCCGAGCCCCACACGGAAGCCAAGATGATGTGGGACGACAAGTTTCTGTACGTGGCGTTCGACAACACGGACAAGAGCATCTGGGGCAAGCTCGACAAGCGCGACGACAAGCTGTGGACCCAGGAAGCCGACGAGATCATGATCGACGCCGACGGCAACGGGAAGACCTACGTCGAGCTGCAGGTTTCGCCGAGCGGCACGTTCTTCGATACCTACCTGCCCGAGTACCGCAAGTACGAGGACTCGATCGATGCCAAGGTCAAGCCGTTCAGCTGGAACTCGAAGGGCGCCAAGTGGGCGGTCAAGGTCGATGGCACGCTGAACAAAGCCGGCGACGAGGACAAGGGCTGGACGTCCGAGCTCGCGTTCCCGCTTGAGGACGTCAACGGCCTCGACAAGGCGGGGCCGAAGATGCCACCCGCCTTCGGAGCAGTCTGGCGCGTGAACCTGTACCGCATGGACTCGGCCGAGGAAGGCAAGCCGCAGGGAGCGGTGGCGTGGTCGCCGCCGCTGGTGGGCGACTTCCACAAGCTGGATCGTTTCGGCGAGGTGCTGTTCGCCGACGAGAAGGGCGGCGTGCCGCAGCCCGAGGTTGCCAAGGTCGATCCCAAGGCGGATCCCAAGGCCGGCATCAAGGCCGCGCTGGGCGGCATCCAGAACCCGAACCCGCCACCGGGCGGCAAGCTTGATATCGAGGGCGCCAAGAAGGCGGCGGCGAAGACTTCGAAAGCGCCCAAGGCCGCGAAGTAGCCGCCGGCGTGCGGGCGGCGACACTGGCCCTGACCGCATCGGCGCTGTCGTGCGCGGGTGCGGTACCGGGCGTGCGTCCGGCGCTGCTGGGCGCCAGCGATTTGGCGACGGGCGGGCAGGGCGGCGGCGTGCCGCTGCAGACCGGAGTGCCATTGTCACCGTCGGGTGCGGGGGCGCAGCAGTACCTGGCGCCTGCGCCGCCAGGCGGTGGCCCGGAAGGCGATCCACTGCGGCGGGCGATCCTGGATGCGGTCGTGCAGGTGGCGCGGGCCGCACAAAGGCCCGTGCCAGCGCACGACACGAGGCTGGATCGTGCGGCCAACGATCTGGTGCGCAGCGCGCGCGGCTCGGCCGAGCTGCCCGCCATCGAGGTGTGGAGCTTCTTCCTGCGCCACTACGGCGTCATTGAACCCGACTCGGTCCTGTTCCGCTCGGATGGGTTGCCCGACGATGCGGCGGCGCTGGCGGACATCCGGGGCCAGCTACCGGACCTGCTGAAAAGGCCGCCCACCGGGCGCATCGGCATCGGCATCGATCGAGGCGGCAGCTCCGTGGCCGTTCTCATCGCGCTGCAGGAGCAGGATGTCGAGCTCGCCGCCGTGCCTCGGAAATTTTCGCCCGGTGGCGGCTCGCGTCTGGCGGGTCGGCTGCGCGGCGGGCTCACGCAGCCGGAGGTTCTGGTCACCATTCCGGCGGGAGCCGTGAATCACTTGGTCGTGCGCGGGGACGGCGCGGGCTTCTCGGGTGGGTTTGCGTGCAACGCGGGCAATGGCACGTACCAGATCGAGATCACCGCCGTGGGCAGCCGAGGTCCGACCGTGGTGGCCAACTTCCCGGTGTATTGCGGCGTTGAGCCCCCGGCGATGTCGCCGCCCTTGACCTGGTCAGTGCCGGCGGGCGCCACGCCGGTCGATCCGGCAGCCGTCGAGCGCGAGCTGTTCGCGCTCATCAATCGCGATCGCCGGGCCGCGGGACTTGCGCCGGTGCGTCTGAGTGATCGTGTAGCGGCCGTCGCGCGCGGCCACAGCCGCGAGATGGCTCGCGACGACTACGTCGGCCACGTTTCACCGCGCACGGGAGACGCAGTTGCGCGGCTTGCCCGCGAGGGCATTTCCGCGCGCGGGATCTGGGAAAACGTCAGCCTGGCCTATTCGGCCGCCGAGGCCGAGCGTGGATTCATGGGCAGCCCGGGCCACCGCGCGGCCATCCTGGCGCCCCAGGCCACCCACGTAGGTGTGGGGGTCGCCGTCGGTAAGTCCGAGGCCGGCCCGCCGCCGCTGTACTTCACGCAGCTGTTTACCGCGGGGATGTGATGGCCGGCGCGACCAGCACCACCGGGCCGCCCGGCGTGCGCGCCACCGGCAGGTCGGGTGTGGGCGCTATCCCAGCGGCGGCCAGCACCGGCCACACGTTGTCGAGCCGCCGTGCCTCGGCCGGTGCCAGCGCCGCCAGCGGCACCGGCTCGCCGTCGAGCGCCTCGTAAGTCACGCTGAGTCCGTCGTCGGCGATGCCCAGCACGCGTTCGACCATCGGCCCGCCGGCGGCCGCCAGGCGTTGCAGGCGCTGGCGCTCGTGGTCGGTAAGCGGTGTCGCGCGCACCTCGACCAGGATCTTGCGGCCCACGCGCTGGTCGATGACGCCAAAGAGCTGGCCGGCCGCCGTGTCGCCGAGCCACTCGCGTGGGATTGTCGCGGCGGTCGCGGCGGTCACCTCGGCCGTGGGCGCAACGGCAGCGCTTGCGGCTGTGGCGGCGACTGCGGCTGGGCTCGGCCGTGGATCATGGGTCGGCCAGCTTGCCAGTGCCTCGGCCATCGCCTCGGCCGACGAGAAGCGCCCGGCCGGATCCTTGACCAGCGCTCGCGCGATGAATTCGTCGTGCACCGGGGCAAGGTCAGGCACAAGGCCACCTGGGCGCGGTGGTGTTTCCGACAAATGCTGGGCGACAAAGTCGGGACCGGGGAAGGGCAAGCGCCCGGTCAGCGCCTGGAACAGGGTCACGCCCAGCGCGTAGAAATCGGCCGCCGGCGACAGCGGCGCGCCACTTATTTGCTCGGGCGACAGGTACCCGAGCGTGCCGACGAAGCCCGCGGTCTGGGTTTGTCCGAAGTCGAGCAGGTGCGCGGCGCCGAAGTCGGCCAGCTTCGCGTTACCGACGGCGTCGAAAAAGATGTTGGCGGGCTTGATGTCGCGGTGGACGACGCCGGCCCGGTGGGCGGCAGCCAGCGCCGTCAACACATCGAGCGCCAGCCTGCGGACGGAAGACGGCGGCAGGCGTCCGCGCTGCAAGATCGCCTCACCGAGCGTGCCGCCCGGCAAGTGTTCCATCACGAACAAGCCGCTGTCGGGAAAGGCATCGAACAACTCGACGATGTTGGGGTGGCGGAGCTGGCGCGCGATCTCGGCCTCGCGCACGAAGCGCTGGAACATCTGCCGCCCGGTCTCGCTGGCGGCGGCACCGACCGACAGCACTTTGATCGCGACCGGCCGGCCGAGCAGGCGATCCTCGGCCAGATAGACCCGTCCGAGCGCGCCGGCGCCCAGCAGGCGCTTGACCATGAACCGCTGCGGAATATCAGGCGGCGCTGTCGCACCTGACGCTGGCGTTGTCGCGACCGGCCCGGAGGTGGACATCGCCGCGGTCATTCTTGCGACCAGGGACGGGTCTCGTGGCCAGTCGGGGTGGGCGCGCACAAGGCGACTCGCGATTTCGTCAGCCGCATAAGGCAGCCCAAGCGCAAGCAGTTCGCCGCACAGCCGCTGCTGCGCGGCGGTCACCGTGGCCGGGTGTCGAGCCGCGGCCTGTAGCGCCCGGGTCGCGTCCAGATGTCGCCCCATCTGTGACAGCAGCCGGCCACGCGCAAGCTGCGCCTCGGCCACCGCGGTGTCGCCGCCCGCGGCCATCGCCCCACCGGCCGCGTTTGCCTGCGCCTGGTACAGGCGCAACGCCTCGGGCAGGTTGCCAGCGCTCTGGTAGGCGCGCCCGGCCTCGAACAGGGCGCTCGCCTTCTCGTACAGCGGCGCCGCGCGCGCTGGCTCGCCCGCGCGCTCGAACAGAGCCGCGGCCTCATGGCGGTGGCCGCGCGCCGCGAACGCCTCCGCGGCTCGCATCAGCGCCGTTGCGTCCGCGTCCACGATCTCGGCCGCTATGTCGATGGCCCGTCCCGGCAGCCCTGCGTCCAGCGCCAGACGCACGGCCAGCGGCCGATCCGGCAGATCGAGCGCGAGTGGCAGAGCATCGGCGAAACGGAGCACCCGTTCGTAGAGTGCGATGGCATGCCGGGCGTCGCCGGCCGCGGCCGCGCGCAGCGCCGCCTCGACGTAGTCGCCGCGCGCGACGAGCGCTGCAACGGTAGGCGCGGGATCGTCGGTGCCCATCCGCTACGAGCATACGACGCCGACCCTCGTGGCGGCGTCGTGTTTCAGTTCCGCACCCGCCGCGGCAGTGCTAGGCGGTCAGGCATTCGTCGGATGTCCTTCCGTCTGGACCCGTCTACTTCGAGGCGGGCTTCGCTTCCGGACGCGACGTGCCCGTGGTCCACCTATGCAAGACGACCCAGCTTGATTCTAGGATCTGGGTGTGCCGCTTCATTTCGAGGTCGTAGCGCCCCGTCGGCTGCACGCATTCTCATTGGGTGTCCCGCGTCGATCGAATACGATGCCGCCTCGATGGCGAAGACCGAGGACGGAGCGAAGCGGCGGGGGCGCCCGAGGGGGGCCGACGGTGCCGGCGCCTCTTCCGCCACGACCGGCGCCAACCTCGGCTTCGAAGCCAAGCTGTGGCAGACGGCGGACAAGCTGCGCAACAACATGGACGCGGCCGAGTACAAGCACGTCGTCCTCGGGCTCATCTTCCTCAAGTACATCTCGGACGCCTTCGACGAGCGACACGCCGCGCTTGAAGCCGACAAAAAGTCGGGCGCCGATCCCGAGGATCCCGATGAATACCGGGCCGAGAACATCTTCTGGGTACCGAAGGACGCCCGCTGGGCGTACCTGCAAGGGAAGGCGAAGCAGCCCACGATCGGCAAGATGCTCGACGACGCGATGGTCGCGATCGAGCGCGACAACCCGAACATCAAGGGCGTGCTACCCAAGGATTACGCGCGCCCCGCGCTCGACAAGCAGCGGCTCGGTGAGCTCATCGACGTCATCGGCACCATCGGCCTTGGCGACAAGGCGAATCGCTCGCGCGACGTGCTCGGCCGGGTCTACGAGTACTTTCTCACCCAGTTCGCTTCGGCCGAGGGCAAGAACGGCGGCCAGTTCTATACGCCCCAGTGCGTGGTTCGCGTCCTGGTCGAGATGCTGGCGCCCTACAAGGGCCGTGTCTTCGACCCGTGCTGCGGCTCGGGCGGCATGTTCGTGCAGAGCGAGAAGTTCGTCGAGGCGCACGGCGGTCGCATCGGCGACGTCGCCATTTACGGCCAGGAGTCGAACCACACCACCTGGCGCTTGGCGAAGTTGAACCTCGCCATCCGCGGCATCGACGCCACCATCATCCAGGGCGAAAGCTTCCACGCGGACGCGCACAAGGATCTGAAAGCCGACTACGTCATCGCCAACCCGCCGTTCAACGACAGCGACTGGGGCGGCCAGCGCCTGCGCGAGGATGTGCGCTGGAAGCACGGCGTCCCACCTGCCGGGAACGCCAACTTCGCCTGGGTGCAGCACTTCCTTCACCACCTATCGCCGACCGGGATCGCCGGCTTCGTGCTCGCGAACGGCAGCATGTCGTCGCAGCAGTCGGGCGAGGGTGAGATCCGGGCCGCCATGGTCGATGCCGACCTCGTCGACTGCATGGTCGCGATGCCCGGGCAGCTGTTCTACTCGGCGCAGATCCCGGTGTGCCTGTGGTTCCTCGCGCGCGACAAGAAGAACGGCCTTGGCGGGCGCGGCAAGAAGATGCGCAACCGCAGCGGGCAGACGCTGTTCATCGACGCGCGCAAGCTCGGCACGATGATCGATCGGGTGCACCGCGAGCTGACGGAGGTGGACATCGCGAGGATCGCCGAGACGTATCACCGCTGGCGTGGCGACGGGGCGGCCGGCAAGTACGAGGATGTGGCCGGGTTCTGCAAGAGCGCGACGACGGAGGAGATCCGGGCACACCAGCATGTGCTAACGCCCGGGCGGTACGTCGGGGCCGAGGAGGTCGAGGACGACGGGGAGGGTTTCGAGGTCAAGATGAAGCGGCTGGTGGGCGAGCTCGAGAGCCAGTTCACGGAGGGCGCGCGGCTGGAGAAGGTGATCCGGGCGAACCTGAAGGGGCTCGGGTATGGGAAGTAACTTGAGGTCGCAATTTGCGACGTTGAACAAGGGATGGTGAGCATGGTGAACGCCGAACTGGTGCCACTGGATCACGTGGAGCGCGCGATTCTGGTTCTGCGCGGGCACAAGGTGCTGTTGGACGAAGATCTGGCGGCGCTATACGGGGTTCCGGTCAAGGCGCTCAACCAGGCAGTCAAGCGCAACATCGAGCGTTTCCCCGACGATTTCATGTTTCAGCTCTCGGGGGAGGAGTCTCGATCTTTGCGGTCACAATCTGTGACCGCAAACCCTAGGCGCGGCGGGCGTCGAACGCCACCTTACGCCTTCACCGTGCAGGGCGTCGCGATGCTGTCGAGCGTTCTGCACAGCCCGCGCGCCGTTCAGGTCAACATCGAGATCATGCGCGCGTTCGTGCGCCTGCGACAGATGTTGCAATCGAACGCGGACCTCGCCAAGAAGCTGGAGGCGCTGGAGAAAAAGTACGACGCTCAGTTCCGGGTGGTGTTCGACGCCATCCGGGGCCTGATGGCACCGCCGCCCGTCAAGCCCAGGCGTCGCATCGGATTCGGCAGGGAGGAGACCTGATATGGGAGGCGGCCCGTACAAGCTGGAGAACCGTGAAAGCGTCGCGGAGGCCATCCGGCGCATGGACGTGGATGACCTTCAGTATTTGAATCGGCTCATCGTCGACAGGATCAAGCTGATTGCGCAGGCGCGCAGCACCACGCTGCTCGCGCGTTTCGGCGTCGGCGATCGGGTTGGCTTCCAGTCACCGGTCGGGGGGCAGACCGGCATCATCATCAGGCTCAACAAGAAGACAGCGTCGATCCAGACCGGCGACGGCCACCAGTGGAACGTGTCCCCGGGCCTCCTGACACCGGTGAGCGCCGGGGCGCACGGCGAGAATGAGATGGAGGTGCAACTGCCGCCGAAGAAGGGGTGG
>JANPCZ010000224.1:0-8075 GCA_031431215.1 Myxococcales bacterium
GAAGCGGCTGCCGCCTGAGGCGAGCGCACGCCTCGCGAGTTCACGGGCGAGAACTCGTGCAAATCGCGAGGCGTGTATCAGGGTCGCCCCGCGCCACCCTCCCGTACTCTTCCGTCTATCGGCGGCCGCGTCGACGGCGAAGCAGCCCGATGGTGAGACCCGCGAGCCCAGTCAGCAGAACCGAGTGATGCTCGTCGTTGGGGCGAGAGGATATCCGGCAACTGCAACCGCTTGAATCGTCGTGGGGGTGATCTCCCTGGCCTCCGCCCGTTCCCGACGGCGCTTGGCCCCCGCCCGAGCCGCCCGCGCCCGAGGCGCTGCTACCGCCCGTGGACCCAGCGCTGTTGCCGCCAGCGGCCGAGCCCGCGCCGCCGGTCGATCCCCCTGCGCTGCCGCTGTCCCCACCGCCGGCGGAGGCATCCGCGCGCGCCCCCGCGCTGCCTGCCGCGCCCGACGCGCCGCCGTCGGAGCCGGCTGCGGCCATTGCGCCGATGACCGCGACCGAGAGAGCGCCCATCCGGCTGCATACGGAATAGATCTGATGCGCCTTCGGATCATAGGCGTTGGTCCGACAGCCGGTACCCGTTGGAACGTCCTCAAGCTTCATGTACATATCGGGAGACATCTGCTGGATGATGGTGACGTTCCCTGAAGTGCCGTTCGTCGTGAAGACCAGCTTGTTGTCAGGATCGTAGGCAGCGCCGTCCGCTCCTGCGCCGGTCGGAATCGGCTGCCCCACCGCCGCGCCGGTGTCAGCGTTGGTGACGGCCAGCATGCCGTCGCAGGAAGTGAAGAGGCGATGGCCCGCGATGTCGATGGCGAGGCCCGTCGAGGCGGTGCAGCTCGCCGGCAGGGCCCATTCCTTCACAGTCCACGCTGCCGTGTCGATCTGCGCAATCTTCTTGATTCCGTCGAGGTTCACGTAGAGTTTGCCGGCCCCGTCAGAGACGCTGACCTCAGGTTTCGCGCCGGTGGAAAACTTGACTGTCGCAACCACCATCATGGTCGCAGGGTCGATCACGGTCGCGGACGCGCCTGAATTGTTGAATGTGATGACCTTGTCCGAAAACGCGTCGTAAAGGATGTGGTCCGGGTTCGCTCCAGTCGGGGCCATTGCCACCACCATCTTCGTGGCCAGATCCATCTTCAGCGCCTTGTTGCCCGACCCGGAGGTGATGAAGGCAAACTTGGAGTCCGGGCTGATCGCTGCCCCGTGAACGCCCGTTACGCCGGTCCCGGTCAACGAGTCGACTTGGCTGCCCATGTCGGGATTGATCACGGCTACTGATGTCGCGTGAGCAACGTAAAGTAGCCGCTTGCCCGGATCGAAGGTCAGGAAGTCGTAGCCACCGGTCGGCGGCGTCACGGCGATCCATTTGGTGACCTGGTACTTGGCGGCATGCGAAACGCCCTCCCTGTATGCAGCACAAAGAGCGATGCAAACAAGCAGGCGCCTCAGCGTAGTGAAACGGGTATTCGAGATGGAAACACTCATGAGTTGACCTCGAGCGCAAAAGGGCCATGTGGACAAGTGTGAGTGTGAGCACTGTAGTGCAGGGGGGTCACGAAAAGCAACGATCGGAAGTGCCAGTCGCGCCGATACGAGCGACGGGCGTCCCCGATCAGGTGCCGGATTGGCTGTGAGGCGCGTGGGCTCAGGCAGCCACTCGTGCGCGATCGTCTCGTCCGCGAGAAACGCGAATAGTTTACGAGTATTTCGTAATTGAATACCGCGTCATCCGACTCCATGGTCAGCCAAGTATCTAATTTTACTTGCCGTCATGATGGCTTGGTTGATGCGATGGCGGACGGCGGAGGAAATGCCATGAGATTCACGATGACCCTCGATCGCGCGCAGCAGGTCTCGACCGCCTTGGTTCTTGCCATCGTTCCGCTGGTGCTCACGGTGGCGGCGGTGAGCGCGAGGCTGCCGGCGCCCGCATTGGCCCTGGGGATTGGCGTGGTCGGCGCCCTGCTCGTTACCTGGGCCCTGGCTCCGATCGCGATCGAGGTGGACAGCCACGAGATCCGCGTCGTCCGCCGTGGCTTCGGCCCGCTTCGCATACCTCGCATCCGGGTGCTCGCGATCGAGCCGGGCCCGCGACCGCATCTACGATTGTTCGGGGCGGCCGGCTTCTTCGGAAGCTTCGGCCTGTTCTGGACCCGCCACGTCGGTAGCTACTGGCTTGCGATGACCCGGCGGGGACCGCTGCTGACCATTCGCAGGCGCGACGCACTGCCCCTGGTCGTCGGCGCCGACGATGCCGAGGGTCTGCGCCGGGCCCTGGAGGGATTCTTGTTGGCCAGGTGAAGCAACTCGGCCCTCAGGTGGGCGCGGTCCAGTCGGAACCGGTCGGGCGCAACACCAGTTCGTGGGTCCAGGCGCCGCGGGCCTGGCGGTGCAGATAGGCGCAGGCGCGCGCGATCTCCAGTTGCGGGATGCCGCTGTCCGCACCGCCGCGAGCCAGCCACTCCCGCGTACGCTCACTGGCGATCGCTCCGTCGATGGGAAGATAGGCCACGTGAACGCCTTGCGGGCGCCACTCGCGAGCTGCCACCTGGAGAAGGGCCCGAAGCCCGTGCTGGGTCGCTCCCAGGGCCGCGAAGCCGTCCTTCGTGCGTACGCCTGACGACGTTCCTACCTGCAAGAAGGTGCCGGCGCCGCGCGCCAGCAGGCCGGGACCAACCGCCTTGAGGAGATTCCACGTCCCGCGCACGTAGCTATTGAACCCGTGCACCAGCTCCTGGTCTTCGATTTCCAGCAGCGGCCGCGCGCCAAACCGACCGCCAGCGGTCTGGGCCGCCACGCACAGATCGATGTGGGGATGAGCGCGCACGACCTGCTCCAGCGACGCCCGATCCGTCAGGTCGCAGACCACGCCGACGCCATGGCCGCCCGCGGCGGTGACATCGGCGGCCAACCGGTCGACATCGTCCCGGCTTCGGGATGCGCAGATCACCTGCCAGCCCTGGTCGGCAAAGTGAAGCGCGATGGCGCGCCCCAGGGTTCGTACACCTACCATCAGCAGTGTCTCGGCCATGGCGAAAGCCTCCGGCCCACAGCCTAGCCGCTCGGGCAGCACTTGGGCGCCCCACCGAGAGTCGACTAGGCTCGCACCATGTCCGACCGACCGATTGCGGTCTTGCTCGCGAATCTTGGCACCCCCGACTCGCCGGGTGTGTCGGATGTGCGGCGCTATCTTCGCGAGTTCCTCAGCGATCCTCGGGTGATCGACCTCCACCCCGTCGGGCGCTGGATGCTGCTCAACCTCATCATCCTGCCGTTTCGGCCGGCGAAGTCGGCCCGAGCGTACCAGGCGATCTGGGGCGACGCCGACACCGGCTCGCCGCTCCTGTTTCACAGCCGCGGCCTCACGCAAGGGGTGCAACGTGCCCTCGGACCCGGCTATGTGGTCGAGCTCGGCATGCGGTACGGATCGCCCTCGCTGCCGTCCGCGCTGGCTAAGCTCCAGGCCGTCAACCCCAGCAAGATCATCGTGGCACCGCTGTTCCCGCAGTACTCGTCCGCAGCGACGGGTTCAGCGCTGGACCGCGTCTACGAGATCCTCGGCAAGCAGTGGAACGTCCCGGCGGTCGAGACACTGGAACCCTTCTACGATGATCCCGGCTTCATCGCGGCGTTCAGCCAGGTAGCCCGCAAGCACCTGGACGAGTTCCGCCCCGACTTCGTGCTGTTCAGCTACCACGGTCTGCCGGAACGGCATGTGCGCAAGAGCGACACCACCCAGAAGCATTGTCTTGCCAGCCCCGGCTGTTGCGACGCGATCGGGCCCGCGAATCGCTACTGCTATCGCGCCCACTGCTTTGCCACCACCCGCGCGCTGGCGGCCGCGCTGGGGCTGACCGCTGAACGGCACGCGGTGTCCTTCCAGTCGAGGCTAGGCCGCACACCCTGGATTCACCCCTACACCGATCAGGTCCTTCCCGAGCTGGCGAAAGCCGGCAAGAAACGTCTGGCCGTCATGTGTCCGGCCTTCGTGGCCGATTGCCTCGAGACCGTCGAGGAGATCGGCATCCGGGCCAAGCAGCAGTGGCGATCACTCGGCGGCGAGGAGCTGCTGCTGGTGCCATCTCTGAATGCCGAGCCATCGTGGATCGATGCGGTGGCGCAAATGGTTCGCGCGACGGGCGCTGCGTGAGGTACGGGATGCCGACCACCTCGTCCCGCCCTCGCGTGCTTCATGGCCGCGGCACTATGTCGTATGCTCCCCGGCCCGATGCTCGACATCCGATTGCTGCGCGATAAGCCCGACGAGGTGAAGGCCGGTTTTTCGCGTCTACACGCCACCGTCGATCTGGATGCGGTGCTGGCGCTCGACGAGGCGGTGCGCAAGCTCAAGGGCGATTCCGAGGGCTTCAAGGCCGAGCAGAACCGCCTGTCGAAGGAGATCGGCAAGGCACCCACGCCCGAGGCGCGCGAGGCCGCAAAGGCCAAGGGTGCCGCGCTCAAGGCCGAGTTCGAAGCGCTCCAGGGCCGGCTCGCGGCGAGCGAGGCCGAGCTTGACGGCAAACTGCACGAGCTGCCCAACCTGCCGCACTCGTCGGTGCCCGACGGCAAGGACGACAGCGAGAACAAGATCGTGCGCGAGCAAGGCACCCGCCGCAGCTTCGACTTCAAGCCCGAGCCACACTGGGACATGGGCCCGCGGCTTGGCATCATCGACTTCGATCGCGGAGTGAAGATCTCGGGTTCGCGCTTTTATGTTCTCAAGTCGTGGGGCGCCCGGCTGCAGCGGGCACTCATCACGTTCATGCTCGATCTGCACACCGGCAAGCACGGCTACACCGAGATCCTGCCGCCGGTCATGGTGCGACGCGAATGCCTGGTCGGCACCGGCAACCTGCCCAAGTTCGGCGACAACCTGTACCGCGACACCAGCGAGGATTTCTGGTGGATCCCGACCGCCGAGGTGCCGGTGACCAACCTGTACCGCGACGAGATCCTCGACGGCGCCACGCTACCCATCAAGCACGTGGCGTTCACGGCGTGCTTTCGGCGCGAGCAGATGGCGGCGGGGCGCGACACCCGCGGCATCAAGCGCGGCCACCAGTTCGACAAGGTCGAGCTGGTCAAGTTCGTGCGGCCCGAGAACTCCCTCGACGAGCTGCGCGGCCTGCTCGACGACGCCGAGGACGTGCTGCGGGCGCTGGAGCTGCCCTACCGCGTGGTGCAGATGTGCGCAGGTGACCTGTCGTTCTCGGCGATGGTCAAGTACGACCTGGAAGTTTGGGCGCCGGGCTGCGACGAGTGGCTGGAGGTGAGCTCGTGCTCGAACTTCGGCGACTTCCAGGCTCGCCGTGCCAAGATCCGCTTCAAGGACACCGGCAAGGACGCCCAGCCCAAAGCGCAGTTCGTTCACACGATCAATGGTTCAGGCCTGGCCCTGCCACGAACGCTGATTGCGGTGCTCGAAACCTACCAGCGCGCCGACGGCAAGCTCGACGTGCCGGCCGTGCTGCAGCCCTACCTCGGCGGCGCGGCTGTCCTCGGGTAATATCCCGGCGGCTTATGGAAGGTAAGACGCTCGCGATGGCGGTGGGGATGACGGCTGCGGTGGCCATCGCACTCGGGATGCTGGTGATGTACGGAACCAGTGCGCCGCCGCCACCCGAACGGCCGCCACCGCCGCCGCCGCCCGAGTCGTTGATGAACTCGGTGCTCAAGTACAGCCAGCCGGTGTACATGGGCCTCATCGAGGAGGACGCCAAGAAGTACAAGGTGCCAGCGCCCAAGCTGGTCGAGCTTGGCCAACCCAACGGATATTTCGACGAGCTGAAGCAGCCGCGGCGCCTCAAGATCAAGGAAGTGGTCGACACCGCCCACCTTCACCTGGTGCTTGAAGTGGCCAAGCGCAAGGCGTCGATCGAGGGTCAGACGTTCGCGTTCGATCACGTTCTGCTGCGCATCCAGAACCGGACACCACGATTTCTGGCTTACCGGGTCGAGACATCTGTGCCCGACAAACAAAAATGCGTCAGCAAGGGCGACATCGCCCACAACGCAATCGTGATCGAGCCCAACCAGACCATCTTTCGCACCGAATGCATCTTTCGCAGCGACGGCGGCGTCGACCTGAAACACGTCGAGGTCATCGAGCTATTGCCGCTGTCGGCGTACTACGTCGGGCGCCTGCCGGCGACCGTCACGCTCTATGACCCGCGCACCTCGGCGGGGCATCATCCGCTGGTCGGGACACTGTGCCCGCAGACGTTCTCGTGGCGCGAGATCCAGGACGGCCTTGACCGCAAGGCATTCGGCTGGCGCGACGTCATAGACTTCTACGCCCGCCACAACTGCGAGGAGTATTCGTTCTTCAAGAACTACCGCTACCGCACCGACGCCGCCGATCCACTGCCAGCGCGCCCGCTCGACTAGGACGATGAATATGGCCAAACCTCCCACGCAAGCCATGACCAAGGCCGAACTCATCGCCGTCGTGGCGGACAAGCTGAAGTTCCCCTGGGGCCGGGCCGAAGCGGTGGTGGACCGGATCTTCGAATCGATGATCGAGGCGCTCAGACGCGGCGAGGGCATCGAGATCCGGGGCTTCGGCAGCTTCACCATCCGCAAGTACAAAGCCTACGAGGGTCGCAACCCGCGCACCGGCGAGACCGTCGAGGTCAAGCCCAAGCAGCTGGCGTTCTTCAAGGTGGGCAAGGAACTGCGCGAGCGGGTCAACGACGGCCGCGCTCGCGACAGCGGCACGTCGCTCGCCGCTGCGCCGGGCGCCGGCACGAGCGCTGCTGCGGCGCCCGCGGGCGCTCTGCCGCCCAAGCCCGTGTCGTGAAGCGGGGGCGGCGGCGGGTGGGTGCGGCTCGTTCACGCCGCCTTGCAGAGCCGCGCTTCGCGTTCGTGGACATGGACGCGGTGCTGGACGCCATGGACTCGTGGAATCCGGCGGTGCATTTCCTGCTTCACCTCGACAGCGGGCGTCTGGAGATCGAATTCACCGACCGGGGTGCTGCTCGCGCGCACCGGCACGCGACCCTGCCGGGCTACCTGCGCATTCCCGGCCGCCGGACAGCGCCGCGCGGGCGCTACCGGCCGGCGACGCGGGAGGCGTTGTTGCGACGGGCGCTGGCATGGCTGCGCGGTCACGGCATCGAGCCGCAGTACGAGCTGCGAATCCCCGATCCACGTCGACCAACCCCGCTGGCAGGGCGACGGTCGCGCCGCTGACGCGTAGAAAGCGCCTCTGGCCGTCCGTACCGCCCTGGTATTGCCCGTTGGCCATCGTCAATATGAAGGCCATGCGAACGATTTCCCTCAAGGTCCCGGACGCCCTCGATCGCGAGTTGACGGCGGCGGCACGCCGCGAGGGCGTCAGCAAGTCGGCCGTGATGCGACAGGCTCTGGCACGGCACGTGGGCGCGGCACGGGGCCGCCGCAAGGGATCGCTGCTGGCGTTGGCCGGCGATTCGGTGGGCCGGGTCGTCGGCCCCGCCGATCTGGCCAGCAACAAGCGCCGGCTCGCCGACTACGGCAGATGAAGCGCGTCGCACTCGACACCGGCCCGCTGGTGGCGCTCATCAACCGACGCGATCGCCATCATGACTGGGCGGTCCAGCGTTTCGATGAGTTCGATGCCCCCACGGAGACCTGCGACGCGGTCCTTTCGGAGGCCTGCTTCCTGCTTCGCGACCTGCACGATGGTCCCCGGGCCGTCCTTGACCTGGTCGAGCGCGGCGTGGTCGTACCCACGTTCCACGTCGAAGGTGAGGCGTCGAGCTTGCTCAAACTCATGAACCGTTACGCCAACGTACCCATGCCATTGGCGGATGCGTGTCTGGTTCGCATGACAGAGGTCGTGCCCGCCACTCGCATCCTCACGATCGACCGCGACTTCCTCGTGTACCGCCGGCACGGCCGGCAGAGCGTGCCGGTCCTCATGCCGACCTGAGGTCGCACCGCTGACGCCGATTGGTAGCGCGGACTGGAAGCCTTGTCACCGCCGGATCACCAACCCCCGATCCGCGTCAACCACGACCACCACGCCCGCGGGCAACGCCACGGTCGCACCGCTAACGCCGACCACCGCGGGTAGGCCACGCTC
>JANPCZ010000225.1:0-2202 GCA_031431215.1 Myxococcales bacterium
CGTGCGCTGCGAGTCGAGCGCGATGAACAGCAGCTTGGACCCGTCGGGCGACAGCACCGGCGAGAAGGTGCTGGCCGCCGCGGCGCCGGGCAACGGAACCGTGAACCGGGCGACGGGCGGTGCCGGCGGGGCCGGCCGCGACAGGGCCCACCCGGCGAGCGCCAGCGCCACGGCCGCCACGCCGGTCATCGGAAGTGCAAGCTTGGCTCTCCAACCGCGGCGACCGGGAGCTGCCGTGGCGATCGTCGTCGTGGAGGTGAAGGCAGGATTCGCCAGCGCCGCACCGAACTCGGCGGCCGAGGCGAACCGGTCGGCGGGCAGCTTCGCGAGCGCCGTCACCACCGCGGCTTCGACGTGCGGCGGAATGCTCCGGCGCTGCAGCGTCAGGGAACGCGGCTCTTCCGTCATGACGCGCGCGATAATCGCCTGCGCCGTGGCGCCGATGAACGGCGGCTCCGCCGTCAGCATCTCGTACAGCACACAGCCCAGCGCGTAGATGTCGGCCCGGGGCGTGATCTCCTTCTCGCCCATGGCCTGCTCGGGACTCATGTAGTGCGGCGTGCCTAACGACATGCCGGTCTCAGTCATCCGGCTGCCGCCGTCGGAGCGGCTGGCCGCCAGGGCGATCCCGAAGTCGGCGACCATCGCGTGCCCGCCGTGCAGCAGGATGTTCTCGGGCTTGATGTCGCGGTGGACGATGCCGTGCTGGTGCGCGTAGTCCAGCGCGTCGGCCACCTCGCGCGCGATGCGCACCGCGAACTCCACGGGCAGCTGCTTCTCGCGATTGAGCTTGTCGCGCAGCGACTCGCCCTCGACGTACGGCATGACGTAGTAGACGAGCCCGTCGGCCTCGCCCGAGTCGAAGAGACTGAGGATATGCGGGTGCTGAAGATTGGCCGTGGTCTTGATCTCGTGCAGGAACCGCTCGCCGCCCAGGATGGCGCTCAGCTCCGGCCGCAACACCTTGACCGCCACGCGGCGGTCGTGGCGCACATCGTGCGCCAGGTAGACCGTGGCCATGCCGCCGGCGCCAAGCTCGCGCTCGATGCGGTAGCGATCGGCGAGGGCGGCCGCGAGGCGCTCCACGGGAAGGGTCATCGGCGGCCGGCCTTCTGCCGCAGCTCCACGAACCAGTTCTCGACGACGATCAGCGGCGCCTCGGGGGCCGCCTCGGCGCGTCCGCGTCGCGCCATGAGGAAGCGCCCATCCGGCGCCACCTCGTACGTCGTGTAGTGCTCCGCCTGCGGCTGGTACAGATCGTCGTCGAGGCGGAACAACCGGCGGCGCTCGCCCACGTCGAACGAGGCGCCCGGCGTGACCTGCGCTGCCACCATGTTCCGCTCGCCGTCCACGAAGAACAGCTCGCGGCCGTTCGCGGACCAGTGCGGCGCGACGCCGCCGGAGACCGAGATCTGCCACTTGCCGCCCTCCACGACCGGGAACGGGCGCACGTACACCTGGGTCCGGCCCGACTCGTCGGACTCGTACGCAATCCAGCGGCCGTCCGGGGACAGCGCGATCGCGGACTCATCATAGGAAGCGCTCGCGAGCAGCGGCCGGGCGGAGTCGCCCGCCCGCGCGGCATAGATATCGCGCGCGCCGGCGATGTTCACGGTGCCGCCCAGGCGCGCCAGCAGCCACTGGTTGTCGCGGGTGCGGGCGACCTCGTGGATGTTCCCGCCCAGACTCAGCACGCTATCCTCTCCGCCGGTGCCGTTGGAGAGGCGGCGGTACAGCGCGCTGGACCCGCCCTGCATGCGGACGAAGTCCACGTACCGCCCATCGCCCGACCACCGCGGGCGGTATTCCGCCGCACTGTCGAACGTCAGGCGCGACAACGGGCCGCGCGGCAGCTGCTTGATCCAGATGTCGTCGCCGGCATCGGTCGCAAGCCCGATCGCCACGCGCCGGCCGTCCGGGGACAGCGCCCACCCCGCGTTGTTGCCGGACGACACGTGCCGGAACCTCCAGCTGCTGTCGACCGGCGCCATGCGGCCGCCCCGGTCCACCCAGACCATCTGGTATTCCGGCCGCGTCGTGAGGCTCGATCCCGACCGCATCAACAGGGTCCCGTCGGTGGACAGGCTGAACTGCGGCACGGTCCCGTTGACCACCGCGACGCTGTCGAGCACCGGCACGCTGGGGCCGAGGACCCGCAGGGCCTTCGGATCGAACGGCAGCGCGAACATGCCGCCGTCCTCG
>JANPCZ010000226.1:0-22726 GCA_031431215.1 Myxococcales bacterium
CGCGCCTCGAGCAGTCGGGCATCGTACTCAGCCTCGACCTGGATTCGGCGCGCCTGCTCTCGTGCCACGTTGCCCTGGTTGCGGTCGAAGAACGGGAGTTCGAAGGTCAGGGCAACACCAACGGAAGCGTTGCGATCGGCCTCGCGCCGGGTGTGAAACCCAATTTCCACCGGTGGGAACTGTGCGATGACGGCCGCGCGCAAAGCTTCGTCGTGGGAACGATGGGCATGCTGAAGCGCGAGGAGATCTAGCCGGCGTCGTGGTAGCTCATCGAGCAGCCCGTCGCTTCGGGGCGTCGCGCTGACCGGACTGAACGAAGCGTCCAGTACCACATCCCTGGCGGTGTCCATCCCAAGCGCGCGATTGAGCGCAGCGCGCTCCGCCACCAGCTGCTGGTCGATCACAAGCCTGCTCACGCGCGCCTCCGCGAAGGAACGCTCGGCGTTGGTAACCTCGAGCACCGTGACCGCGTTTGCCACCCGCGCCTGGCGAAGGGCATCGAGGCGCTGTTGCCACGTCTGTTCAACCTCACGGGCTAGCCGAGCCCGCCTGTCCACGTAGATGGAACGGATGGCATGGAGCCGCGCGGCCTGAGCCACCTGCCATTCCTGCCAGGCGACCCCGAGGTCGACCGAGGTGAGGTTCTCTTTGGCCGCAGACACCCGGGCGCCACGCGACAGCAAGGGGGTGACATTCCACGACAAGCCGACGCCGTAGCCGAGAACTCTCGCCTCGTCACCAGACACCGGAAAGTCAAGCGACCCGTCCACGCGCGGGTTGGGCAGGACGCCCGCCCCGATGAGTTCCGCCTGTCCGATGCCGCGCTCAGCACGCACCGCCCGCAGGCGTGGGTTCTGATCGACAGCCATGATGGCCGCTTCGTCCGGGGACAGGCCATCTCGATCATTGAGGACGACCTCGCCAGCGGCTCTGCGCGGGATGCGTTCGCGCAGGACGTCTTGGGGGCGCCAAGTGTCCGGCACGGGCCGCGGGCCGGGCGGCGGGCGATACGAAAACTCGGCGCAGCCGCAAATCGGTAGGCTGAGCGCGACGGCCAGGAAAAACGCGGCCAACCTCATGCGCGTTGGACCCGACGCGTCCGCCGTCGCTCGCGCCACAAATAGAAGGATGGGACGGCGACCAGGTTGAGCGTCGTCGAGGTCAGGAGGCCGCCGCAAACGATGAACGCCATCGGCGATTCGAGCTCGCTCCCGGCGGCTCCCATGGACGCGGCCAGCGGAAGCAGCCCGAAGAACGCGGTCGCGGCGGTCATCACGATCGGCAGTAGGCGCTCGCGCGCCGCCTGCAGGATGAGCGCTTCGCCGTTCTCCGCCGAGCCCTTGGCGATGAGATGGTTCTTGTGCGCCACGAGCATGATGCCGTTGCGACTGATGATTCCCGAAAGCGCCACGAAGCCCACGAGCCCCGCCATCGAGAGTCCCTCCGGCAGTAGCAGCGCCGCCATCACGCCGCCGACCATCCCGAGCGGAAGCCCGCCGAGGACGACTCCGGCGTCCACCGCGGAGCCAAAGGCCATCCAAAGGAAGGCGAAGATCGCGACCAGCACGATGCAGACGATGATGACCAACCGTCCGCTGGCCTCCCTCCGCTCGGCTGCCTGGCCGGCGAGCTCCCAGGACATCCCCGGCGGGAGGGAAGCACTGGCCATGAGCTGCTCGATTCGCCCTGCGACCTGCGAAAGCTCACCCTCTGGAGCGCGAGCAGTGACGGTGACCATCAGTCGTCCCCCTTCGTGATCGATCGTCGGCGGCTCGGTGCCGTCTTCGACCTTGATCAGCGCAGAGAGGGGCAACACCGCTGACGAAGCCGTGAAGATAGGCAGGTCGGCAATGCGGCTGCGCCCGCGCAGCGCCGCTTGGCCCGCGATGACGACCGGGACCGAGAAGCCACCCGTCACGTTGACCCGGGCCACCTCCAGCCCCTGTTGCGAGGCCGCGACGGCGTCGACGACATCTGCGCGGCGAATGCCGGCGACGCCCAGACGCGGCTCCTCGATGTGCAAGTCCGTCGTGGGAACATCGACCAGTCCGCTTGAGCGCACAGCCTGTACGTCCGGGAGTTCAGCCATCTTCGCCATCAAGCCAGATGCGGCGTTTCGCAGGGCAAGCAAGTCGCTGCCGTAGAGCTTGACGGCGATGGGTGCGCGCTCGCCGGACAAGAGCTCGTTGATGCGCTCACCGAGGAAGCCTTCGACACCGAAGCGGACGCCAGGGATTTTCCCCATCTTCTCCATGATCTCTGCGCCGATCTCTTCAGGGTCCCCGCTGTCCTCGGGCAGTACAAGATCCATCTCGATCCGATGGACGGGCGCCGCGTCTTCATCGAGGCTCGCTCGTCCGACGCGCGCCGCGACGTGCGGCAGGCCATTTTTCGTGCGCAGCTGCGTGTCGATGCGGCCTGCGAGGCGGGTGGTCTCCGCGAGCGAAGTACCAGGCCAGGCGGTGACCTCGGCGATCAGAACGCCCTCACGAAACTCGGGGAGAAAGCCGCCACCGAGAAAGGGCAGGATGACGAGGGCGACGGCTCCGAGCACCGCTGCGCCAACAACGATGCGACCGGGCCGTTGCGACAGCCATGACAGCACGCGCTCGTAGGCACTGCGAAGAACCCTTGTCAGACGGGTGTCGTGCGTGCCTGCCGCGGCGATGTGCGGCAGGAGCATCGCACTCAGGGCCGGGGTCACGGTCAGCGCCACGAGCAACGATGCGGCCACCGCCAGCGCATAGGTTTCCGCCAGCGGCGAAAAGATGCGGCCGGCGAGTCCACCGAGAACCATGATCGGCGTGAGCACGGCGACCACGATCAAGGACGCATAGACGACCGCGCCGCGAACCTCTGCGGACGCGTCATGGACGATCTCGAGAACCGGCCGCGGCGAAGACGTCCGCGCGTTCTCCTGAAGGCGTCGCCAGATGTTCTCGACGTCGACGATGGCGTCGTCCACGACCTCGCCGACCGCGATCGCGAGTCCGCCCAGGATCATCCCGTTGATGGTGACGCCTCGAAGCAGAAGAACGGACACCGCGGCGATAATCGAGAGCGGCAGCGCCGTGAGGCTGATCGCCGCCAGGCGCGGAGAGCGCAGAAACGAAATCAGAATGACGATGACCAGCACAGCACCGATACCCATGGCCCGAGCGAGTGAGCTGAGGGACGTGTGGATGAAGTCGGCCTGGCGAAACATCGGGGCGTGGCGCACGGCCCCCGACGGCAGCTCGGCATCCAGTGCGGCAAGTGCAACCTCGACGGACTGGGTGAGACGCGGCGTATCGGCCCACGGCAGTTTCTCGATCTGAAGGTAGATGGCGGGCTTGCCGTCGTAGAGGGCAGTTCCGACCGGTGGCGCATCTCCGACCGTGACCTCGGCGACGTCCGCCACGCGGATCGGGAGGCCCTCCCTGGACGTGACGACCGTGCCGCCGATGTCCCCGATGCGGCCCCAGGACCAAAGCCCGTCGGCACGGATGGGTTCTTGCTGAGAACCGACGTCGGCGTAGCCAAGTGGCGCAAGACTCTGCGCGCTTCCGATCGCCTGCCGCAGGTCCGACAACGTCACTCCGCGCGCCAGCATCGCGGCCGAGTCGGGGCGGATCTCGATGCGCGCAGCCGCGCCGCCATGAACGGTCACTCGCGCGATGCCTTCGATCGCAGACAGACGTGGGCGGACCTTCCACTCGGCAAACTGCCAGAGCGGGCGCAGCGCTTCCAGATCGTCGCCCTGGCTCGTGTAACAGAACTTGAGCAGCGCCCCAACCGGGGCGGTTATGGGGGCCACTCGTGGCGGGGGCAGGGCCGCCGGCAGGCGCTCGCGGGCTTCGGCGACCCGCTCGCTTACCAGCTGCCGCGCCCGGAAGACGTCGACGTTCTCCTCGAAGGTCATCTGGACCACCGACAGGCCGGGTGACGAGGTCGAGCGCAGCCTGGTGACGTCGGGGATGCCCAGTAGCACCTGCTCGAGCGGCGTGGTCACGAGCTGTTCGACCGCGGAACTCCCGAGCCCGGGCGCCTCAGCCTGCACGATGACAATGGGCGGGGTGAAGTTGGGCAGGGCGTCGAGACTCGCGCTCCGCGCCGACCAGACGCCGAGCACCACCAGTGCCAGCGCCGCCAGCAGCACGACAGGGCGGTTCTTGATCGAGCCCCTAATGATCGCGTCAAGCAGCGCGTTCACTTCGGCTCTCCCGTGCCTCCCGCGTGTCCGCCGCCCCCGGTCGCGCCAAGTTCTCCGAGTAGAGCCGAGGCGCCACGACTCACCACGCGGTCGCTTGCAGCGAGCCCCGTGCTCACGACAGCACGGGAGTCATCGCTCGCGAGCACTTGCACCGGCCGAGCCTCATAGTGGCCTTCCTCCAGCTCGACGAAGACCAGCTTCTCGCGCCCGCGCCGCACGAGGGCCTGCACGGGCACGAGGACACCCTGGGTCTCGTGGAGCACATCGACGGGAACGGTTGCGCCCGGAAGCAGATCGGCAGCGGCCTCCGGTGCCGCTTCGAGCCGGTCCCTGCGGGTTCCGTCGGCTTGGATGACCGCACCCCGGCTCAAGAGCCTCGCTGAAACCGCGTCGGAGAGACCCTGGGCGCGGTATCCACTTCCGACCACGTCGCCGGGCGGAACGGCAAGGTCGATCCAGCGAGGCCCCGCACGCACGATGCGGGCGAGGATGCTGCCCTGCTGGATAAGCGAGCCGGTATCGGTGGCGAGCGTTGCCACGACGCCGGGGACCGGAGCGCGGATCTCCATGCGGCCGCCGGTCACGCGGGCGAGTTCGGAGCTGGCGCGCTTCAGGCTGTCGATGCGGGCTTGCTCGGACGATAGGTGAGCCTGGGCCTGGGCGCGCTCGGCCTCGGTCGCAAGCCCGGATGAAACCAGCGTGGCGAGACGGCCCAGATCCGTCCGCTTCGCCTCGACTTGAGCGCGCGCTCCTTCGATTTGCCCGTGCAGCTCGCGCCTCTGCGCTTCCAGAGTCGCGCGCGAGGCGGTATCGACCAGGGGCTGGAGGGTGACAAGTAGATCGCCGGCCGACACCCGCGCTCCGAGAGCAAGCGTGGGGGCAACCAAGCGTCCGGTCACCGGCGCAGCCACGAGGGCGTCCTCTTGCGGCCGCGCGACCACCCTGCCGAAGCGCACAGCGCTCGTGGTCAGCGTGCCTTTGGTCGCTGCGATGGTCTCGATACCAAGCGCTTTGCGCTCGTCGGGCGTCAGAACGACGCGCCCGCGGTCGTCGACGCGGTTGCGAATCGCCGCGAGCGACCGCTCCTCCTCGTCCGGTTCTCCTTTGCAGCTCGAAGTCGTGAGCGCGATGCAAAGGCCGAGATAGTGGCGGCGTCTCATGGACCCATCCCAGGAAGTACGCCGAGGAACGCCTCGCCATATCTGAGGCCGAGCCACACAGCTCCGAGCACCAGGACGGAACACGAAGAGCCAATCAGCCAGAAGGGCGTTCGGCGCGCACCCCGACGGCCAGGTAGCTCAACCGAAAGCAGACGCCGCACGCGCCACGCAATTCCCTCACCAGAGCCGGTCACGTTCGCACACAGACGCGCCTCAGGGCCGGGATGGAGTCGCGCCGCTGTCAGGATCGCCTCGGCTAAGTCTTCAGGACAAGCTCCACGCGCAACGGCTTCGTCATCCCGCTGTGCTTCAAGAGCCAGAATCCATGCCGACAAGCGCCACCCCGTCCCGGGTATCGGCCACTGCAAATCCGCCGCGACCTGCGCAAGCCAGATGCGAAGCGGATCGCGCCCCCTGACGTGCGCTGCTTCGTGAGCAAGCGCAGCGGCGAGGACTCCGCCCGAGGCCATTCGGCGAAACTCGTCGGAGACGATGGCGCGCGGGGTCAACAGACCGATCGAGGCGACCGGGATATGCGCGTAAGCGCGCGAACGAAGCGCCATCACCGATCGAACGATGGCCCTGGTAACGATGCCCGCCGTGACGATCGCCAACACGTGAAGGCCAACACCGGCGCGCTCGTCAGCGGGATCGGGTTCCTGAAAGGCCCATCCCAGAAGGAACGCGACGACAACCATGCCCGCGAAGAGCGGCACCACCAGCCGCCACCACGCCCAAGGTTCGGGATCGCGAAAGCGCAGCCACGCACGCCCCGCAGGCAGCGCGAAAACCCAAACCACGAGCCCGAAAAGCGCGGAACCAACCACGGTGAGCAACGCCTCACGCTCCATCGCGTCGCCTCCTTCGTGCCTTCAGCTCCGCCGCGAGCTCATCGAGAAGCTCCGGGGACACGTCCTCGATCGCGCCGACGAGCGCCGCCATCGCGGGTCGCGGCCCCCCATCGGTGAGTTGCTCAATGAGGCCACGAGCCATGGCGCGCTGGGTCTCTTGCTGCCGTGCAACGGCCTCATAAGCGTAGGCTCGTCCGGACAGGCGTCGGCACACCATACCTTTGTCAACAAGGCGGTCGAGAACCTTCGCGACGGTCGTGTAGACGATGCGGCCCGGACCGCCGATACCGTCGTATAGCTCACGCGCAGTAGCCTTGCCGCTAACCCAGAGCGCCGCCAGCAGGGCTCGCTCGAGCTCGCCGCCCGGTACCGCGGGTTGATTCTCAGGGCTCACGCAATGCCTCCGTTCCAACTACGGCACATGTCGTAGTTGAATCTACGACGAGCGCCGTAGGGAGGTCAAACACGCTCGCTCCCGTTCTTCTGTGACCCCATCGGGAATCGAACCCGAGATTACGCCGTGAGAGGGCGCCGTCCTAACCGCTAGACCATGGGGCCTATTCAGTTTTTCAAAGCGCCGGCGTTTTACCGCCGACCTGGTTCGGGGACAAGGATTCGAACCTTGATAGCCAGATCCAGAGTCTGGCGTCCTACCATTAGACGATCCCCGAGTGAGCGCGTCGGACATTTGTAGCAATGGCCCCTGCCCTGTCAAGGTCCCCGGTGCCGGCGTCGCGGGCGAGACCGCGCGGTTCGCACGGTCGACGCCGTCCCGCTTCTTGCCGGCCTCCATGAACGATGTTAGGCACGGGGTCGCACGAGAACCGCACGAACGAGAAAACATGGAGCTGAGCTTCTGGGCGGCGACCGACGTAGGCCGCAAACGCGAACACAACGAGGACAACTTCCTCATCGACAAGAAATTGTCGCTGTTCGTCGTCGCCGACGGCATGGGCGGCCATGCGTCGGGCGAGGTCGCCGCACAGATCGCCGTCACCGAGCTGCGCGCCTGGGTGGAGAGCAAGAAGGACGTCATCGAGGCGTTCGCCCGTGCCGACGGCAGCGCACGCGCCCTGGATGTCCTCGCCGTGATGGAGCAAGCCGTTCAGACCGCCTGCGCCACCATCTTCCAGAAGGGCAAGCTCGAGCCCGACAAGCGCGGCATGGGCACCACCATCTCGGCCCTGCTGGTGGTAGGCGAGCGAGGCTTCATCGCCCACGTCGGTGACAGCCGCATCTACATGGTCCGCACCGGCCAGGTGGTGCAACTGACCGAAGACCACTCCCTGGTCAACGAGCTGATCCGGCGCGGCAAGATCACCAAGGACGGCCTCGCTGGCTCACCCTACAGCGCCTACAAGAACGCGGTCACGCGCGCCGTTGGTGTCTACGAGACCGTTCAGGTCGACACCATCGATTTCGACTTGCTGCCGGGCGACCAGTTCCTGCTCTGCTCGGACGGTCTTCACAGCTACCTGACCGACCCGCTCATCGCCGAGATCCTGGCGCGGGACGAGATCACGGCCGTTCCCTACCTCTTCGTCGACCACGCTAACCAAGCCGGCGGCCTGGACAACATCACCGCAATCGTCCTGCGCATCCAGCGCCCCGCCACCGAGGCGGTGGATGACCGCGCCGAGGAACTCACCCGCAAGATCGAAGTCCTCAAGCAGATGCCACTGTTCCGGCATCTGACCTACAAGGAGATCATCCGCGTCCTCAATCTCACAGAGGTATCCGACTTCGAGTCCGGTGAAACCCTTCTGGTCGAGGGCGACATGGGCGACGAGCTGTACATCCTGCTCAAGGGCAAGGTGCGGCTGCACAAGGATGGCGCCTTCATCACCAACCTCCTGCCAGGCGCGCATCTAGGCGAGATGGCGCTGATTGACCGGACGGCTCGCTCGGTGACCGCAACCGCCGAGGAGCGCTCGCGCGTGCTCATTCTCCGGCGCCGCGAGTTTTACGAAATAATCCGCAAGGATCCGCCGCTGTCCGTGAAGCTTTTGTGGAGCTTCGTCCAGGTTCTCGCGGATCGCCTGCGCAAGACCACCGCCGACCTTTCGGGCGCTCGCCAGGAGGGTGCCAGCGAGGGCGAGGTCTCTGACGAAGATGTGTTCTTCGACGAATAGCCGGTGTTCGAGGAACGCCTGCGCGCGCAACTGCCACTGGCGGCCGATCGCATCCTTCACCGCGTGCGCGAGACACGCGGCGGGACCCTGTATGACCCCCGCTTCGGCGTGCGCGGCCGCGGCCAGGGGCCGTATGCCGCCAGCATCGAGGCCCTGTTCCAGACTTCGGCTCGCCGCCTGGGGCTGTCCACCGGCTGCGCCGACGCGCAGACCGTGACCTGCGCCAGCTTCAATTCCCGCGCGCCGGCTTCACCGACGGGATGACCCCCGCGCACTCCGAGCACAGGGACAGAAAGGCGGCGCGCACTTGCGGTTCAACCTTGCGGCGCTTGCCGCACGCGGCACACGTCTGGGGCGCGCTCAAAGCGCCCGGAGAGGCTTGCGGTTCCAGCCCTCCCACGAATTCTTCGGACTCGTCGTCGGTAGTCCCTTCGACGCCCGCCAGGCGATCGCGGGTGATCATCCCGACCAGGAAGGTTCCAGTAACCACGGGCAGGCAACCGACGTCGTTGCGTTCCATGATGGCGACCGCATCTTCGAGCGACGTGTCCGGGGCAATGCACAGGACGGGCGTCTTCATGCAGGACCCCACCATCGTGCCCTGCCGCGCCTGCATCAGATCGAAGTCGGTCACAATCCCGGTGAGGCTCCCCTCGTCGATCACGAGGAAATGATGGATGTGCTTGGCCGCCGCCAGGCGCACCGCCGAGGCCACGACGGTGTCCGGGGTGAGGGTGAATAGGTCGGTGCCCATCACCTCGGCCACGCAGGCGGACTGCTCAGTGACAACTCTACCTTCCGATTCGCTCGCTCTACTTCGGCGACGCATATCGTGTCCCTTTCCGCCGGGCGCCAGAGGGCCGGGAGCCCGGCAACGTGATTGAAAGGTGACGCTTCAAGGGACGTGCCACAAGTCGTGACAATGATTTCAAGATCTTACTGGCAGGCGCTGGGGCGTTCCTGTCACCCCGAGAGCCGGAACCTGTCACGACCGTCACGTAGGTGACGAGTCTCGGTCGCCGGGCCCGAAAGCTCCGTCAGGGCGACCGGACTCAGTTGATCCGCTGGCGGAGGCGCACCAGGGCCGCCCGACAGGCCGATTCCTCGGGGCATTCCTTGAGAGCGCCCTCGAACTCGGCGATGGCTTTTGACACCTCGCCGCGGGCCGCATACAGGCGCCCCAGGTTCATGTAGGGGAAATGCCGTGGCTCGTAGCGGGGGGCTACCTTCGCCTTCTCAAGCCAGTCGACGGCCTCTTCCATCCGGCCCAGGGTCATCAAGTACGAGCCGATGTCGTTGTAGGGGTTGCCAAAGGACGGATCGACCGAGATGGCCTTCTTGCACTCATCGATGGCTTCATCCACCCGTCCCTCAAGGCTGAAGGCCCAGCCGCGAAAGGTGTAGGCCTCGGCCGTCGGAAATACCCTGATCGAGCGCGCGTATAGCTCTTTCGCACGCGCCAGGTCGCCCTCAAGATGAAAACGCTGCCCCTCCTGCCAGAGACCGAGGGCCTGTTTCCGAAGAAAGATCTCCTCCAAGGCCCGCCCAAGGTACTCCTTTCCGAAGACGCCGGGAAGCAGTCACAACGAGTCGCCACGCAGAAATCTCTCGGCCTGCTGCTTCTCCGCGGCCATCTCCACCGGCGCCTCGTCAGCGAACGCCGCAAGTTCGCGCCGGCCTTCGTCAAGGTTCCCCGCCTGCAACAAGGCCTCTGCCACCACCAGCCGCGCTTCCGGATAGCGTGGGCGCAGCGCCAGCGCTTGACGGCCGGCGAGCACCGCCCGCGCGTAGCGCTCGCCACGCAATTCCACGAACGCACGCACGAACCGAACCTCGGCCCGGCGAGGCGCCGACTGCTCAAGTGCGGCAACCTCACGCTCGGCTCCGGCCACGTCGCCTGCGTGCACCAGGCTGACTGCCAGCGTGAGTCGGTCGTTCACCGAGCCCGGCTCCCGCGCGAGCACCACCAGAAGTTCATCAGCTGCGCCTCGTGGGTCACCCCGCCGGCGCAGGATCTCGGCGCGGGCGCGATGCGCTGCCGGCAAGTCTCGATCGAGCGCCAGGGCCTTGCGAGCTGAGTCTTCGGCCGCTGCGATTCGTCCCAGCTTGGCCAGGACCAAGGCGTGAGCAGCGTGGCCGCCGGCCCGCTGCGGCTCGATCTCACAAAGCTTGGCCAGCTCCCAGCGCGCGTCTTCCGTGCGGCCCAGGCGCAAAAGGGTCTCGCCGGCGGCCAGTCGCGCGGATCCGAAGCCGGGGTCGATGGCCAGGGCCCTCTGAAAGCGCGACAGGGCCTCAGCGACATCGTCGCGCGCGAGAAAAATGAACCCCAGGTTCAGGTGCGCCTCGGCTAGTTCCTCATGCAGAGCGAGCGCGGTCCTGAACTCGGCTTCGGCCGCGTCCGCGTCCCCGCGCCCGAGTGCCACCAGGCCAAGCCCGTTACGTGCGGTGGCCATCTTCGGCTCGTAGTCGAGCGCGAGCGAGAACAGCCCGGCGGCCCGATCCAGATCGCCACGTGAGAACGCCCGAGCTCCGGACGCCTGAAATTCGATCGCGCGCGGGTGCAGGGCCCTGCCATGGGTACACGCCGCCGCCAGCACCAGCCCCATTGTCATTCCCAACCAGAGGTGTCGCGCCATTCCCCATCATCGGCAGGGCCGGACGCAGGTTGCTTCGATAGCACCATTCTTTTCGATGCGAACTGTGACTGCCCCATCGAGGTCGGTGCGCAGGACCCGGATGTGCCGCTCCCCGTACCGCTCCAGCACCTCGGGACGAGGAAAGCCGAAGCGGTTCTGTCGTCCCAGCGAGATGACCGCCAGCGAAGGCCCCACCGCTTCCAGCAAGCCAGACGTGGAAGATGTCCGGCTGCCATGATGAGGAACCTTGAGCACGTCGCTTCTGACCGGCAGCCCGGTCCCTCCCCGTGCGACCAGTTCCGCCTCGCCATCCAGTTCCAGATCCCCCGAGAACAGCAGCGATCGGCCGGCATAGCTCAGCCGAACGACCAGGGAGGCATCGTTGACACTCACGCCTGGCGGCGGCCCTATGCGGTCGCCCAGCCACGGGCCGAGCGCCCGTAGCTCCATGGCATTCCTGGCAAGCAGCCCGGGCGTGGGAGTCGCGACCTCGCCAGCCCGCGCCAGCGCCAAGAGCTTGGTGTACATCGGGTTCCGTCCATCGTCGCCACTCGTCCAAAGTTGCCTGACCGGGAAGCGCTCCATGATACGCAGGAGCCCGTTCAGATGATCAGGATGAGGGTGCGAGAGCGCGACCAGATCGAGCGTCCGGATGCCACGGCTGCGCAGGAACGGCTCGACGACGCGTTCGCCGGGATCGAACGCGCCGTCATAAGTACCGCCGCCATCTATCAAGGCGGTGAAGCCACGCGGACCCTCGATGACAGCGGCGTCGCCCTGCCCGACATCGAGGAAGGTGACCTCCAGCGTCTCACGGGTGAACCGGCGCCACTGCTCGAAAGCCATGGCGCCTCCTGCCAGCGCCAGGCAGATCGCCGTCGTTATCAGCCAGGGCCGGCGACGTCCCGGCACCGCGCCCACGGCTGCGAGGAGCGCGGCACTGGCCGTCACCAAGACGAAGGTCGTGGCAGGTCCCGGCGAAGCAACTAGTACGACCGGGGCCGCCGTCCGGAACACTTCCGCCACCCAGAGCGCCACCTGCGCGCCCCACGCGGCGAGCAAGAGCGGCACCGCTCCAAGCACGGGAGACACCAGCGCCACCACCGCCCCGACCAGACCAAGCGGTACCACCCACAGTTCGACCAAGGGTACGAGTACCAGGTTCCCGATCGGCGCCGCGGGCGTGACTTCACCAAAGTGATGCGCCACAAGCGGGCCGGTCACCAGCGCGGCGGCTGTGCTGGCGGCGAGCCCGCCCAGCAGCCAGCGCAGGGCACGACGCCAGGGCGGCGCCGGGCCGCGCGGCGGCGAAGCGATCAGTGCACGGCCGAACAGCGCGAGCGCAATCACCGATACGAACGACAGTTGAAACGAAACGTCCAGCAGCAAGAAGGGAGACCCCGCGAGCAGGGTTGCCGCCGCAATCGCGGCACTGGCGGCAAACGAAAACGGCCGGCGAGCGGCAACGGCCGCGAACCCGACGACGGCCATGATGGCCGACCGCAAAGTGGCCACCGCCTCGCCCGTCAACAAGGCGTAGAAAAGGACCCCTGGGATGGCCAACCCCGCCGCCAGTGCGCCAGGATTGTGGCGCAGCGCCAGTCTGGGAAACAGCCACACCAGGCGCCTCAGGACGAAGTACAGCATCGCAGCCACAGTCGCTAGATGCAGCCCCGATACCGACAGGATGTGCGTCGCGCCGGCTGCCCGAAATCCATCCTCGGCGGCACGCCCGATGCCGGCCCTTTCCCCGAGGATGAGTCCGTGCAACAGCGGCCGGGATGCACCCTCGACGCGCGCATCGATCATCCTGGCCATCTCCTGTCGCAGCCTGAACGCCAGGCGGCGCGGCCCCCACCAGTGCCCGCGGGTCACGATGGTCAGGTCGGCCCACTCCCCGGCGCCCGCGAACGCGTCCAGACCCCGCGCCCGCGCTGCCAGGCGACCGTCAGGCAAGCCCGGGTTAGCCAGGCCAGCGGCCGAATGCATGTGAGCCCTCGCTGTCACGACGTCGCCGGGCGCGACGGCAGGAACACCCTTAGCGACCGAAAGGGACACCGTGCCGTGGGCGGGCTGGCCACCGATCCGGCGAAGTGCGAGCAGCACATGCCCCGCTCCTGCCACCGACACATCTGGGCCGCGAATCACCTCTGCGGTCAGGTCGAGCGGCTCGCGCGATTCCACGTAGGGAGTGAGCAATTCGGGCTGCGCCGCCAAGCGCAGTGACCAGTTCCCCAGGACGACGCCGACGGCGAGCAGCGCGGCGCCGGTCGCCATGGCTTGGCGAGCGCGGGCAACACTGATGGCGGCAGTTGCCAATGCCATCACGGCAACCACGGGCACTCCCCAGGGCGGAACCGCGAGAGCAGCAGCAAGGCCGCCGACCAGGCAGGCGACCCAGAAGCACAACAGCATGGTCCTGCCTTCTCGGCGCGAAGGCGGTCACAGTTGCGCGAGGTGCTCGGCTTGTCTCGGCGCACGGATGCGCTAACTTTGCCGGTCACGTTTCCCGGAAGTGCCAAAGCGCGATGATCGATAGCTTGTCCTCGGGTGGCACCGCCCTTATCCGCCAGCGGTTCGAGGTGCCGTTCGAATTCCCGGTGGTGTTCACGAACGACGTCTTCGCGCTGGACAGCTCCGCCCTTATCGACGTGCTGACGGAGCGCGAGCCCAGGCGACGGCACCGGGCCGTCGTGGTCGTCGATGGTGGCCTTGAGACGGCATGCCCGGACCTACGCAAGCGCATCGTCGCCTGGTTCGCCCACCACTCCGCCCGCGTCGAATTGCTCGGCGAGCCGGTGCGTGTCCCCGGCGGCGAGGCGGCCAAGAACGACCCCGCAGTGGTCGATCGACTGCACGCGCTGTTTCACGCCCACCACATGGATCGCCAATCGTTCGTGATCATCGTGGGCGGCGGCGGTGTGCTCGACGCCGTCGGATACGCCGCCGCCACCACCCACCGCGGCCTGCGCACCGTCCGCTTACCCACCACGGTCCTGGCGCAGAACGACTCGGGCGTCGGGGTGAAGAACGGCATCAACGCCTTCGCAGCCAAGAACTTCCTGGGCACCTTCGTGCCTCCGTTCGCTGTGGTGAACGACACCGCCTTCCTGTCGTTTCTCCCTCGTCGCGAAAAACTGGCCGGCTTGGCCGAGGCGATCAAGGTCTCGCTGGTCCGCGATGAGGCGTTCTTCGCGTGGCTCGAGAGCGAAGCGGCCGCTCTTGCCGCGTGTGAGCCTGCGGTGCAGGCTGCCATGATCCGCCGCTGCGGAGAGCTACATCTTCGCCACATCGCCACCTCGGGCGACCCGTTCGAACTTGGCAGCGCCCGACCGCTCGACTTCGGACACTGGGCCGCGCACAAACTTGAGAGCTTGACCGCCCACGAATTGCGGCACGGCGAGGCGGTGGCGCTCGGCGTCGCGCTCGACACTCGCTACTCGGTGGAGGCCGGGTTACTCGACGCCGCCGAGGCTGAGCGCGTCTATCAACTGATCGCCGCCATCGGATTGCCGCGCTGGCACAAGGCCCTGGAGCGGCACCGACCCGACGGTGCCCACGAGATCCTGGGCGGGCTCGCCGACTTTCGCGAGCATCTGGGTGGCGCTCTCACGGTGACCCTGCTGCGTGGGATCGGAGACGGAGTCGAGGTCCACGAGATGGACGAAGCGAAGATACGAGCGGCGCTGATCTGGATGCGGGCCCGTTCCCAGCAGCCGTTATTGCCATGATCGTCCTCCACGAGCCGGCGGTCCATCTCACCTACTGCACGAACATCCATGCCGGCGAATCCTGGGAAGAGATCCTCGCCAACGTGGCAACCCATGTGGTGGCGGTCAAGGCGCGCGTAGCACCCGACCGCCGCTTTGGCGTCGGCTTGCGCCTGTCGGCCGCAGCGGCCGAGACGCTCGCGCAGCCCGCGGTTCTGGAATCGTTTCGCGAGTTCCTCGACGACCGAGGCCTCTATGTCTTCACCATCAACGGCTTTCCCCACGGCAGGTTCCACGGGACCGCGGTCAAGGAGCAGGTCTACCGCCCGGACTGGCTCGAGGACGAGCGACTGGCGTACACCGACCGTCTGGCGCAGTTGCTCGCGCAACTATTACCGCGTGACAAAGAGTTCGCAGACCTCGGCGGCTCGGTCAGCACCGTGCCCGGGTGTTTCCGCGCGCGCGGCGATCTGCGATCGGTAGGCCCAGCGATCGCGCGCCGGATGTTGCAGCACGCCGCCTACCTGTTCCACCTGCAGCAGTCGACAGGTCGCAACGTCAGCCTGGCCATCGAGCCCGAGCCGGCCTGCGTGATGGAGACCATCCCCCAGACCGTAGAGTTCTTCACCAACGAGCTGTTCTGCAAGAGCGGCGTCGCCCAGTTCGCACGTCTGACCGGCCTGGGAGCGGCTGCTAGTGAGTCGTTCCTTCGCGATCACATCGGCGTATGTTTCGACGCGTGCCACGCCGCCGTCGAGTTCGAGGACCCAGTGACCGCCGTCGGAGCGCTCACGGCCGCCGGCATCCGCATCGCCAAGATCCAGGTCAGCGCCGGCCTGGTCGTAGCCGCAGGAGACTCCGAAGCCAAGGCCGCCCTCGCCCCGTTCGCCGAAGGCGTCTACCTTCACCAGACCGTGATCAGCCGGGCCGGCGAATTGCAACGCTTCGACGATCTGCCGGCGGCGTTGTCCGCCACCGCGACCGGCGACCCCGGGGATGAATGGCGCGTGCACTTCCACGTTCCCTTGTTCAGATCGACGCTCGGCCCGTTCAGCAACACCCAGCCGTTTCTGCGCGAATTGCTCGCCCTGGTAGCACGCGAAAAGCTCTGCCAGCACCTGGAAGTAGAGACCTACACCTGGGATGTGCTGCCCGCCGAGTTTCGTCGTGAACCGGTCGACGACGCCATCGCGCGCGAGCTCGCCTGGACCCTTGCCGCGCTCGGTGTGGCGCCATGACCTGGCGAACCGCACTGCGGCTCGGCCGCGTCTCGAACCTGCCGACGGTGTGGACCAACGTGGCGGCCGGGCTCGCGCTCAACGGCGGTGACCTCGACTTTGGTCTGCTGCTCGGCCTTGGATTCGCGGCGTCGGCTTTCTATGTCGGTGGGATGTATCTCAACGACGCCTTCGATCGGGGCTGGGACGCGCAGCACCGTCCCGAGCGTCCGATCCCCTCTGGCGCGGCCCGCGCCGCGACGGTGTTCAGCGCCGGCTTCGCTCTGCTTGCTGGCGGAATGTTCCTTCTCTACTCGCTGTCGGCCACCGTGACGACGGCGGCCTTTCATCCATCGTGGCCGGGCGCGCGCGTGGTGACCCTCGCGCCGGTGCAGGCTGGGGTCGTCCTGGTTGCCCTGATCCTCATCTATGACCTCAGCCACAAGCAGAATCCCATCGCGCCGTTGCTCATGGGCCTGTGCCGTGTGGCCTTGTATGTGATCGCCGGCCTGACCTGGAACCCGTCGTTGCGTCCGTCGGTCTGGGCTGCCGCTCTGGTTCTGCTCATCCATCTGGTCGGCCTCTCACTGCTGGCCCGCCGGGAGGCCAGCAACCCGCGCCTGCCCCACATCGTCTCAATTCTCATCGCCGCCATTTCGCTGCTCGACGCGTTCTGGCTGGTCGTGACCGAGCATCTGGTCGCCGCCATCGTTGCGGCCGGCGCCTTCTTCCTCACGCGCCGTATGCAGCGCCACATCGCCGGCACCTGAGCACGTCCGCGGCACCGACGCTAGCACCAGCTCACCGGGCGAGCTGGAGGGCGTACAGCGAGCCACTATTGGCCAGGATGTACACGTTGCGTCCCTCCGCATCCAGGGTCGGCTCGGAGCACATGCCGCGGCCAGGATTGAAGACCTGCAACAGCTTTCCGGTTTCGCGATCGACGACAAACAGGCCAGCGCGCGTTCCCGAGAACAACAGATACGGTCCCACCGCCACCGGAGCCGTGACATCTCCGGCGTCAGCCAGGCCCTGCCGCCACAGCACGTGCCCGTCGGGCGTGAGTGCAGCCAGGCCATCCCGCGGCGCCGCAAAATACAGTCGCTGCCCCGCGGCGCGCACGCTACCAGCGCCCTCGACGCTGAGACGCCAGCGCACCTCGCCGTCGCGCACCCCGAGGCCGTAGAGGCCGCCCGAGAACGAGGACGCCAGCAGCAGATCCCCTAGCAGCAGGGGCGTCGAGTCGACGTCGACATACTGCTCGGAGGCGCCTGCAAGCGAGCGCGCCCACAGGACTTCACCGCCCTCGGCGCGCAGGGCCACAAGGTAGCCGTCCGCGAAGCCCACGTACAGGACACCGTCCTGCAGGCGCGGTCCGGCGTGACCGTGGATGGTGAAACCTTCCGGAGCGTCACGCTCGTACTGCCAGCGCAGCTTGCCGGTCCGCGCATCGAGGGCAAACACGCGGTTCTGCGCCGTGGTGAAGTACACGGCGTCGGCACCCACCTCCGGCAGGCGATCAATCGAGCCGCGCGCGCGGAAGGACCAGCGCACACGGCCGTCGGCAGGCTCCATCGCATAGAAGGTTCCGTCGTCGGTGCCGACGTAGATTTGCCCGTGTGCCTGGGCAAAGCGAGCCGCGCCATCGACTGAACCCGAGGTCGGCACCGACCAGCGCACCTGCCCGGAGGTCCGCTCGATCGACAACACGCGCCCAGCGCGCGAGCCGGTCACGTAGTGGCTGCCCACCAGAGTCCCGACCGCACATTCCTCCGGGCGCGCCTCGAACAGGCCGTGCTCATGAACCGGGATCCGCCAGCGGATCTGCAGCATGCCCGCAGGGTATTCGCGCCCGATGTCGTCGGCGCGGCGAACCGTCGTCCGTGCACAACTGTCGACTGCCAGCAGTGCTACCACAGCGAAAACGACGGCCCCTGACGACCGCAAGGCGAAGGCTACTTTCCTTCGAGCACGGCCAGGCGATCGTTGATCTCGTCGCGCAGGGAGCTCGATGGCGATTTCTCCAGAATCTCGCGCAACAGTTTCTCCGCTTCCTTCTTGTCGCCCTTCGCGGCGTGAAGGCGCGCGCGGTCATAAAGCGCCCGGTCGCGGTAGAAGCCGCCCGCGCCCTGGGCGTCGGCTGCTAGTTGTTCGAAAATCTTGATGGCCTGGTCAGGCTTGCCAGTGGCCTCGTAGGTGTGCGCGAGTCCCTGCTGCGCCACGAACTTCAGCTTGGCGTCCAGGCCACCGTGCAGCAGTTCGGTATAAAGTTTCTCGGCCTCGGCGGTGCGGCCGAGCCCAAGCTGGAAACGCGCCAGCAGCAGCTTCGCGTCGTCGGAGATGCGGCTACCAGCGTGGGCCGCAATGAACGACTCGGCCTCCTTGGCGGCGGCTTCGAGGCGCTCCTTGTCAGTCTTGAAGTGCGGCAGATCGTCCTCGACCTTGGCCGCGTCACCCTTCTCGGGGATAAGGCTAGCCGCCGCGACCCGCTGGACGCGCGCAAACGCGCGCGACATGCTGGCACCCCGCTGCTCGGTAAAGCTGCGCGCCGCCCAGACCCCGCCCACCGCGACCACCACCGTCACCAGCGCCCCGATCACCACCCGCTTGCGTGCCACCAGGGCCGGTCCCAACTTGGTCCAGAAGGTCACGAACTGATCGGGCTTCTTGAGCTCTTTCCGGTCGAGGTCTTTCGGCACGCGGCTGTGTATAACGGAGGCTCATGCGTCGGTCAACGCTACGGACGTGCACCGTTTTCACCGGGACGCCGTCGCTTTTCTCGCTGGGCGTCCGTGGTCGTTACGATTTCTGACTGCGCCGGCCGCGCCGGCCTGGTGACCTGCCGCCGGCAGCGCCGGTGCCGCCCGACGGCCGCGTGCGCTGGTGGCCACGCAGCACCACCCGGATCGGTGTGCCGGCGAAGCCGTAGATACTGCGCAACTGGTTGGCCAGATAGCGTCGATAGGGATCGGTCACCGCTTTGGGCTGGTTGGTGCTGACGAAGAATGTCGGCGGGCAGCTACTGGGCTGCGTGATGTAGTAAAGGCGGACGTGACGGCCCGCCGGGCCAGCGGGCGGCGGCCGCCGGGTCACCATCTCCTCGAAGTGTCGATTGAGATCCGAGGTGGGTATGCGCCTGGACCACTGGGCGAACACCTGGGTCGCCACCTTGGCCAGATCGATCACTCCGCGCCCGGTGACCGCCGACGTGAGTTGCACGGGCAGGTGGGCTGCGAAGCCAAGCTCCTCCCGGGTGGCGGCAACTCGCTCGTCGATCTTGCCCCTGGGAACCAGGTCGCTCTTGTTGAGCACCACGATCGCGCCGCGGCCAGACTCTTCGATCAATCCGACCAGCCGCGCATCCTCGGCGGTGGCTCCTTCCTGCACGTCGATGACCAGAACCGCCACGTCGGCACGAGCGAGCTGATCGCGCGCCATCATGGCCGCCACAGCCTCGGTCTGGGTGTCGATGGCGCGCCGGCGGCGCATCCCGGCGGTATCGACCAGGACGAAATCCTGATCGCCGAGCCGGAACGGCGTGTCGATGGGATCCCGGGTCGTGCCGGGCTGGTCGTGAACCAGGACGCGATCCTGTCCCAGCAGGCGATTGACCAGCGACGACTTGCCGACATTGGGCTTGCCGACGAACGCGATCCGGATCGGCCGAGTCGCGTCGTCAACCGGCGCAGGGTCCGACCGGCGAGAACCGGGCGTATCAACCAGCAGCTCGGCCACCGCGTCGAGCAGATCGCCGGTGCCACGGCCGTGGGATGCCGACACGGCAAAGACCTGTTCGAAGCCGAGCCGGAAAGCATCCGCGGCGGCACCCTCGCGGGCCGCCGAGTCGACCTTGTTGGCGGCCACCAGGACGGGTTTGCCGGTCCGGCGCAGCACCCGCGCCACTTCCTCATCGAGACCGGTGACCCCCGCCGCGACGTCGATCAGCAGCACCAGCACGGCGGCCTCGTCGACCGCACGTAGCGTCTGGGCGCGCATGGCGCCCAGAATTCCTGCGGCGGAGGGGTCGAGGCCACCGGTGTCGACCACACGAAACCGCGCCCGCTGCCAGGTGCACACCCCGTAGCGCCGATCGCGCGTCACGCCGGGGACGTCCTCGACCAGGGCCGGACGGCCACCGATGAAGCGATTGAAGAGCGATGACTTGCCAACGTTGGGTCGACCCACCAGTGCCACAACGGGTAGACCGGCGCCATCGTCGGGCAATGCCTCGGGGCGCGATCGACGACCCATCAGGGTTTCTCCGCCCGGTAGCCGAGATCACCCAATACAGCAGGGGATTCGGTCCAGTCCGGTGAAACCTTCACGTGCAACTTTAAGTGTGCGGGACGACCCAGCAGCTGGCTTATCTCGCCGCGAGCCGCGATGCCCACCTCACGGATCATGGCCGCGCCCTTGCCCACGACTATGCCGCGCTGGCTGTCGCGCTCGACCAGGATGGCGGCCTCGATGACCACGTCGCCCTGTGGACGTTCCTCCCAGCTCTCGATCTCGACGGCGGTGGCGTACGGCAGTTCCTGATACAGGCGAAGAAAGATCTGCTCGCGCACCAGCTCGGCGGTCAGGAACCTCTCGCTCCGGTCGGTGAGCATGTCGGGACCGTAGAGTGGTGGGCCCTTGGGTAACGCGCGCAGGAGCTCACGGACCAGATCCTCCACACCCTTACCGCGGGTGGCCGAGATCGGCACCAGCGCGAGGAAGTTCTCGCGCTCGCTCCAGCTTTGTAGCACTGGAAAAAGCACCGACTTGGCCTTGACCTTGTCGACCTTGTTCAGCGCCAGCATGACCGGTTTGCCTGCGTGCCGGGCCAGGTCCAGCAGCCTGCCCTCCGAGGCGTCGACCGCGGCGGCGCCGGCCGGCAGCCCGACCGCGGGCGCGTGATCGGGCGCTTCGATGACCAGCAGGACCACATCGACCTCGCCGATGGCGGACAGGGCCTCTTCCACCATGAACTTGTTCAACCGGCCGCGCGCCGGGTGCACACCCGGAGTGTCCACGAAGACGATTTGACCTGCGGGATCGTTGTAAACGCCAACGATCCGGTTGCGGGTGGTCTGCGGCCGACTGCTGACGATGGCGAGCTTCTGCCCGACAACGCGGTTGAGCAGAGTCGACTTGCCCACGTTGGGGCGGCCGACAATCGCCACCGTGCCTGCTACCGTGTCGGCGGTTGGCTGTGAGGTGATGGGAGCTTCTGGGGGGGGCAAGGGGGCGGTGAGAATACACGGAAGGGGCCAGGGATCGAGGCCGGGCTTGACGTCATGTGATGGCAACGGTATCCGGGGCGGGTGTTGCGAGGGCTGTGCCTGGCGTCGCTGCTGATTCTCCCCGCCGTGCAGGCCCGCGCCGCACTTGAGGCGGTGGCAACGTCCGACGGCATCTCGGTGCGCGAGGATGGCAAGGTGTTGCGAGCCATCAAGCTCGGGCCGCTGACGCCGGGGTTCGTGCCTCGGCTGCAGCAGGTCAGCGCGCACGGCCGGCAGCTGGTGGAAGTGCGGGTGATGGCGCCGGGGAACCCCACGCAGCAGGTCTGGGTAGGCGTGCGAACGTCGGCTGGGCTAGACCCGATCTGGACCGGAACCACCGGGCCGCGAGACGCTGACGGCGAGACCGCCCTCGATGTCGCGATCGACGGTGACGGCATCCATCAGTTTCAGACCGCAGCGCGCATCACCCGATGCGACGGGAAACCCGCGCGCATGTTCATGAGCTCGTGGAACTTCGAGCGGCGGCGCTTCGAGACGGCCCCCAGCTCGGCTGCGGCCCCGGCGTCGGGACCCACACTGAGCGGCCGGCGCGCTGATCCAGTCGCGCCAGCCGGACCGAGGGTTCGAACCTTCAACTTCCTCGCACAGTCGTCGGCCCTGGGTGCCGCCGACGCTCAGGCGCTGACCGCGCCCTTGCAAGTGGACGACGGCAATCTGACCACGGTCTGGGCCGAAGGAGCACCCGGGGATGGGCGCGGCGAGTTCCTCACCGCGCGCGCGACCGCCGACGGATACGCCATCATCGGGCTCAAGATCTGGCCGGGCGATACCTCAAGCCTGGAGGCGTTCCGCGCCCGCAACCGCCCGCGCCGGCTGACTCTCATCCTGGGCCCGGGCGCGGACCAACGCTTCGAGGTCGATCTGCCCGAGGATCCCCGCGATGGTCAGGCGCATTTTCGCGAGCCGTTCTGGGTGCCTTTGCCAGCACCGGTGCCCGCCGCCTGCGTGACCGTGGTGGTCGAAGCCGTGACATCCGGCGCCGAGGCCAAGACCACCAACATCACCGCTATCGGCGACATCCAGATCTTTTCGGATCTGGACCGGCCCGAGGGCATCGCACGTCTGATCGACGATGTGGCTCGCGGCGGTGACTGCGAGGCGCGCGCCCAGATGCTGGCGGCGCTCGGGGACGAGCATCTCGCGGCGCTGGCGGCGATCCTTGCGCGGGCGTCGGGGGCCGGGCGCGAGTGCCTGCTGCAGGGACTGGCCAGCATGAACGCGCAGCGCTGGACCGCGCCGGCGGCGGCGGTGCTTGGGCCGGCCCTGGTGGCGGCGCTGCGGGGCGCGACGCCGGCCGAGGAGAAGCTTGTGGTCGCCCTCATGGGACGCCTTGCGACGCCACCGGTTTCCGACCTGGTGGCCTGGCTTGGCGACGGCAGCCGGGAAGTCGACGAGCGTGTGCGCGCGGCGCGGGCTCTGGCCGTGCTACCGGCCGCCAGCGGCATGACCCACCTGCTGGCCTCGGTGGGAACCGGCCCCGGCGCGTTGCGGGCGAGCCTGCGCCAGATCTGCGCAACCGCGCCCGGTGCCTGGGCGGCGGCCG
>JANPCZ010000227.1:0-12457 GCA_031431215.1 Myxococcales bacterium
ATGCCCGCGGCTTCGATGGCGACGTCGGTGCCACTGCCCATCGCGATGCCGACCTGCGCCTCGGCCAATGCCGGCGCGTCGTTGACGCCGTCGCCCGCCATGGCGACCACGCGGCCTTGTCCGCGCAGGCGCTTGACCACGTCGGCCTTCTCGCCCGGTGACACCTCCGGGATCACCTCGTCGATACTCAGCTCGCGAGCGATCGCATGGGCGGTGGCACGGGCGTCGCCGGTCAGCATGACGATGCGCAGCCCCTCGGCGCGCAGTCCGGTCAGTGCTTCGGCCGCGGTGGCCTTGATCGGATCGGCGACGTCAAGCAGGCCCGCCAGCTTGCCATCGACGGCGACCAGGACGACACCGTGACCCTGCGCTCGCAAGGCCTCGGCGGCCGGCTGCAGGGCGGCGGCCTCGATGTGCCGTTCGGCCAGAAAAGCCGGGCTGCCCACCACGACATCGTGTCCGTTGATGCGCGCGCTGACGCCCTTGCCGGCGGTGGCGGCGAAGTCGACCGGCGCGTGAAGGGTCAGCTGCTTTTCGATCGCCGCGGCGACGATCGCGCCGGCCAGTGGGTGCTCGCTGCCGCGTTCCAGGCTGGCAGCGAGAGCAAGGACGGTGTCGCGGTCTGCCCCCTCGGCCGGCAGCACCGACGTGAGCCGCGGCTTGCCCTCTGTCAGCGTCCCGGTCTTGTCGACCACCAGCGTGTCGACCCGGGCCAGCAACTCAAGAGCCGCAGCGTCGCGGACCAGGACGCCCGTGCCGGCGCCCCGGCCGACGGCAACCATGATCGACATCGGCGTTGCCAGTCCCAGCGCGCACGGGCAGGCGATGATCAACACGGCGACCGCGTTGACCAGCGCATAGGCCAGTCGCGGCGCCGGGCCCGCGAGCGACCAGATGGCGAAGGTCACCCCGGCTGCCACGACGACGGCGGGAACAAACCAGGCTGACACCCGGTCCGCCAGTCGCTGGATAGGCGCCCGGCTGCGTTGCGCCTCGGCCACGCGGTGGACGATCTGCGCGAGCAGGGTCTCGGCGCCCACACGAAGCGCGCGCATGACGAAGGTACCAGCGCCGTTGTGGGTGCCGCCCGTGACCTGGCTGCCAGCGGACTTCTCAACCGGTAGCGCCTCACCGGTGATCATCGATTCGTCGACGGCGCTGCCACCGTCGGTCACCACGCCGTCAACGGGGATGTGCTCGCTCGGTCGCACGCGCACGAGATCGCCGACCCTGACGAGGTCGAGTGCGACGTCGGTCTCGGTGCCGCCGGCGTCCACCCTGCGCGCGGTTCGCGGCGCCAGACGAAGGAGCGCGCGGATGGCTCCGCTGGTGGCGTGGCGCGCGCGCAACTCCAGCACCTGGCCCAGCAGCACCAACGTCGTGATCACCGCTGCCGCCTCGAAGTAGAGCGGCGTCTGGCCGGCATGGCCGCGAAAGCCCACCGGGATCACCGCGGGCGCCAGCGTGGCCACCAGGCTGAAGGCGAAGGCTGCGCTGGTGCCGAGCGCGATCAATGTGAACATGTTGGGACTGCGATGCTTCACCGAGTCCCAGCCCCGGCCGAGGAGTGGCCAGCCGCACCACAGCACCACGGGCGACGTGAGCAAGAGTTGGGCTACCCCCAGCGCTCGCCCCGACAGGGGCAACCCGTGCCATCCCGTCATCTCGCTCATGGCTATCAGCAGCAGTGGTAGCGACAGCGCCGCCGCAACCCAGAACCTGCGCGACATGTCGCGCAGCTCGGCGGGCGGGCCCTGGTCGATGGCTGGCGTTGCGGGCTCAAGCGCCATCCCGCAGATCCGGCAGTCGCCGGGCCGGTCTGATCGGATCTGCGGGTGCATCGGACATACGTAGGCCGCCGCCCCTGCGGTAGCGCGCGGCGCCGCCGTCACCTGGTCGCGACCCGGGGCCTTCGGCTTGCCCAGTCGCACGAGGCCGGTCGGGCTGGCCAGATACTTCACGGGGTCAGCGACGAACTTTTGGCGGCAACCCGGGTTGCAGAAATAGTACGTGGTGCCTTCGTGAACCGCGGTGCCGGCGGTGTTCGCCGGATCGACCATCATTCCGCAGACCGGGTCTCGGTGCAGCATCGTGGGTCAGCCGCGCGCGGCTCGTAGCAGAGGTCCGGGCGCCGGCCGTCGGCCCAGCGCGCATTCGACAGCACGCCCGGCCTGGTGGACCAGCATGGGCAGGCCGTCCTGGTAGCGGGCGACGTAGGTGCGGGCGGCACGCGCAAGCGGCGTGACGCCGCCGTAGGCCATCTCCAGAACGGCGGCGCTGCGGGGCAAATTCACCAGACAGGCGCGGGCAGGTGCTTGCGCCCAGGCGTCGGCCGGAACTGCCGAGATCAACACGGCGGCGTCGCGCAATGCTTCGCCGAGCCCTGCGGGAGTCCAGGCAGCCGCGCTGGCGCGTGCTCGTGCCGCCACGGGCACATGCGCGACCAGGTCTCGGGCCGCCCTGGGGCGTCGAGCGAGGACCCGCACGTGGGCACCGGCTGCCAGCAGCGCGTGAAGCGCGCCCGCCGCAGCGCCGCCTGCGCCCACCATCACGACGCGCGTGCCGCGCAGTCTGGTCACACCCAGATCCGCAAGCGCACGCAAGAGCCCGACTCCGTCGGTGTTCTCGGCTGCGATGGCCGTCGTCGTCCCCACCCGGCGGAGGACAAGGGTGTTGGCCGCCCGGGTGGCACGTACGGTCGCTGATCGGGTGGTCGCCAGTTCGGCCGCCCTGCGCTTGTGTGGGATCGTGACGTTGACGTAGGCATAGCCGTCGCGGAAAAGTCGGCGCACCAGCGGGCGGAAACCGCGGGCATCGACGCTGAAGTGATCGTAGCTCCCGGTCACACCGAGCAGCTTGAAGGCGGCCTGGTGGATGACCGGTGAGCGGCTCTTGCTGACGTCGCCGCCCAGCACGGCCGCCCTGATGATCGGTTTCGCAACCGTCCGCCTCATCGCTGGGGCTTTCCAGGTGTGCCGTCGACCCGCTCGACCCTGGCTGCGAACCCGCCCTCGCGCAAACGCACGGTCACCGCATCGCCCGCTGTCACGTCCGCGGCGCGTGTGACCAGGCGTCCGTCGGGCCCAAGCGTCAGGCTGTAGCCCCGGTCCAGCACCCGAAGCGGCGATAGCGCGCCCAACTTGCCAGTCAGGCTTTCGAGCGCGCGCCGGCGCGAGCTGAGCAGTCCCGAGGCGCCATCCCCCAGCCGGCGCTCGATGGCGGTCAGCGCCGCACGCTGCTCGGCGATGCGTCGCTGCGGGTGTGCGCGCAGCAACCGCGCCTCGGTTTCGCGCAGCGCCTGCCGCCTTCGCACCGTGCTGGCTCGTAGCGCGGACGTCACCCGAGATGCGAGATCATCCAGGCGTTGCCGACGCTGGTCGAACCAGCGCCGCGGATCCCCCAGCGTCGCCCGACCACGCTCCAGGCGCAGCCGGCACGCACGCAGTTCGGATTCCATCGCCCGGTGCAGGCGGCGGGTGCCGAGTTGCATCTCACCGGCCAGATCCTCTGCCATCGGCACCGCCCGTTCGGCCGCCGCCGACGGTGTCGGCGCGCGCAGATCGGCGACGAAGTCTGCGATGGTGAAATCGGTCTCGTGGCCCACCGCCGAGATCACGGGCACCGGGCACGCCGCGATGGCACGCGCCAAACCCTCGTCGTTGAACGCCCACAGATCCTCCAGCGAGCCGCCGCCCCGCGCGACAATGATGACGTCAACGTCGGGGATCTGCGCCAGCCGCGCCAGGGCCGCGATGATCTGCAGCGCCGCGCCTTCACCTTGCACCGGCGTCGGTGACAGCAAGATGGGCACCGGGAAGCGTCGGTGCGCGACCTTGATGATGTCACGGATGACGGCGCCGGTCGGCGAGGTCACCACACCGATTCGCCGCGGCAGGAATGGCAGCGGCCGCTTGCGCTCGGGATCGAACAGGCCCTCGGTGGCCAGACGTTGCTTGAGTTGTTCGAACGCTAGCGCCAGCGCGCCAGCACCGGCCGGCTCCATCGCTGTCACCGCAAGCTGGAACTTGCCACGCCCCTCGAAGATGGTCAGTCGGCCTCGGCAGCGCAGCAGCATGCCGTTGTCGGGGCGGAACTTCAGCCGCGCTACCTCGCGCGAGAACATCACGCAGTCAAGCTGCGCAGCCTCGTCCTTGAGCGTGAAATACAGGTGACCCGGGCCCGAGGCCTTGAGCCCGGAGATCTCACCTTGCACGCGCACGTCGGCAAAGCGCGCCTCCATTGTCGCGCGCGCCGCTCGCACCAGCTCGAACACCGACAGCACGCGCGGCTCGGAGCGGGGTGGGGTGGCCGGACGAGGCGCAGCCTCGGGTGCTGGCTCGCTTGCCGTGAGCCCGCCGGCCCACACGGGTGGCACGATGACGCCGTCACTCTCGCGCTCGGGGCTGCGCGCCCGCATGTCGAACGAAAGCTGCGCCTTGTCGTCGGCGTCGACGGCCTTGTCGCCGTTCTTGTCGCCGTTCTTGTCGCCACGTTGGCTCACGAACTCGTTGTCACTTTCCCGCGCGCACGGCGGCTCGTTCGAGATCGGCGGCACTCCTGCGGAGCACGTCCAGATCACCCCAGGCGCGCTTCCGTTGCTGCTCGGCCTGGTCGGCAAGTCCAGCGTACGCCCAGCCGCCGCGTTTGTCCCGGCGCAAGCGCAGCCCGCGGGTCCCTACCTCGGCCTCGCCGTCGTTGATCCGGAATTCCGGTTGGTCCTCCAAGGTTGCCGCAAGACTTGCCCACGTGGCCGGGAGCAGTTGCTGCGCGAACAGACTGGCGGCGCTCTCGCTGCGAGCGCCGGTCTCGAAACGGCGAAGCTGTCGGTCACGCTCGGCGCCCTCGGGGAATACCGAAAGCAAGATGTCGTAACACTCGCGCTGGCTGCGCTGCACAGTCAGCCACGCCGACTGTGTGTCCAGATCGACGGCGGCGAACAGCTTCATTCCGTCCCGGGCGCGGACAGCGTCGGCGAAGCGCGCGTATGCGTCCTGCGGCGATTTCGCACCCTGTCCGCAGGCAGCGAACATCGTCAGGGCCACCGATACCAGGGCGGCCGCAGGTCGCGTGCCTGTCCACATCACAGCGCGGAGATAGCGGAAAGGCATCGTCCCGGCAAGGCTGAATCCCGCGTCGAACCATAGGGTGGTCGCGTCGATGCTGTCGTGAGCGGCGTCGACTGTCTTCCAGCGGGTGGTCCGACCTGACGCTTGCGCTGCGCCGCGCAGATTCCCAAGGCGATCCCACTGAGGTAACGTCGCGCCTCCTGTGACCGACCCCGCCGCGCCCAAACCGCTCGAGCCGCCTGACGAATTCGCCGGGATCCCGTCGCGCCGGTCGCGCCATCCGGTGCTTGCGGCCGCGGTGGTCGCGATGGCGTTCTTCCTCGCTATCAAGATGCGTCACGACATCGTCTACGCGCTGTCCTCGACCACGGCCATCGATCTAGGTGACGCCCGCGCTCTGACCGCGCGCCCGCTCGCCGATCTCCCGGTCAACCGCTACGTCCGTCTGGCCGGTCCCGCCGATCGTGAGAGCGCCGTCGTGCTCGACACCCAGGGCTCGTGGAAGTTCTCGCAGTTTCTCCGGCTGTTGGTCGGCGACGGGCGCTTCTTTGTCCGTCGTGCTTCCGACCCCCTGCCGGCGGATCTGGCCGAGCACGACGTGTTCGTTGGCCGTTTGGTTCCAGTGGCGGACCTGTCCTTCTACGAGTCGATCCGCCAACACTTCGCGTCTCACGTGACCGCCACCCACTTCTTGCGCACGGCTGACCTCGCCGCCGCCATCGAGCGGCGCAAGCCAGGCGCAGCGGCAAGCCTGAAAGACACCGCCGGCTCACGGATCGAGTTGCACGCAGACGACGACATCGAGATCGGCGTGGCAAGTCCGGGCGAGATCCGCGTCGAGGTGCCCAGGCAGCGGTTTCCGGACCTGTCGCTGGTTCGCGGCGTGGTCGCCGAACACGGCGGCGAGGTCGTGTCAGCCGTCGAGGCAAGCGGCTCCGGCGTCACGCATAGCCTGGTGGTGAGGTTCCCCGCCGACCGTCGCGATCGCGCGATGAGCGTGCTTGGTGATCTGGACCGGCGCGTGAAGTTGCGTCCAGCGCGATCCATCCACCGCGCCAAGTTCGAGCAACTGACAATGACGACGTCCGCGCTGACCATCAACGGCTCGCCCCCGGAAACCTGGCCGCTTGCCGAGGTCGCACTGGTAAGGACCGCTGCGCCGGTACAGATTCCTGGGGACGCCGTGCTGGTGGTCGAAGGCGATCGTCCGGGCGATCATCTGTGGGCGGTGGTCATGGTGGCTGTGTTGCTCGCCTTCGCCATCGTGAACTTGCTGGCCCTGCGCCGGGCAGTCTAAAAGGCAGGCTGAACTGCCATGATCCGCCTCACCGACACCCGCACCGGGAAAAAGATCGATTTCACGCCGCGCGAGCCTGGCCGCGTCGGCATCTACGTCTGCGGCGTCACCGTCTACGACAGCTGTCACATCGGCCATGCGCGTACGTTCGTCGCATTTGACGTCATCGTCCGTCACCTGCGGCGCCGCGGCCTCGAGGTGCGATTCGTCCGCAACATTACCGACGTCGACGACAAGATCATCAAGCGCGCTGCGGCTGAGGGTACGTCGGCGGCAGAGGTGGCGCGCGTCCAGACCGATGCAATGATCGCCGATTGCGCCGCGCTCGGGCTGGTTGCGCCCGACGTCGAACCGCGCGCCACCGAGACCATGCCCGAGATCGTCGCTTTCATCGACCGCCTGATCGCGCGTGGGCTGGCCTACCCGGCAGACGGCGACGTCTACTTTGCCGTCGCCGGGTTCGCTCCCTATGGCGGCCTGTCGGGCCAGAGCACCGATGATCTCCGGTCGGGCGCGCGCGTTGAGCCCGGCGAGCACAAGCGCAGCCCCATCGACTTCGCGCTGTGGAAAGCCGCCAAGCCCGGTGAGCCCGCGTGGCCAAGCCCGTGGGGGCCGGGTCGCCCGGGCTGGCACATCGAGTGTTCGGCTATGGCCCACGCCATCCTCGGCGAAACCTTCGACATCCACGGCGGTGGCACCGACCTGATCTTCCCCCACCACGAGAACGAGATCGCGCAGTCCGAGGGCGCATTCGGTCCCGGCAGCTTCGCTCGCCACTGGTTGCATTCAGGCATGCTGAACCTCGCGGGCGAGAAGATGTCGAAGTCGCTCGGCAACGTGGTCACGATCCGCATGATCTCCGAGACCCACGATCTCGAGGCGCTGCGGCTGTTGCTCATCAGCGTGCACTACCGCAGCCCCGCAGGATTCGAGATCACGCGCGACGCGGCCGGCCGGCAGCAGTTCCCCGATCTCGACGAAGCCGAGACCCGTCTCGACTACTTCTACCGAACGCTCGACCGTCTGGACGGCTTCATCCGCGCCGTCGCCTCGCCGCCCGTGGATCCACCACCGGCGGATTTTCTCGCGGCCTTCGACCAGGGCATGGATGACGATTTCAACACGGCGATTGCAGTCGCCGAGATCCACGAGGCCTGCGCGCTCGCCAACAAGCTGCTCGATGATCCGAAGGCCGCCGCCAGGAACGCGCGCCCGGCGATTCTGGTGGCGCTGGTGCGCGATCTGCGCGCTGCAGGCGCGACGCTCGGGATCCTGCTGCGCCCGCCCGAGCAGTTCCTGCTCGCCCGCCGGGATCGTCTGTGCGCTCGGCGGGGAATCGACGCCGCGGCGGTGGCGGTGCGCATTGGCCAGCGAGTTGCGGCGCGGGCCGCCAAGGACTTCGCGCGTGCTGACGAGATCCGCGCTGCCCTGAAGGCTGAGGGTGTCGAGGTGATGGACTCACCAGCCGGTAGCACCTGGCGCGTGCTATGAGCGCGGCCTAGCGCCCTCCCGGGCGCAGGCCACGCGGTCAGCGCCGCGGCGTTTCGCCCTGGTCCAGGTACTCGAGAATCACCTCGTCCAGGCTCTTGTCGACGATGAGCACGGGCGAGGTCGCGGTCGAGCGGTATTGGCCCGGGTTCGCGGTCCGGGGCGCGTTCGCCGCCGCGGCCGAGGGCACTAGCTGGCGTGCCGGCGGGAATTGCGTGGCGCGTGCCGGAATCGAGCCGTGCGGGCGTTGCTGGTTAACCAGCGGGTGGCTACCCTCCTTGACCACGTAAGGGATCGGCTGGGCGGGACGCCGCGGGCGGTGGGCGGGGGGCATGATCGGGGGCTGCCCACCGCCGCCCGATCCGCCGGCTCCGACCACCACCGTGCGCTGGACCAGCACCGGGCTTGACGGTGGCTGGGTGATGGGGCGCTCGCGGCTGCGGCGGATCCCGCCTGGCGGCTGCGTCATGCTCGCGGGCGGCGGCTCCGAGCGGGAAGGGGCGGTCGGCGGCGGATAGAGCGGCTCGGGCGTGGGCGTCCCGAAGGGCTTTTCGCGGGCGCTGCCGCGCTGGACGTACACGCCGGGACCGGGCACGGCCGGGCGAGTCACGGTGGGGATCGGCGTGTGCGGCTCGATCGGCGGCGGCTCTTCGGTGGCGGGCGGCAGCGCGTCCAGATCGAGCGCGCGGTGTTCCTCGGCAGCGGCTGCGAGATTGGTCTCGGTCAAGTCGAGCGGCTCACCCTTGGAGGCGAAGAAACTCCCCAGCCGATCGTCGTAGAGAGCCTGTTTGAGATCCTTGAGGATGGCCTTGTGCAGCCCCTGCATCAGAGCGCGCACCGCCTCCTGCGCGGCCTCGGCGTCATACTCGTGCCGCTTCGAAGCGAGGATCGTGCCGTGGAAGTACAGGTGGGTGAATAAATGAGGATTCGCCGGGCCCGAATCCTCCGTTTGCACGTGGAAGATCCGACCCTTGTACTTGACGTTGTGGTTGTACCCAAGGAGTGGGCTGCGCGGACCCTGGCCCATTCGGCGCAGTATATACCCGCGATCGCGCTGTGCTAAACTGTCGCTGGAGTTGAGTGCCGTGGTCAATGTGACGGCCAGAAAGATTCGCGACAACAGCCGCGAGCGAGCGTCGTCCGGGAGCTCGGGCCGCGCGTACACGGGATACTTGATCAGCTTCCCGACCATCGGGCGCGGCATGGTCATTTTTCGGGATCCCAACGGTCACCGGATGATAACGACGCCGGTGCGGCGCGTGCTGGGCGAGTTCGGTGCCGAGGACGTCTACGTCGAGACCGAGAACTCGGTCTACCGCCTGAGCTTCGCCAAGCGGGCCTTGCCGGTGGCCGCGCGTGCCGGCGTCGCCAAGTAGGCCCTGAGCCGGCCTGGAACCACGGTTCCAGGCTCCCGGGCATCGCGCGGGCAACCGGTCACTCGACGGTGTATCCTGCCGCCGATGATTCGCCAGGCGTTGATTCTCGCTGCGGGACGCGGCCAGCCAGTGGCCGAGCCCGACGTGCCCAACTGCCTGGCGGTCGTAGGTGGTGTGCCGCTTATCCTCCGCACCTTGCGGTCACTGCGGCGGGCGGGGGTCCGGCGAGTCGCCATCACCATCGGCTGGCAGGGCGACCTGTTGCGGGACCAGGTCCAGTCTCTGGTGGCCGGCGACCCATCGCTGCCGCCCGAGGTTGTGTTCTACGACAACCCCGACTGGCAGCAGCCGAACGGCGCGTCGGTGCTGGCGGCGCGGCGGTTCGTCACCGAGCGGACCCTGCTGGTGATGGCGGATCAGGTCGCGGCACCGCATCTGATCGAGAACCTGGCGCGCACTTCAGCCAAGCGCGACGCGACGGTGCTGGCCATCGATCGAGATCTGGCGCGCGTGTTCGACTTCGACGACGCGACCAAGGTGAAACTGGACGGCGACCGGATCACTGCGATCGGCAAAGATCTACGTGAACACGACGCGGTGTCAGTCGGGCTGTTCGTCATGTCACCCACGCTGCTCGACTGCCTGGACGCGCTTGAGCGGCCGTCATTGACCCAGGGCGTGGCGGAAGCGGCTCGCCGCGGCCTGGTCGATGCGTACGACGTGGCGGGGGCGTTGTGGCAGGACGTCGACGCCAAGCAGATGCGCCTGCACGCTGACTGGCTGGTGCGCGCCTACGGTGACGATCTGGTGCGCGCGGTAGCCCAACCGGGCGCCAACCCGTCGGCGACCGATACCCTGGCATTGATCGAGCAGCTCCTTGGTGAGAAGGACCTGCCGCGCTACACGCTGTTCAACCCTGGGCCGGTGATGACGTCGGCCCGGGTCAAGGCGGCGCTGGTCCATCACGATGTCTGCCACCGCGACAGCGACTACAGCGGCGTGGTGCGCCGGCTACAGGGGAAGCTGCGCATCGTGTTCGGCGCCTCGGCGGAACACGAGATGCTGCTCGTCACCGGTTCAGGCACCGCGGCGATGGAGATGGCGATCGTGGGCGTGGTGGCGCCGGGCAAGAAGATTCTCACCATCGAGAGCGGTGCTTTCGGCGAGCGGCTGGGCGAGATTGCGGCGCTGCACGATCTGCCGCGTCGGTCGCTGCGGTTGCCGTGGGGAAAGTTGCCTGAAGCCGATCAAGTCAAGGCCATCCTCGCTTCCGATCCCGACGTCGCTGCGGTGGCGATGATCCAGCACGAGACCTCCGTCGGCCTGCTCAACCCGGTCGCCGCCATCGGTCGCGTCTGCCACGAGCGCGGTGTGCTGCTGGTGGTGGATTCAGTGTCCGCGCTGGGGGTCGAAGAACTCGACGTGGTGCGAGATCATGTCGACGTGTGCTACTCGTCGGCCAACAAGTGCCTGCACTCGGTGTCGGGGGTGTCGTTCCTGTGTGTGGCCCCATCGGTGTGGCCGCGCATCGCTGGGATCCCGCCGCGGTCCTACTACCTCGACATCCAGCGCTACCGGCGTTACCTCGAGGAATTGGATCAGACGCCGTTCACGCCGGCGGTGTCCGCGTTCTTCGCGCTCGAGACCGCGCTCGACGAGTTGGCGGAACAGGGCGGCGTGCCGGCGCGCCGCGAGATCTACCGCCGCCGCAATCTGCGCATCCGCCGGGTGCTGACTGACCTGGGTTTCCACTCGTTCACCAACACCGGCCGCGAGTCACACACCATCGTGACCATGCGGGTGCCGACCGTGATCACGGTCGACGAGCTTTACGATCGAATGAAGACTCGCGGCTTCGTCATCTACCGGTGCAAGGGCGCTCTGGCCGCCGATCACATCCAGGTGTCGAACATGGGCGAATTGCCCGATGCGACCATCGACACCTTTCTGGGTGTGCTGGCCGAGGTTGTGGAAGCTGCGCGGGCGATGGCGTCGGCGAAACCGGACGGGGCGCGGCTACAGTCGGTTTCGTGATCATGAAGGCGGCCTTCTTCCGCCGTCATGGCGGGCCCGAGGTGATGGAAGTTGGTGAGGTGCCCGCGCCGAGTCCCGGGCCCGGCGAGATTCTGGTTCGGGTGCGGGCCGCGGCGCTGAATCACATCGATCTTTGGCTGCGGGGTGGGCTGCCGGCGCTGAAGGTTGCGCTGCCGCATGTATCGGGCGGCGATCTGTGCGGCCACATTGCCGGACTGGGCGCGGGCGTGGGTGCAAGTGCGGGCGTCAAGGACGGCGATCGTGTGGTGGTCAATCCGGGGCTCTCTTGCGGGCATTGCGTGCGTTGTCTGTCGGGCGAGGACAATCTTTGCGACGGCTACCATATGATCGGCGAGCGGGAGTGGGGCGGTGAGGCGGAGTTCGTGGTGGTGCCGGCGGTCAACGTCGTGCGGGCCCCGGCGGGTCCGTCGGACGCCGAGCTGGCGTCGCTGCCCATCGCTTTTCTGACCGCGTGGCAGATGCTGGTCGACAAGGCGCGGGTGCGGCCGGGCGAGACCGTGCTGGTCCTGGCCGCGGGCTCGGGCGTGGGAGTGGCGGCTGTGCAAATCGCGAAACTGCTGGGCGCTCGCGTGATTGGCGCCAGCGCCAGCGACGAGAAGCTGGCTCGCGCCCGGGATCTTGGCGCCGATGAGGTGATCAACTACAGGTCGGCGAACCTGGTTGCGGAGGTCAGGCGCGCGACCGGCGGCCATGGCGCCGATGTGGTGTTCGAGCACACCGGCGCGGCCACGTTCCCGTCGTCGATCCGCGCGGCGGCCAAAGGTGGGCGCATCGTGACTTGTGGTGCCACCGACGGGCACGATGCGACCGTGGACCTCCGGCACGTGTTCTGGCGGCAGCTGTCGATCCTGGGATCTACGCTGGCGCCCAAGGGGCGGCTGCACGGCATCTTGCAACTGGTGGCCGAGGGCAAGCTGCGCGCGGTGGTGGATCGGGTGCTGCCGATCGAGGAGGTGGCCGAGGGGCACCGCCTGCTGGAGGCGCGCGCGGTGTTCGGGAAGATCGTTCTCGCGATCTAGCGTAGGTCGTTTTTCAGAACGAGTATTGCAGCCCGAGATCGAGATCGGCCACGGCCGCGGTGTTGGGCAAGCCGATGAGCAGCCGCACCTCGATGGCAAGCGCCAGCGTCGACGAGAAGTGGTGCATCAGGCCGGCGCCCGGACCGAGCACGATGG
>JANPCZ010000228.1:0-10484 GCA_031431215.1 Myxococcales bacterium
CAGGCTTCGCGCGAGGGCGCCGTCGTCGGGTTCGGCAGCAAGCGATTCGCGACGTAACTCGCCGAGCGCGCGCAACAATGACTCGCGCGGCAGACCCGCCTCTTCGCCCAGGCGTACTACATCGTCGGCGTCGAGACCGTCCGTCTCCGAGACGTCGTCGCCCTGGGCGCCGGCATGGACATTCCTGGCCGCCTCGATCTCGGCGGCCTTCCGTAACACGGACTCGATCTGCACGCGCGACAGCTTGGAGGGCGAGGCCACACCACGATTATGGCCGGAACTCCGCGACCGGAAAACCCGCCCTCGCGTGGCTCGACTGCTTGCGGCGTGGCTGCGGCCCGCTTACAGACGAAGCAGGATCTTCAGCAACACCGTCGCAAGCCCCCCCCAAGCAAGGGTCGCGGGCAACCAGAAGCGGGCGGCACCTCGGCGCGCGCGCGCGAAGGTGCGCAACCCAAGACCGACGTTGACGGTGGAAAGGACCATCAACGCCGCCATCCAGAATGCAGATGTCGTCGCATGCCGATCCGGTGACAGCGCCCAGGTCAGGGCCCCGAGCAGGAACAGGGTCCCGAGGGCCGACTTGCCGATGCCCCAGCGGACAGCGCGCGCACGCAGCTGCGCCGCGCGTATGTGCTTGAGCGATCGCCCGTGGCTGGGGTCGCGCGGCTGCGTCCCGGTGGCGGACATCAGAAGGGCAAACTGTAGCCGGTTTGCAGCAAGTGAGCGCCACCCCACTGGCCTCCGTAGTGGCTGGTCTGAAAGAAGATGCCGTAAGAAATGTCCACGGCGCCGAGCGCGAACAGGTCAAAGAAACCGCGGCCGCGCAAGACGCGCAGATCCCAGGTCAGCTTGACCTCGGGCAGGTGCGTGGAGAGGCCTCCGAACTTCTCGTCGACCGAGTGAAAGAGCGCATTCATCTCGTAACAATCGTTGAGAAAGTTCGGCGGATTCTTGCAGTAGAACCCGGCCCCGCCCTGGCTGTGGAAGCGGTACGACAGGCGCACTTCCACATCGCGCCCAAGTTCCTTGGAGACACGCCCCTCCACGCTATGAGCAACCATGCCCCACGGTCCGGCGCGCAAACTGGAGTCCTGATCGAGGTAGAAGCGGTAGTGCAGTTGCGCGGCGACGCCCAGTGCGGGAACGAAGCGAGCGATGCGCGCCGCAACCACGTGGCGCAAGCGAACGGCGGGGATGCGCCCCCGACCGAGGCTCGGGTGGCTGAGATATGGGTTGCCCTGAAAACCGTTGAGGTAGAACGCCTCGTAGCCGGCCTCGGCGATCATGACCGGGGACAGCGCTTGCTGGTACGCGACGCCACCAAACACGAGGTCCAGCTTCTTGGGGTCCTGGAACTTTGGCTGGATGTCGTCGTGCCCGGCGGCGAGGTTTACCATTAAGGTGCCGCTGTTCTCCCAAACCCCGTGGGCGAAAGTCAGCCCGACAGTGTTCGAGACGTAATCGGGCTCGTTGCTGTGGCGAAAAAAGCCGCCGAGGCGGGTGTGTCCCCAGGACTTGCCGGCGACAATGGCGCCCTCGTAGCGCCGCTCCTGGAACAGGCGGTCCTGGGCCACCCCCTGCCCGATTGACGCCGACGTGATCGCGTCGACCAGCGTGTGCCCGCCGACGTCGAACCCCGCGGGTAGATCCTTGCTGAACTCCAGCATGGGCTGGACCACCCGGGTGGATTCCTCGCGGTAGTAGGCGCCGCGCACGGAGATACGATCCTCGGCGCCAGCATGTGCGGCGAGCGCACAGAGGAGCGGCAGCACGAGGCCAAGACGAGCGGTCGGTCCCATCGCGGTCAGTTGCAGCCGCAGCCGCCACCGACGTGGCCGTAACCGCCGTCGGCCCCCTCACGCGAGGACAGCAGATGCTGCCGGAAGCGCGTCTCGAGGCCGCCGTCGAACTGCATCGATCGCTTGGCCAGATACTGCCGCTGCCACGGCTTGACTGGCGGCTGGTGCCCGCAGCCGGCGCTCAGGCTGCATGCCAGCACGACGAAGCCCACGAACCCCAAGGTCGCAAGGCGGTGGCTCATGGAAGCTGCGTATATCACGGGCCGGACAGCGCACGAGCGCACTCGCGTACAATGCGCACCATGCCGCCGAGTCACCTGATCCTCGACATCGAGACCGTTCCCGATCGCACGCTGTTCACGCCGCCCGACCCGGCGCCTGGCTCGGAGCGAGCCTTCCCGCCGCTGTACGCGTGCAAGCCAGTGGTCATCGGCGTGATGTGGCTGGACGAAGCTCTGATCTGCAAGAAGATCGGCACCATCAGCGAGAGCAAGGACGAGTCGGGGATGTTGGCCGACTTCACCGAGTTCATGACCAAGCACCGACCCCACCTGGTGACCTGGAACGGCCGCGGCTTCGACCTGCCAGTGATGGTGTTGCGCGCGCTGCACCACGGCCTGTCGTACCCGTGGTACTACCGCGAGCGCGACTACCGGTATCGCTACAGCGCCGAAGGGCATCTCGATCTGTGCGATTTTTTCGCCGACCACGGTGCGGCCAAGATGACCTCGCTCGACGGAGCCGCGCGCCTCATCGGGCTGCCGGGCAAGGACGGTGTCGACGGCAGTCAGGTCGAGGGCCTGTACAACGCCGGCCAGATCGAAGCGCTGCGGCGCTATTGCCTGGGCGACGTGGCCCAGACCGCATTCCTGTTCCTGCGCTACAAGCTGCTGGTGGGCGAGCTCGGCCGCACCGAGTACACAGCGGCGACCACGGCGCTGCTGGATGCCTGCGCGGCGGACGCGCGTCTGGAGAAAATGGCGGCCGGGGCGGATCGCGAACGGCTGCTGCTGCCAGCATGAAACCTACCGCACGCGGCCGCGCGATCCGGACACACTCGGGTCGCCGGCCACGTAGAAGCGCAGTTTCCGCCGTGCCCACTGGCCTGCGTATTCGACGCCGATACGTGCTGAACGCGCCACGCGCGGCGTTGGACCTCCGACATGGCTGACCCAGAGCCGACTCGTGGCGACGGTGATGTCGAGGCCCTTGTCGCCAAGAGCGATGCCCAGCCCCCGACACAGTTTGCCCGGCCCGCGTAGGGCCGTCCCGTCGTCGCCCTCGTCCAGAGACTGGGCAGCGCGGATGAGCACCGCACCGGCCACGCCGTCCCGCTCGGTCACGAAGTTCGCACAGACGTGCATTCCGTAGACGAGATAGGTGTACAGATGGCCGGGTGGGCCAAACATGATCGCCGCGCGTGGTGTCGGCCCGCACCGCGCGTGGGACGCCTGGTCGCGGACGCCAAGGTACGCTTCGACCTCGACGATGCGCGCGAGCCGCACAGGCCCGCCGTCGACCTGATCGTTGCGAACCAGGACCTTGCCCAGCAGGTCATGCGCGACGGTGTCGGTCGGACGCGCATAGAAGGCCCGCGGCAGCGGCTTGAGCAGCGCAAGCAGCCCTGCCCGGCCCTCGCCTTTCACGTTGACGGTGCCGCTACCCGCCTGCGCGCCGCGGTCTCGCGCGCGACCGACGCGAACATCGCGGGTAGCGACGCCGACAAGAGCCCGTTGGTGATCCGGCGCAGCACGAAGCCGGGCAGCGGCGCCTTCACTTCCAGCGAAGCCCGGTAGTCGAGGCGGGTGCCGCCGCCCTCCGCGACGAAACGCCAGCCGCCCGCCGACGCCGAAACCACGTCGCCCTCGACGAAGGTCCACTCGACAGACGGCGGGCCGGGATCGCACATCAGATCCAGAACGTAGCGAAATGGGATCACCAGCTGGCCGCTGAATTCGACCCGCACGCGCGAGCCGTCCTGGGCCAGCACGCGGGTCGAGCGCAGTTCCGGGAACAGCCGCGGATACGCCGCGAAGTCGACCACCACCGCGTAGACGTCGGCAGGAGCGGCCTGCGGAACCAGGTAGCTGCGCCGCACCGGATCAACCGTGTCGGATGCCATCGCCACGAAACTACCAGAGCGCCAGGATTTGTCAGGGCCAACGCCGCCGCGGTACCCTGCGCGTCGTCGTCATGCCGAAACCTTTCGTGCCGCCCGGGACGCCCAATCACTACGCTCCCGATCGCCCGGTGTCGGTCGAGCACATCCGGCTGGAAGTCGACCTCGACCTCGAGGGCAAGCGGCTCACCGGCACCTCGACGCTGACGCTGGTCGCCCGGCGCGACGATCTGGGCGCGGTCGAGCTCCACGCCGTCGAGATGACCATCGAGGCTGTCAGCGTCGACGGCCGCGCGGTCAAGACCTTCGACTACGACGGCGAGCGGCTGCGCGTGACGCTGCCGAAGCCGCCTGCCCGCGGCGACCACTTCACGCTGGCGGTCAAGTACGCGTGCTCGCCGCGGCGTGGGCTGTATTTCCTGACGCCCGATGCGGACGATCCCAAGCGCCCGTTGCAGTGCTGGACGCAAGGCCAGGACGAGGACGCGCGCCACTACATCCCGTGCGTCGACGCGCCGATCGAGAAGGCCAAGAGCGAGGTCATCTGCACCGCCCCGCGTGGCAAGTTCGTACTGTCCAATGGCGATCTGCGCGAGAAAAAGGACATCGACGGCGGGCGCACGCGCTGGCATTACGTGCTCGATGTACCGCACGCGGCGTACTTGTTGACCCTGGTGTGCGGCGACTTCATCGAAATCAAGGATCGCGCGCCCATCACCGGCACCGACGTGTACATCTACGCGCCACCCGGACGCGAGGACGACGCCCGGCGCAGCTTCGGCCGCGCTCCCGAGATGATCGACCAGTTCTCGAAGCTCATCGGCGTGCCTTACCCGTACCGCCGCTACAGCCAGATCGCGGTCGCCGACTTCATCTTCGGTGGCATGGAGAACACCACGGCCACGACCCTGACCGATCAGGCCCTGCTCGATACGCGCGCCGCGCTGGACCACGACATGGAGGCCCTGGTCGCTCACGAGCTGGCGCACCAGTGGTGGGGCGATCTGCTGACCTGCCGCGAGTGGCCCGAGGCCTGGTTGAACGAGGGTTTCGCCACCTACTTCGAGTACGTCTGGCGCGAGCATGCCCGCGGCCGCGACGAGGCCGACGTCGACTTCCTGGCCGACCTCGATGCGTATCTGTCGGAGGCGGGACGCTACCAGCGGCCCATCGTGTGCCGGCAATACCAGGAACCGATCGAGATCTTCGACGCCCACCTGTACGAAAAGGGCGGGCGCGTGCTGCACATGTTGCGCGACGAACTTGGCGATGCGACCTTCTGGCGCGCGCTGCGCCTGTACGCCGAGCGCCACGCGCACAGCTCGGTCGAGACGCGAGATCTGGCGCGCGCGTTCGAGGATGCAAGTGGCCGCAATTTCGATCGCTTCTTCGCCACCTGGGTGGGCAGCCCCGGTCACGTCGAGCTGGAGGGCGGCTGGTCGTGGGACGACGACAAGCGAGCGGGCACGCTGCGCCTGGAACAGAAGCAGAGCGGCGACAAGCTCTACGCGTTCTCGGCGCGGGTGCGCTTCGAGGTCGACGGGCGCGAGCGCGATCAGACCGTCGCTGTCAGCGAGCGGTCGCACACGTTCGAGTTCGCGCTGCCCGGCAAGCCGACCCAGGTGATCTTCGATCCCGGCGACGTGCTGCTGAAGACCGCCAAGATCGAAAAAGCCCGGCCGCTGTGGTTGCGGCAGCTGCGCGCGGCGCGACTGGGCGTCGATCGCGTGCTGGCGGCGCGGGCGCTTGGCGACAAGCCCGAGCCGGCTTCGATCGAGGGACTGCGCGAAGCGCTGGAGCGCGACCCGTTCTGGGCGGTGCGCGCCGCGGCCGCGACGGCGCTGGGCAAGACTCGACGGATCGACGCGCGCGACGCGCTCATCGGCGCGCGCAAGCAGGAACACCCCAAGGTCAGGCGAGCGGTCGCGTCGGCGCTGGGCGAATACCGCGGCGATGAGCGCGCGGCCGAATTGCTCGCGCGCTGGGCCGACAAGGGCGATCCCAGCTATTTCGTCGAGGCCGCCGCGGCATTGAGCCTGGGCCGCACCCGATCGCGGCGCGCGCTGGCGGTACTGCCCAAGCTACTTGGGCGGGCCAGCTTCCAGGACGTCATCCGCGCTCGCGCGCTTGAGGGGCTGGGAGCCACCATGGACGAGGAGGCGCTGTCGATCGTGCGCGCCGAGTACAAGGCTACCCACACGTTCCAGACCCGCCGCGCGACGATCGCCGCAGTCGCGCGCCTGGCGGAGGGCACGCCAAGCGCGCGCGCGGCTCGCGAACTGTGCGAGACCGCGCTCGACGATCGCGATTTTCGCGTGCGCATGGATGCGGCCACGGCGCTGGTTTCACTGGCCGATGCCCGCGGGTTGCCCGCGCTGGAGCGGGCGCTGGCCGCCGAGATCGACGGCCGCGCGCGGCGACGCCTGCGTCAGGCGCTAACCGATCTGCGCGAAGGCACCCGCCCCAGCGAGCAGACCCGCAAGCTGGCCGAGGATGTCGACCGCCTGCGCGGCGAATCAGCACAACTACGCGAGCGCCTGGAAAAGCTGGAGGCACGCCAGGACCCCGCAGGCCGCGCCACCAGTGCCGGGCAGCGCGCCCGACCACCCAACCGACGCCCCCGCCCGGGCAGCCGCCGCGCCGGTAGGCCCGTCCGCCGCCGCTGACGGGGCCGACAAAAAGCAAAAGCCGCGACCGCGGTGTCGCGGAAGTGTCGCGACCGTGTCGCGGTCAAACCGGGCCGGCTGCGCCCTGTCGATCGGCGCGTTCCACCCGCATCAGGTTGAGGTGCCGGAGCAGAAACGAATCCGCGCCATAGCGGCGCAGGGCCCAGTCGAGCGCATCCTCGAGATCTTCGAAGATGGCAGCGGGCTGGTTGGCCCCGTCGGGAATGATGGCGTAGCAGCAACTGGACATAGGGCAGCGACCTCCGGATAGGGATGGGGTGAGCAATGAACGCGCCAGGTCGCGGCTTCTTCCCCCGGCGCCACTATTTTTCTGGTGCTGTTGAGCGCCGGTAGCCGATGAGCCTCGTGGCCTCATCCGGCCGATAGAGGCGGACGGTCAGCTTGTCGTCCCGGTCGGTGAAGATCCGGGTATGAAAGCGCAGGTATCCCTCGGCCTCCACCATCAGGTCGACCGGCCCGCTGTTGCGCGGCCGCTCGAACTCCAGCGGCATGGGCCCGAGCGCACCCAGTTTCCTTCGGCCCCACCACACGATCGACCGGGCGCCGGGTGGGCTGACAAAGAGCTTGATCTTGACCTTCTCGGAACGCGGGTTCTGTTCGCGTTCTTCGGCCCGCAGTTCCTCCGCAGCGCCCGGTTTCCCCGCCCCCGCCGCCGCGACCGCCACGGCCGCAGGGCCAGTGACTGGTGGCGCCGCAGCCGGGACCGGCACGACTGGAAGTGCTGGAGCCTCCGTGCCCGTCACCCGCGTGGACGGCGGCTGCTTGCCTTGGCAAGCGGCCAGAAATGCGGCCAGCGCCCACCCAGCCATCGGCGGCCGCATCACGGGGCCTCCCCGCCCCCGCCGGCCTTGCTCTCGGGGCCCGCCCCGACCGCCGGTGGCGCGTGGCTCGTGTACGTGACGCCCGGTTTGTTCACGTAGCCTGCGATGGGCTGTTTGACGGCGCCCTTGATCTCGCCCTCCAGGGTTTCTACTGGCAGTGGCGGGTCGAGCTCAAAGTAGAAGCCGCGGGTCGGCAGGCGCATGTCGAACACCTCGCCCTCGTGCCAGAAAGTGCGGCGAAAATTCAGCGCCATTGGCCCCAGCGTGCGCGCCTTGCGATGCTTGAGCACGAACGAGTACAAGCGCACCGCCAGGTTGTTGAACAGGCGATGGCAGCCGTGCGAGAAGCGCCCGCGCAGCGACATGTAATCGAACGAGCCATGGGTGCGAATGCCGTTGTCGAAGTACGTCGCATCGCCACCGCGCTTGCGCATCTCCACGTGAATGCCCGCGACCAGGCCGTACGCCGACAGATAGCCCGGCCCGACCTCGTCGTAGTTGGTGATCCGCACGTTGGCGCCGTTGACCAGTTTCGTCTTCACCATCGACCCAAGCGGCGAGCTGAGCGGAGGGATCCACACCGGTGCGGCGACGATGTGCCGCCACACGCGCGGGCCGACGTCGGAGTCCTTGTAGCGGAAGTACTCCTCGCCATCGGCGGCAAGTTCAGCGCGCCAGCCGCCGATCGTGGTTCGCCAGCGCAAGAGCGGCACGCGCTCGCCGCGCCACTTCACGTACAGCGTGAACGACGGATACCGGCGGCGGGGCTGCGGCACGCGCTCGCCCTTGGCGTTGTAGGGGAAGTCGTACCAGATATCACCGCGATCGATCTCGCCGGCGAGATCCATGTGCGGGCCGTAGTACTCGGGCAAGTCGGGCAGGCGTACGGCCACCTTCAGCCAGCGGAAGTCCTGCTTCGGATGCCGCGCAAAGAAAGCAACCGCGTCCTCGGGCGATACCAGACCCAGGCGCGCCAGCACCGCTTCAGTCGCGGCCCCAACCAGATCGGGCACCGGCACGCGCTCACCAGTAGCGTTCTTGTAGGCGGGCGGCTTGCCGGCACGCGCAGCGAGCGACGCCGAACCGTCCTCGACGAACCCGCCGGCATGGGCCGCGCGCTCGGCCAGCCCCCGGCGCAAAGCCGCAAAGTCGTTGGCCAGGATGGGTCGAGCCAGCGCCTCGAGCGTGGTGCGACCGATGTCCCCTTGCTCCATGAGCACGTTCTTCTGCTGGAAATCGAGCATGGCCAGGCGCATGGGCGTGTCGTAGACGTCCGGCTTGTGCTTCGCCGGATCCATCAGCCCTTCGCAGGCCAGGCGCTTCTCGACCTCGGTAAAGGCAGCCCGTTCGGCTACAAAACGCAAATGCGCCTTGATGTCCTTGGCGAACCTCGGCTCGGCGGCCGCGAGCTCGTCCAGCGTGGCGAGCCCGGCCTTGTCGCGGGCCTGCTCGATCCTTTCGCCGCGCTGGCGACCCTTGGCCAGCTCCTTCTTTTCAGTGGTGGCCCCCCAGGTGTCGAGGCCGTCGACGGCCAGCAACTTGCCGATGTCAGCGCCCTGCTCGCAGGTGCGGGCCGCGTCCGTGACGAAACGCTCGCGCAGCACCGACAACGACGGTGGGATGCCGTAGAGCTCGAGGAAATTCTTGTCGCCGGGAGACAAAGGCTGTCCGTCACCATCGCTTCGATCAGTGGCGAGCCCGACGAAGACCGCGCGGTAACGGTTGAGCAGGATCGCCCCATCAGCGGCGACCGCGTCCTGGAAAATGAAAGGCGCCCAGTCGTCGCTGAGGTCGACGATGGTTAGCCCACGCGCGCGCGCGGCGTCCGCGTCGACGACACGCTCCTCGCCGTTCACGATCTGAATCGCGCGGCGCTCGGGTGGCAGATCGACGGCCGGCGGCAACGCATCGGGGTCGGGCTTCGGCGGCGCGGGCGGTTTCGTCGACGCGGACTTGCGTGGCAACGACGGCTCGCCTGGCGACGTGCCCGGCGGCGGCGACGGCGCCGGCTCGCGCCGATCGCACGCAAGCGCTACCCACGCGCATCCGACCAGCGCGACCACCCCGCGGCACGGACCGTCGTTCGACATCACCGGGGCGCTTCTAGCTCGCTTCTTGCAAGGCCGCGATGAGCGCGCTCAAAAAAATGATGAATCAAGATTGCGGCTTGAACGTACACTGTGCGCCATGAAAACGAGCCTCCGCGTCACCCTCACTCTCGTCGCTCTCGCAAGTGGGAGCGCGAAACTCGCACACGCCACCGAGGTCGGTAGCGGCCGCAACTTCGGTCTCGGCTTCCAGATCGGCGACCCAACCGCCCTTGTCGGCAAGGTCTTCGTCGGTAACTCCAACGCCATCGACTTCGGTGTTGGTTTCTTCAACTACGGCCGTGGCCGCTGCTACGACAGCAAGGGCCGCTGGTACGGCTGCGACGGTGGCTACCGCAACCTGAGCCTCCACGGCGACTTCCTGTGGCAGGACAACCTCGCTCGCGGTAGCGCCAAGCTCGACTGGCACATTGGCGCCGGCGCCCGTGTGCACTTTTCGAACAACGAATTTCGCGATCGCACCGAGCTGGGCCTCCAGGCCCGCATGCCGGTTGGCCTGGACCTCACGTTCGAAAAGCCCAGCTTCCTCGAACTGTTCTTCGAGCTGGCGCCTGGCATCTGGGTCTACCCAGGTCTCTACATCGACATCGACGTAGCCCTCGGGGCGCGCTTCTACTTCTAAAGAAGGTAGTCAGCTACTCGACGACTTCGTCGTCGCCTTCGCCATCGCCATCGCCATCGCCATCGATGGAGACGATGCCCGAGGAGTTGATCCCGTCCATCTCCTCCGGGATTGCCTCACCGGTCACCTCGGCCGTGGCTTCGAGCATGGGCTCTGCCTCTGCTACCGGAAGTTCGTGGCCCGCCTGCCGGGCCTTCCAGCGCGCCAGAGCCCTATCCAGATCAATTTGAGGAATCATGCGTGCCCAGGGTATCTCAATGTACGAGCTTCTTGTACTTGATCCTGTGTGGCTGGGAAGCGTCGGCGCCCAGGCGGCGCTTGCGGT
>JANPCZ010000229.1:0-2283 GCA_031431215.1 Myxococcales bacterium
TCATGCCCTACATCGAGGGCGAGTCGCTGCGCGACAAGCTCAATCGCGAGAAGCAGCTGCCGGTGGAGTTCGCGGTGCGCATCGCCCGCGAGGTGGCCGATGCGCTCGACTATGCCCAGCAGCACGGCGTCGTGCATCGCGACATCAAGCCCGAAAACATCCTGCTGCACGGCGGCCACGCGATGGTGGCCGACTTCGGCATCGCGCTCGCGGCCTCGCGCAGCGACGGCGGCAGCCGGATGACCGAGACGGGTATGTCGTTAGGCACGCCGCACTACATGAGCCCCGAGCAGGCCATGGGAGAAAAGGAGATCACGCCCCGCGCCGACATCTACGCGCTGGGCTGCGTGCTCTACGAGATGCTGACGGCCGAGCCGCCGTTCGTGGGCGCGACCGCGCAGGCGATCATCGCGCGCGTCATGACGGAAGAGCCGCGTTCCCTGACGCTGCAGCGACGGAGCATTCCGCCGCACGTCGAAGCCGCGGTGCGGACGGCCCTCGAGAAGCTGCCCGCCGACCGGTTCGCCACCGCGGCGCAGTTCGCCGATGCCCTGGGCCGGACCGACTACGCCATGCCGGCGACCCGGATTGCCGCGGCGGCGCGGCCGCCGCGTTCGCGCCGGGCGCTGGCGGTGGTGGCGGTGCCGTGGGTGCTGCTGCTCGCCGCCGCCCGTTACGCGGCCTGGGACCGCATCGCTGCCCGGGCGGCCCCGCCGCCGCCGCCCGTCGTGCGGTTCTCGCTGAGCTACGAAGGCGCCGGGCGCTTCGGGGACGCGGCCGGTTCGCCGATGGCCTTCTCACCCGATGGCGCGCGGATCGTGTACGTGGGGGCGGACTCGTCTGGCAACCCGTGGCTGTATTCGCGGGGGCTGGAAAACGTGGATCCGGTGCGCATCGCGGGGACGCGCGGCGCCAGCCAGCCCTTCTTTTCCCCCGACGGAGCGTGGCTGGGGTTCCTGCAGGACGGCCTGCTGCGCAAAGTCTCACTGGCCGGCGGCGCGGTGGTAACCATCATCGAGACGAGCTTGGCGGGCGCGTCGTGGGGTTCGGGTGACACAATCGTGTATGGCAGCGGCAATCGGCTGATGCGCGTCAGCGCGTCGGGGGGCCGGGCGGACACGCTCGCGGTTCCCGACACCGGCGTGTCGTATCGATGGCCCGATCTGACGCCGGATGGCCGGACGGTCCTGTTCACGCTGGTACGGCAGGGCCAGCCGGCGCTGGCGGCACTCTCCCTCGCCGATAGTTCGGTGCATGAGCTGGAGCAGGGCGGCATGTACCCGCGCTACGTGAACGGCGGGTTCGTGGCCTTCCTGCAGGTCGACGGCACGTTGTTCGGCGCGCCGCTCGATCTCCGAAACTGGAAGGTGGGGCCACCGTCACCGATCGCCGAGGCGGTGCGCTTCGGCCCGGCGTACCCCGGCAAGCTCGGCATCTCGCGTACGGGGAGCGTGGCCTTTGTCGGCGGGGCGCTGCGGTTACGCGAGCTCGTCATCGCCGAGCGAGGCGGGGCGGCGACGGCGTTGCCGACGGCGTCGCGGTACTTCACGAATCCGCGATTCGCGCCCGACGGCCAGCGCCTGGCCTTCCACGTGCCGGATTTCTCCGGGCGCACGGTCCAGGATGTCTGGACCTACGACCTGCGGAGCAACAACCTCACGCGCCTCACCTTCGACTCCGCGAGCAGTGACGCGAGCTGGAGTCACGACGGCCGGCGGATCGCGTACCTGAGGCAGCGAGGAAGCGGCACTCCCACGTCACTGTTCAGCATCGCGACGGATGGCAGCGGAACCCCGGAATCCCTGCTGGTGCGGCCGAACTCCATCAACGAGGCCGCCTTCTCGCGCGACGGCCGCTTCTTCGTCTTCCGCGAGCGCACGCGCGCGACCGGGCGGGACGTCTGGGTCGCGTCACTGGACAGCGTCCAGGCGGCGCGGCCGCTGCTGCGCACGCCATTCGAGGAGCGCGGTATCGCGCTGTCGCCCGACGGACTCTGGCTGGCGTACGTCTCCAACGAGACCGGCACCGACGAGATCTACGTGCGCCGCCTTGCGGAAGGGAGCGGGCACTGGCGGGTCTCGCGCACCGGCGGGCGGGAGCCGCGCTGGGGCGTCGGCGGGCGCGAGCTGCTGTACCGGGTCCAGGACACCATCGTCGCGGCCGCATTCACGCAGGGCGCGGAGCCGCGGTTCGCCCCGCCGCAGATCGTGCTGGTCGGCCGCTACAATACGTCGACGGACGGAGTGGCCTGGGACCTTTCTCCCGACGGGCGGCGCCTCGTCG
>JANPCZ010000230.1:0-2808 GCA_031431215.1 Myxococcales bacterium
GGAGCCTCATCGCCTCCAGGAGGGAGCGCGCGGTGACCCGCACGCCGGCCTGGCGCGTGGTGAAGACGATCCGGAACACGAGCATCACGAGGAACCGGTGGCCGTGGCGGAGCAGGAGGGAGGCGGGAACGTCCTTGGCCCACAGCAGGATGAGGTTCTTCAGCGAGTGGTGCTCGACGAAGCCCGGCAGCGCCGCGCTGGTGCGGTTCAGGCCGTGGTGGGCCACCGCGGCGGGCTCATAGCGGACGCGCCAGCCCCGCAGTCGAGCCCGGAAGGCCAGGTCCACGTCCTCGTAGGTCTCTCCACCGATCTTCAGATCGCACTTGAGTTCGCTGGACAACGAGTCATGTCGCATCCTTGCAAAAGTGGCAGGTTCTGAAGAAACCCAACCTCCTTGCGCAAAAACCGTGCCAGTAGTGCGAAGTGACGAAATTATTCCTAAAGTAAGTGGCATTGGGCGTTAGCCCCCTGGTGGCGCGGCAGTTGCCAAGGTGCCGCGCGTCAGCCCCGGTAGGCAACGCCGTGAACGATTTTTTGCCGATGAATCCGCGTATTTGGGCTTACTTGAAGGAGTTGAAAAAGCCAGATTCCTCCCTTGTGCCAACTGAAACCAATTCAGTCAGGAAGGAATCTGGCCTATGTCTGCAAGGAAGCAGCGGAACAAGAAGCGTGCAAACCGGAAGCTCCGCCGACAATCTATTCGGAAACCGGTTACGTGCCGCACCCCCTCGAACGCGGAACAATTGAACGTGCTGCTGCGGTGGTTCTTGCCGAACGCCGATATTTTTGCGGGATTGAAGCTGCATGGGAATGCCAATTGGCTGCCGACCTCCTTGGTGTGTCTGGCGTTGTGTTGGGCATGGGCGGAGAACAGGCATGTCACCGACGCCTTCGAAACATCCGTGGAGCAGTGCCGCCTGCTGGGGATGACTCCGTTCAAAACGTATCAGGGATTCATGAAAGCCTTGGCTCCGTGGACCGACCCGCTGCTTCGGCTGTTGTGGCCGGTGCTGCATCACCGCATGGAACAGGTGGGAGGATCGTTCTGGCGCGTAGGAGATTGGGCGCCCATCGCGTTCGACGGATCGCGGAGTACGGCTCCTCGAACCGAGTCCGCCGAGCAAGCCCTTTGTGCGCCCAACTACGGACATGGCAAGACGGCCAAGTATCGTAAGAAGAAATCCAAGGGCATGCGACGACTGAAGAATGAGAAAAACAAGCCCCAGCCCCAGGCGCCGCAAGCCTGGATCACACTGCTGTGGCACATGGGACTTCGACTTCCCTGGACCTGGCGGCTGGGACCGTCGAACTCCAGCGAGCGGAAGCACGTCATGGAAATGCTCGAAGGCAAATTCCCAAAAAACACCCTGTTTTGCGGCGACGCGGGCTTCGTGGGCTACCCGCTGTGGTCGGCGATCCTCGCCCGCGGCGAACACTTCCTCGTCCGCGTCGGAGCCAACGTCGAACTGTTGACCAAGATGAATTGTGTTCCTCAGAAGGGCGGCCTGGTGCTAAGTTGGCCCGAAGCGGCCAGGAAATCCCATCAGCCTCCGCTGGAGTTGCGGTTGGTGCAAGTCAAAGTCGGCAAGACCTGGATGTGGATGCTGACCAGCGTGCTCGATTCCCGACGGTTGAACAACGACCAGATCGTCAAGTTGTACGAAATGCGCTGGGGGATCGAAATAGAATTTCGCGGGCTGAAGCAAACGCTGGACCGGGCGAAGCTGCGCTGTCGCAACCACCGCCGGCTGATGGCTGAGTTGAACTGGTCGATCATGGCGATGGCGGTTGTCGAACTGTTCGCCTTGAAGGAACAGTTGCAGCCGACGCGCGCGAAGACCAAGACCAAGACTAAAGCGGCCGTCACCACGGGCGATCCTCGAAAACGCAGCCTGGCCGGCGCGATGCGGGCGCTGCGCTATTGCCTGAACCATCTGGAGTCGGCACCGCAAGCCAACCGCAATCTGCGCCTGCGGCTTCGCCAGGCAGTCACGGACGACTATGTCCGCAAATCGGCGAAACGATCCCGCCACCGCCGGATCAACCCCGACAAGAAACCTCTCGGCGATCCCCACATCCGCCGACTAACTCCGAAAGAAAGAACCCAACTCAACACGTTCGAACCTCATAAAATTGCGGCATAAAATCGTTCACGGCGTTGCCTGAAAGGGCAGCACAACGTTCGGACCATGCCCATCGGGCGATCATCTCATTCGCCAAATGGCCGGGGATTATTCGGTACGGACCGCGTCCTCGCTGGCGCGTCGGGCTAGTGCCGGTAAATCCGCCATGTCACAATGCCCCGGTTGCTCTCTCCCCAGACAGGAGCCGCCGCATGGCCGAACTGGCCGCCGCCTTGGACGTGGCTATCGCTGCCGCTCGCGAAGCGGGCGCGATGCTGCGTGCAGATTTCCATCTCCCCGGCGGACCTCGCGGGTCGGGCAGCCATGCCGAGGCCGACGCCGAGGCGGAAGCGATCATCAAGCAGCTCTTGCTGGAGGCGTTTCCCTGGTGTTACCGCGGCGAAGAGTTGGGCTACGTCAACAACTTCCGCGCCAAGGACGGCCACGCCAACATGCTCTGGCTGGTCGATCCCAACGACGGCACGTCGGCCTATCTAAAGGGGCACCGCGGCAGCTCGGTCAGCATCGCCGCCCTGCGAGAGGGCGTGCCGGTCCTGGGTGTGGTCCACGCCTTCGGCTATCCCGACGACGACGGCGACCTGATCGCCTGGGCGGAGGGCTGTCCCCTGACGCGCAACGGGCGCGAACTGTCCGTCTCGCTGGCGGCCGGCGGGCTGTTGATCGC
>JANPCZ010000231.1:0-4486 GCA_031431215.1 Myxococcales bacterium
GATCTCGCGTATCACCGACGACGCTTCCAGGTGATCGCCGGTTTGCAGATCGCGCGCGACCCACGACAGGACGATGCGGTCGCTGGCGCCGAGCAACGCTTCTTGCAACACGGCGCGGTCTTGCTCCGACGGGGTGGGCGCGTCGGGTGGTCCGGCGGGGCGTGGGTCAAGCTCGTCGCGGCTGTCGGGCCCAGGAAAACACCCGGCGCCAAGCCCCGCCGCGAACACCACCCGGAACGGCACCGCGCGCACCGGCAAGAACGCGGCGACCGTCACACCCACGGTCGGATGCGAAGCACGGTTGGCGGTCAAGGTGTCCTGCGCGTGACGAACCAGCTCGGCCACCAGCGTGTAACCCACCGGTCCTGGCACCGGCATCTCAGCCAGCGCGGCGATCTCGGCCAGACATGCAGCGAGCGCCCGCTCGTCCGCGGGCGATCCCGGCACGACCACGCACTTGATGAGAGCCCGCAGGAAACTCACCCACTCGGGCAGCGTCAAGCGCGCGGTGTGGGCAAAGCGCGTGTCGGCGATTAGCGAGCGCAAGAAGCGCGCGAAGCCCAGCCAGCGCGGCAGATCGCCCGCGGGCACGTCGGCCGGCAAGCACAGGGCACCGTCGGGCAGGACGAACGGGCGCCCATCGCCCTCGGCCGGGCCGGGCAGGAAGGCGCCCAGCGCCAGGCGTCGCAAGCCCTGGAGCCAGCTCCATAGATCCTGATCGACGTAGGTGCCCTGGTGGTCTTCGTTATCAGCGCCGCGGATGATGCCAAGCTCGTCGCAGAAGCGGCGCCAGTCGTCGGGCGTGGCGTCCGGGAAGCGCGCGATCACCAGCGGGTGGCAGCACAGGCGCAGAACCTCGGCGCGGGTGAACGCGGAGGTGGGCAGGGTCAGCAACTGATCGACTGCCTCGAACACTGGACTTGTGCGGCCGAGGTGAGCGCCCAGTAGCTGGTGGGGGATGTCGCCGGCCTCCTTGAAGACGGCGGCGACGTGGGTGAAGTAGCTCTCGGCGTCGGCAGCGGGCACCAGCACGGCGATGTCGTCGAAGCGCAACCGTGTTGCGCCGCCCACGGTGCCCGCAGCGCCGAACGCATCGAGCGCGCGCCAGATTTCGCCCGCGATGGCCTCGACTTCGCGGCGCAGGCTGGGGCAGGCCAGCACCACCACACTGTCGTCTGCGGCCGTCGCCGCCTTGTCGCCCGCGCTGTCACCGGCAAGGTCGGTCTGCACGGCGGCGAGCAGCGACCGCGAAGGGTCGGCGCGCGGCTCGAAGCGCTCGTCGCGCGTGAGGGTGGGGAACGCGCGCGCCAGGCGCGCCGGCCAGAGCCGCGCCGGGCGGCCCCAGTCCATCGCGGGTCCGGTCGTGGCAGTGGCGATCCGATCGAACAGACCAAGCTGCTTGCGGGCCGGCCCGGGTTGCGACGCCCCGGGCGCAGGCGACGGGGGCGCGAGCTCGGGGCCCGGGCCAAGCGCGTAGATCAGGACATCGGCGCGGCGGGCGAGGGTGGGCAACGCCAGCTCGAACAGCCGCGACCACGGCGGCAGGCCATAGACATGCACCGGCGATGGCACCTGCAAGGCCGCCGCATCGCCGGCGCGAAACAGTTCGGGCAGGATCAACCAAGGCGGGCCGAGGCCGCGGTCACGGGCGAGGCCGGTGGGTCCGAACATCGCGTTCCACAGCCGGGCTTGCCAGGGCGGCAGATCACGGGGTGGCTCGGCATCGAGCAGCCGATCGTCGAACAGGTGCGACAAGCGCGCCGACAGTTGCAACCTTCGCCTATCGATTGCGGCGGCTGCGTCGCCGGCCGCGTGCAGGTAGGCGCGTGCCTGCGCCATGGCCGGCTCGGCCAGCAACTTGTCGTCGCCCAGCAGTGCCAGCAGCCAGCCCTGCAACGTGCGCCGGTCGACGACGCGTGCGTCCGGGAACGAGGTGGTCGCCACTTCGGCGAGAAAACCGGTGAGAAAGTGGTTCCGGATGTTCGCGGCCACGCCCAGCTTCACGGCCAGGGCTTGCTTGAGGAAGTCCTCCACCGGTCGCGCCGGCACCACCAGATGCACCGGCGCGAACAGGCCGTCAAGGCCGCCGGCACGCTGTTGCGCCACCTCGTCGACAAACGCGTCGGCCAGGCGCTGGTTGCGGTTGGACAGGATGAGGCGCGCGCCCGGCACCGGCGCAATCTACCGGATATCGCGCGAAGTCTCGGGGCTCTCGATCCGGCCCGGGGCTTGTGCGAGAACACGCACCGGAGGATCGACCGCGATGACGCAGGACCCGCAAGCCGCGCTAAGGGATTTCAAGCCGACGAAGGAATTCTTCGTCGGTATCGATTCGGACGGTTGTGTCTTCAACTCGATGGAGGTCAAACACAACGACAGTTTCAGCGTGAACCTGATCAAGTACTTCGGGTTCCAGGCCATCTCGCGCCAGGTCCACCAGGCTTGGGACTTCGTCAACCTGTACTCGCAGTCGCGCGGCTGCAACCGCTTCAAGGCCATCGTGCTGGTGTGCGATCTTCTGAGCGAGATGCCCAAGGTCAAGAAGGCGGGCGTGAAGGTGCCGGAGTTGCCCCACCTACGCGCCTGGCTGACGAGCGAGTCGCAGCTGGGCAACCCCAAGCTGAAGGCGCTGCTCGACGAATCGACCGGCGACAAGCGGGACGAGCTGGCGCTGGTCTACGACTGGTCGAAGGCGGTCAACAAGACCATCGAGGATCTGGTGCATCACCTGCCACCGTTTCCGGGCGTGCGCGACTGCCTGACCAAGTTGCGAGGCCGGGCCGACGTGCTGGTGGTATCCGCGACCCCCGAGGAGGCTCTGCGGCGCGAGTGGGCCGAACACGGCATCGACAAGCTGGTGGCGCTCATCGCCGGGCAAGAGCAAGGCTCGAAGACTGAGCACTTGACGCTGGCCGCGAAGGGCCGCTATCCATCGAAAAAGGTGCTGATGGTCGGCGACGCGCCCGGTGATTTGAAAGCGGCCCGCGACGTGGGTGCGTTGTTCTTTCCCATTAACCCGGGCTTCGAGGAAGAGTCGTGGGAGCGCTTCGTCGGCGAGGGCATGCAGAAATTTTTCGGTGGCCACTACGAGGGTGCTTACGAGCAGACGTTGCTCGACGAGTTCGCCAAGCTATTGCCCACTTTGCCACCATGGAAAAAGGAGCCAGCATGAGTTCGAATTTCGGTGTCATCGGCCTGGGGGTCATGGGGCGCAACCTGGCGCTCAACATAGCGGATCACGGTTTCTCGGTCGCGGTGTGGAACCTCGAGTCGCCGATGACCGACAAGTTTCTGGCCGACCCGGCGAATCAGGGCAAGCACCTGGTCGGCAAGAAGACACTTGCCGAACTGGTGGCGGCGTTGGAGCGGCCGCGTCGCATCCTGATCATGATCATGGCGGGCAAGCCGGTCGACGACGTGCTTGGGCAGTTGAAGCCCCTGTTGGCGCCCGGCGATGTCGTGATCGATGGCGGCAACACGCACTTCGCCGAGACCCGTCGACGTGAGGACGACATGCGCCAGGCCGGCTTCCACTTCGTCGGCATGGGCGTGTCGGGCGGCGAGGAAGGTGCGCGGCTTGGCCCATCGCTGATGCCGGGCGGCACCAAGGAATCGTGGCTGACCCTGCGCCCCGTGCTCGAGTCGATCGCGGCGCGCACCGACTCGGGGCCGTGCGTGACCCACGTCGGGTCCGACGGTGCCGGCCACTTCGTCAAGATGGTTCACAACGGCATCGAGTACGGCGACATGCAGCTCATTGCCGAGGCCTACGATCTGATGGCACGCGGGCTGGGTATGCCGGCGCCCGAAGTGGGCGAGGTGTTCGCGCGCTGGAACCAGGGCGACCTGGCGTCGTTCCTTATCGAGATCACGGCCAAGTGTCTGGGCGTGAAGGATACCGAGACCGGCAAGCCGCTGGTGGATGTGGTGCTGGACAAGGCCGGACAGAAGGGCACCGGCAAGTGGACCGCCGAGCTGGCTCTGGATCTGGGCGTGCCGATCCCGACCATTGTTGCGGCGCTCGATGGCCGCGGGCTGTCCAGTTTGAAGGAAGAGCGGGTGGCGGCCTCGGGCAAGCTGCGTGCGGTGACCACCGCGGCGATTTCGCCGGGCGACAAGGCGACGTTCATCGCGGGCGTGCACGACGCGCTCCTGTGCGCGAAGATCTGCAGCTACGCGCAGGGCATGGCGCTCATCCGCGCCGGCAGCGACAAGTTCAAGTGGGGCATCTCGCTGGGCGAGATGGCGCGCATCTGGAAAGGCGGCTGCATCATCCGGGCGAAGCTGCTCGATTCGATCATGCGTGCGTTCGAGGCGACCCCCGACATCAAGAATTTGCTCCTGACCGACGAGTTCGAGGCCAAGCTGTTCGCGGCGCAGAGCAACTGGCGCCGCGTGGTGGCGACCGCTCAGGGCATCGGCATCCCGACGCCCGCGTTCGCGGCCAGCCTGGCCTATTTCGACGCCTACCGCACGGCGCGGCTGC
>JANPCZ010000232.1:0-52470 GCA_031431215.1 Myxococcales bacterium
AGCACGTCACTGACCCGCTCGCGCGTGATGGGCGCGTCGCCGACGAACGCGATGATCTGATCAAGCAACGACAGCGCGTCGCGCACCGAGCCGGCGGCCTGGCGCGCCAGCAGGCGCAGACCGTCGGGCTCGAACTCGATCCTCTCGCGCCCGAGGATGCTGCCCAGATGCTGCACCAATGGCCCGGTCGCGATCAGCTTGAAATCGAAACGCTGGCAGCGCGACAGGATTGTGACGGGAATCTTGTGGACCTCGGTGGTGGCCAGGATGAACACGACATACGGCGGCGGCTCCTCCATGGTCTTGAGCAGGGCATTGAAGGAATGCCCCGACAACATGTGGACCTCGTCGATGATGTAGACCTTCTTGCGGCAGCGGGCGGGCGCGTAACGGACGGTCTCGATGAGGGGTTTGGTCTCCTCCACCTTGGTGTGGGACGCGGCGTCGATCTCGATGACGTCGACCGAGCGGCCGGCGGTGATCTCCTGGCAGATGTCGCAGGTCCCACACGGCTGCGCGGTCGGTCCCTTTTCGCAGCACAGCGCGCGAGCCAGGATGCGCGCGGCGCTGGTCTTGCCGACCCCACGCGCCCCGGTGAACAGGAACGCGTGGTGAACCCGGTCGAGTGCGATCGCGTTTGCCAATGTGCGCGCGACGTGCTCTTGCCCGACGAGGTCCTCAAACCTCTGCGGGCGGTACTTGCGTGCCAACACCAGATACGACACGGCTGCACCATACAACGCCCACGCTTCGGATTCACCACGCCCGCCGCGCACTGACCTTCCAACTTGTCTAAAAACACCGGGTGTTTAAGGTGGCGCTGACACCATGAGGCTCGACAAGTTCACCATCAAGGCGCAGGAAGCGCTGGCCGCCGCCCAGGACGTGGCCGGGCAGCGAAACCATCAAGAGGTAGCGCCCGAGCATTTGCTCAAGGCTCTGCTCGATCAGGAGCAAGGGTTGGCGTCGTCCCTCCTGAGCAAGCTGGGAGTGGAGGCCGGGGGACTGGGGCGAAAGCTGGACGCTGCGCTCGATGCGCTGCCCCAGATCAAGGGCGCCACCGCTGACATCTATGTGGGACGCCGGCTCAAAGAGCTGCTTGAGGAAGCCGCCCGCCAGTCGGCCGAGTTCAAGGACGAATACGTGTCGAGCGAGCACCTCATGCTGGCCATGGTCGCGCGCGACGTGGGCCCGGCATCAAAGCTCCTGGCCGACGCAGGGGTCGATCACGGCAAGCTGATGCGCGCCCTGGCCGACGTTCGTGGCACCCAGCGGGTCACCGACCCTGCGGCCGAGGGGAAGTATCAGTCGCTCACCAAGTACACCCGCGACCTGACCGATCTCGCCCGCAACGGCAAGCTGGATCCAGTGATCGGACGCGACGAGGAGGTGCGCCGGTCGATGCAGGTGCTATCGCGACGAACCAAGAACAATCCGGTCCTCATCGGCGAGCCGGGTGTGGGTAAGACCGCCATCGTCGAAGGTATCGCCCAGCGGATCGCCGCGGGTGACGTACCCGAGTCCCTGAAAGACAAGCGCATTCTCTCGCTGGATCTGGGCGCGCTCATAGCCGGCACCAAGTTCCGGGGTGAGTTCGAGGATCGCCTCAAGTCCGTGCTCAAGGAGATATCGGCGTCCGAGGGTAGCGTGGTGCTGTTCATCGACGAGCTGCATACCTTGGTTGGCGCCGGCGGTGCCGAAGGTTCGGTGGACGCTGCCAACATGTTGAAGCCGGCGCTGGCGCGCGGCGACCTGCGTTGCATGGGCGCCACTACACTTGACGAGTACCGCAAGCACATCGAGAAGGATAAGGCGCTTGAGCGGCGCTTCCAGCCGGTGATGGTCGAGGAGCCGTCGCGTGAAGACGCCATCGCCATCCTGCGCGGGCTCAAGGAGCGCTACGAGGTTCACCACGGCATCCGCATCCGCGACGCGGCGCTGGTGGCCGCGGTGCGCCTGTCGTCCCGCTACATCACTGGACGCCAGTTGCCCGACAAGGCCATCGACCTGGTGGATGAAGCGGCCAGCCGCCTCAAGATGCAGATCGACTCACTGCCCGAGCCCATCGATCACGTTGAGCGCCGGCTGACGTCGCTTGCGATCGAGAAGTCGGCGCTGGGCAAGGAATCCGATCCGGCTTCGATCAAGCGGCTGGCCGAGGTTGAATCGGAGAGCGCTGAGCTGCGCGAGCGCGCCGACGGAATGAAGTCACGTTGGCATCGTGAAAAGGAGATCATCGGCGGGCTGCGCCAGCTCAAGGCCGAGATCGAGGCCGCCAAGACCGAGGCCGACCTGGCACAGCGACGGGGCGATTTCGACCGCGCCGCCGAGTTGCGCTTCGGCCGCCTGCCCGATCTGGAGAAGCAGCAGGCCGCGCGCAACGGCGAGCTGCAAGTGGCCCAGAAGGGCACGTCGTTCCTGCGCGAGGAGGTGACCGAGGAGGACATCGCGGCGGTGGTGTCCAAATGGACCGGTGTGCCGGTGGAGAAGATGCTGGAGGGCGAGCAGTCGCGATTGACCCAGATGGAGGACCGCCTGCATGCGCGGGTTGTGGGCCAGGATCAGGCGGTCGAGGCCATCGCGAACGCGGTCCGCCGGGCTCGCGCTGGGTTACAAGACCCCAGCCGGCCCATCGGCTCGTTCATCTTTCTGGGCCCAACCGGCGTCGGCAAGACCGAACTTGCGCGCGCTCTCGCTGAATTCCTGTTCGACGACGAGACCCACATGGTTCGCATCGACATGTCGGAGTACATGGAAAAACACTCGGTCTCGCGTCTGGTCGGGGCCCCGCCCGGCTACGTCGGCTACGACGAAGGTGGCCAGCTGACCGAAGCGGTGCGGCGGCGGCCTTACTCGGTCGTGCTGTTCGACGAGATCGAGAAGGCACATCCCGACGTCTTCAACCTGCTCTTGCAGCTGCTCGACGACGGCCGTCTGACCGATGGCCATGGCCGCACGGTGGACTTTCGCAACACCGTCATCATCATGACCTCGAACGTGGGTGGTGCCACTTTCGCGGCGGAAACCGGCGCGGTCGACCCCGAGCGCGTGATGGACGAACTGCGCCGCACGTTCCGTCCTGAGTTTCTCAATCGCATCGATGAGATGGTGACCTTCCACCGTCTGGGGCGCGCCGATCTGGACCGCATCGTGGATCTCCAGGTGGCGCGCTTCCGCAAGCTCTTGCGCGAGCGCGACCTCGACATCGAACTCGACGACAGCGCCCGCACCTTCCTGGCCGATCGAGGCTACGATCCGGTCTATGGCGCGCGTCCGCTCAAGCGGGCTGTGACCCGGTATGTGCAGGACCCGCTGGCCAAGCTCATCATCGCTGGCGAGTTCTCCCCCGGAGACACCATATTCGTCACCCGCGCCGGTGACGCGCTGGCGTTCGACCAAAAACGGAGGAGCCCCATCGCCGCCGTGAACTAGAATGGGCAGGCGCGATGAAAGACCTCTACCAGACCCTCTCTGTGGCCGAGAACGCCGACGCAGATACCATCAAGAAGGCGTACCGGAAGCTGGCCAAGGAGCTGCATCCCGACGCCACCGGAGGCGACAGCAAGAAGACCGAGCGCTTCAAGGAAGCCAGCGACGCCTACGCGATTCTTGGTGACAAGCAGAAGCGCTCCGAGTACGACCGGCTCCGCCACGCCCCCGTGGGCCAAGACGGGATGCCGCAAGGCTTCGACCCTGAGACCTTCGCCCAGGTGTTCGGGGGCGGCGTCCCGCGCGGTTCCGGCGCCCGGGTCGCCAGCGACTTCGACCTTGGCGACCTGTTTTCTAGCCTCTTCAGCGGCGGGGCCAATCCGTGGACCGGCGGCGGGCGCGGACGTGGGTCGGGCCGGGTTGGCCGCGGCAGCGACGTGCTCGGCCGAGCGGAAATTAGCTTCTCCGAAGCGGCACTCGGAACCCGGCGCGGGGTACGCACCGGGGCCGGCCGGAACGTCGAGGTCACCATTCCGGCCGGGGTCGAATCGGGCGGCCGCCTACGGCTCGCAGGTCAAGGCGCGCCGGCCCCCGGTCGCGGCGGTGAACCTGGCGATCTGCATCTGGAGATCAACGTCGCCCCGGATCCCCACCTGCGACGACATGGACATGACGTGACCCTGGAATTGCCTCTGTCGATAGCCGAAGCCACCCTGGGAACGCGGGTCGACGTTCCGACCGTGGAGGGGCCGGTGCGCCTGACTATCCCGCCCGGCACATCCAGCGGTGCCAAGCTGCGGCTGCGGGGCAAGGGGGTCAAGCGGCCAGACAGTTCACGGGGCGATCAGATCTGTCAGGTTCAGATCCTCGTGCCCCACCTCAAGCCTGATGATGCCGAGACCCGCCACCTGGTCGAGGAACTGGACCGGCGCACCTCCGAAAAGCCGCCCCGTGATTTTTGAGCGCGTGCTGAACCCAGCCACGCGTTTTCCGACGAATTTGCCCTTGCAGGTGATGCTTCGGCCTTCTAAGTTGAAACGAGGGGCATCGGCGTGCTCGACCACGCTGACAACCCACCAACGCTGAGCGGAGAAAAGGACGGCCCATGACTGAGACCGGGAAGACGCTGCCTCTGCTGTCGCTGCGAAATCTGGTGCTGTTCCCAGGCGCGGTGATGCCGGTCGAGATCGGGCGCGCCAGCTCGCTGAAGCTGATCGAGAATCTGCCGGGCAAGGGCGCCCACTTGCTGGTGGGCACGCAGAAGGACGCTGACATCGAAGAACCCGCGGGCAGCGATCTGTACGGGGTGTGCGTCGAGGGCGAAATCGTTCGCATCGTCAAGGCCGCCGAGAGCCGGGTGACCGCAGTACTGCGTGGACTCGAACGGCGCCGCATCACCGGCTTCTCCCAGGAGAAGCCGTTCCTGCTCGCGACCTACGAGCAGCTGGTGGAGATTCGCAAGGACCCCATCGAGATCGATGGACTCGGCATGGCGGTGTTCGACGTCGCCAAGCAACTGATCAACATTTCCCCCGACATTCCCGACGAAGCCGCGCAGATCCTCGACCAGAACAAGGATCCGAGCCGGCTAGGCGACATCATCGCTGCGACGGTGGACCTGTCATCGGAGGAGCGCGCCTCGTTGCTGGTCGAGGTCGACGTGGCCGAACGGCTGCGGCGCCTGCTGGTGCTGCTGCAACGCAAGGTCGAGCTCATCAAGGTCAAGCAGAAGATTGACACCCAGGTGCGCGAGGAATTCTCCAAGCACCAGCGCGAGGCGGTGCTACGCCAGAAGCTGAAGGCCATTCAGGACGAGTTGGGTGAAGGTGAGGACGGCAGCGACCTCGACAACTTCGAGGAGAAGATCAAGGGCGCCGACATGCCCGAGGATGTAGCCAAGGTCGCGCGCAAGCAGCTCGATCGGTTGCGCCAGATGGCGCAATCGTCGGCCGAGTACACGGTGCAGCGGACGTATCTGGAATGGCTGGTTGAACTGCCCTGGACCAAATCGACGACTGACACATTGGATCTGGAAGCGGCACGCAAGATCCTGGACGCTGACCACTACGATCTGCAGAAGGTCAAGAAGCGCATCCTCGAGTACCTGGCGGTGCGCAAGCTCGCGCCCGGTAAGAAGGGCCCGATCCTGTGCCTGGCTGGCCCGCCGGGCGTGGGTAAGACGTCGCTCGGGAAATCCATCGCGCGCTCGCTGTCACGCGAATTCATCCGGGCGTCGCTGGGCGGTGTGCGCGACGAGGCCGAGATCCGCGGCCACCGGCGCACGTACATCGGGGCGCTGCCGGGGCGGGTGATCCAGGGCATGCGACGCGTGGGCACCCGGAATCCGGTGTTCGTGCTCGACGAGATCGACAAGCTGGGCTCTGACTTCCGCGGCGATCCGGCGGCCGCCCTGCTTGAGGTCCTGGACCCCGAACAGAACAACTCGTTCTCGGACCACTACCTTGAAGTGCCGTTCGACCTGTCTGGCGTCATCTTCATAGCCACCGCAAACAACCTCGACACCATCCCGGCGGCTCTGCTCGACCGCATGGAGGTGCTGGAGATTCCAGGCTACACGCGCGAAGAGAAGCTGGAGATTGCCAAGCGGCATCTGGTGCCCAAGCAGGTTGGCGAGCACGGCCTGACGTCGGCCCAGGTGTCTTTCGACGACGACGTACTGAACACAATCATCGAGCAGTACACGCGCGAAGCCGGCGTGCGCAACCTCGAGCGCGAGATCGCCAACGTCATCCGCGGCGTCGCCGTGAAGGTCGCCGAGAGCTTGCCGCACGAACCCAAACTGACGCCGGCCCATGTCGAGGAGTACCTGGGACCGCAGAAGTACTACTCGGAGGTCGCCGAGCGTACCGAGGTGCCGGGCGTGGCCACGGGCCTGGCCTGGATGCCCAGTGGTGGCGACATCCTGTTCATCGAGGCATCGATGATGGCTGGCAAGTCGTCGTTGATCCTGACCGGGCACCTGGGCGACGTGATGAAAGAATCAGCGCGCGCGGCGCTGTCCTGGGTTCGCACCCACGTCGACGAGCAGGGCATCGGGGTCGACTTCGAGAAGATCGACGTTCATCTGCACGTCCCCGCCGGGGCCGTGTCGAAGGATGGCCCGTCGGCGGGCGTGGCGATGACGGTGGCGCTGGTGTCGTTGTTCACCGGGCGCCGGGTGCGTGGCGATGTCGCGATGACCGGCGAGATCACCTTGCGCGGTAGCGTGCTGCCGGTGGGCGGGATCAAGGAGAAGGTGCTCGCCGCCCACCGAGCTGGCATCCGCCGCGTGGTTCTGCCCGACCGCAACCGCAAGGATCTGGTCGACATCCCAGAGAGCATCCGCCGCGACGTCGAGCTGATCTTCGTCAAGCGCATCCAGGAAGTGCTGGAGCTGACCCTGGAGCCGGTGGCGATCGAGGCGCCGGGACCGGAAACCAGCAAGCCCCCCGAAGCTGCGGCCCAGGCGTAGCGCCGACCTGCAGGTTCACGCGATGCCGAGCAGATCGCGCGGCGTTTCGAGCACGAATTCGGGAGCCAGCGCCGCGAGGCTGTCTCGCGGTACGTAGCCCCAGGCCGCGGCTGCGCACGCTATGCCTGCGGCGCGGGCGACTGCCAGGTCAGGCAGGCCGTCGCCGACCATGAGGGCGCGATCCTTCGCGACGCCGTGGCGGTCGAGCAGCGCCAGGATGGCGTCGGGCGCGGGCTTGCGCGGGTAACCGTCAGCCTCGCCAATGATGGCGTCGAACGATCCGTCGAGACCCAGCGCCGCCAGCAACGCACGCGCGACGCCCCCGAGCTTGTTGGTCAGCACAATCAGCCGGCGCCCGGGCGTGGCCCGCAACGCAGCCAGCGTCTCGGGCACACCGGGAAACGGGCGCGAGTCGATACAGACATTGCGCAGATAAAAAGCGGCGATCGCCTGGGCCAGCGCCGCGACCTCGTCGGGGGGCGCGGGCCGGCCGTGCGCGAGCAGGCCACGCTCGGCCAGCCGGGCTACGCCGTCACCCACCAGCCCGCGCACGATGTCGACCGGGAGAGGCGCAAGTCCACGACTGCCGAGCACGTGGTTCAACGCGGTGGCGATGTCGACGAGCGAGTCGACGAGGGTGCCGTCAAGATCGAAAAAAATTAGGTCGAAACGCACGCAAATTACCGGGTAAATCCCTGCGGCTTCCTTGTGAAGCGCGGTCGGGGCAGGTAACGTATTCGAGAGCCCTGAATGTCGCAACCCGCTGGATTGAGGCACGATGGCGCGACCGAGGCACACGCGAATCAGGGCGGTGGCGCACCGGGCGGACGCGGTGACCCGGAGCTGGCGACGCTGTCCGGACTTCCGCTTGCACCTATGTACGGCCCGGCCGATCTGGTGAAGCGCGGCTTCTCGCCTGCGACGGATCTGGGCGCTCCGGGCCAGTTTCCGTTCACCCGCGGCCCGCACGAGACCATGTACCGGGGCCGACCGTGGACGATGCGCATGTTCTCGGGCTTCGGCAGCCCCGAAGACACCAACCGCCGCTTCAAATACCTGCTGGCGCAGGGCCAGACCGGCCTATCGACGGCGTTCGATATGCCCACGCTCATGGGCTACGACCCGGATCATCCGCGCGCGCTCGGCGAGGTCGGGCGCGAGGGCGTGTCGATCGCAAGCCTGCACGACATGGACCGCCTGTTCGACGGCATCCCGCTCGATCGGGTGAGCACGTCGATGACCATCAATGCGCCGGCGGTCGTGCTGGTGGCGTGTTACGAGGCACTGGCCGAGACGCGCGGTATTTCGCCCGACCGCCTGACGGGCACCGCGCAGAACGACATGTTCAAGGAGTTCATCGCTCAAAAAGAATGGATCTGCGGGCTACGGCCGCACCTGCGCATCGTGCGCGACATGATGGTCCACTGCACGAAGCGCATGCCACTGTGGAACACGATCAGCATCAGCGGTTATCACATCAGGGAGGCGGGCGCGACGGCCGTGCAGGAACTGGCTTTCACGCTGGCCGACGGCATTGGCTACGTGCAACTCGGCCTGGAGGCAGGCCTGGACGTGGATGCGTTCGCGCCGCGGTTGTCGTTCTTCTGGGATCTGCACAACGATTTCTTCGAGGAGATCGCCAAGCTGCGAGCCGCGCGCCGCATGTGGGCGCGGATCATGCGTGATCGCTTCGGAGCGAAGAATCCGCGCTCGTGGCTGTTGCGCGCGCACGCGCAGACCGCGGGTGTCTCGCTGGTGGCGCAGCAGCCGCTGAACAACGTTGTGCGCACGGCCTACCAGGCGCTGGCGGGCGTGCTGGGCGGGGTGCAGTCGTTGCACACCAACAGCTTCGACGAGACCTACGCCTTGCCTACCGAGGAGGCGGCGACCCTGGCCCTGCGCACGCAGCAGGTTCTGGCGGCGGAATCGGGAGTTGCCCAGGTCGTCGATCCGCTGGGCGGCAGCTACTTCGTCGAGTCACTGACCTCGGACATCGAGGCGGCGGCGCAGAAGTACATCGATACCATCGACAAGATGGGCGGCATGGTGAGGGCGGTCGAGGACGGCTACCCGCAGCGCGAGATCGCCAACGCCGCCTACGCGCAGCAGCGGGATATCGACGCTGGTCGCCGCGTGGTGGTGGGCGTGAATCGCTATCAGGATCGCGAACAGGACCGCATCCCGACCCTGAAGATCGACCCGCGCGCCGAGCCGGACCAGGTCGCCCAGATTCGTGGCGTACGGTCACGGCGAAACCCGGCCGCCGCCCTTCAGGGCATGGGCGAGGTGCGGCGCGCGTGCGAGGGCGACAGCAATGTGATGGATGCCGTGCTCGCCGCTGTCAAAGTCGACGTCACCTTGGGCGAGATAAGTCAGGTGTTCCGTGACGTTTTCGGCGAGCACCGGGACACCGCCCATGTTTGAATCTCTGCAGCCAACCAGGAGCCCCATCGTATGAACACCGTCGGGGATGACATCGAGGACGTCTGCGCCCGTTGTGGTGAGAGCTGGCATGTGATCATGGCCAAGATGGCCGACAAGATCGCCAAGGTCGTGTGCAAACGCTGCGGCAGCCAGCACAGCTACCGGGGCCCTGATGGCATCCCCGAGCCAGCGCCGGGCGCCACCCAGCCGCCCGGCAAGCGCACTTTCCGCCGCCGGGCCGCCAAGCACACCGAGCCGACCTCGGGGCCGCCGCCGCCCTTCGATCCGTCGAAGCCGCCCCGCACGTACTCGCCGCGCGACATGTACCAGCCGGGCGAGCGCATCGATCACCCGGCGTTCGGAGTCGGGGTCGTGGCGGGCAACCCCGGCCCCGGCAAGGTGGACGTGGCTTTCCCCTCGGCCATGCGCACCCTCGCGTGCACCAAGGCAACGTCGACGCTGGAACGCCCGGTGGCGGCTACCAACGTGCCCATCGCCGATCGGCCGCCCGACGGGATGCCGCTGCCCATGCCCGCCCGCCGCAAGAGCGTTTAGGAGCAGGGTCGAAGCTACTCGAACAACGACGGATCGAGACCGGGGTTGACCTTGATCTCGGTGACGCGCGCGCGCGAAACAACATGTCCGGTGGAGGTCTGCTGGTGGGCGAACTTGATGCCGCCCACCTCGCGGTAGTCATCCAGCAGTTCGACCTGATCAACGCCGCCCTCGCCCGCTGACTTGATGCGGGCGAGCAGGTGGGTGTCGCGATCGAAATACAGCGTCGTCCATTCGCCGGCAGGTGTCTGAAACACCACGCCGTCGAAGACGCGTCCAGCATCCTCTAGCGGTGGCGCCAGCTGAAAGGGGATGACCGGGCTGGCATCGAGGGCATTCTGTACGAAGAAATTCGGATCCTCGAACAGCGCAGCCCGCAGGCGGCGTTCGGCTATGGGTGCAGCGGCACGCAGCCGCTGGCCGGCTGCGCCACCCTTCACGGCGGTCGGCGTCACCACGTAGACCGATGCGCTCTTCCCGGTTGCCAGGACGGAGCTTTGCTCGACCCGCACTCGATCCGGGCGCCGGTAGTAAGTGGTGACCAGCAGATCGGCGATCACGCCGCCCTGACGACGTTCGCCACTCTTGACGATCTTGAGCTCCTTGAGATTGCGCAGGTTCGCGCCGCCCTGGGCGACCAGCGCGCTCTGCAGCAGGGCCCGGGCCTTGTCCCCGTCACCGGAAGAGGCGGACTGCGCCACCCCACGGCGCAGGTTGCCACGGGCGACGTAGCTCGGTGGATCGCGGTAGGAGATGCGTTCGTACTTCATGCCGTTCTTCTCGAGCACGGGCGCAATCAGATCAGCGCGACCGACGATCACCACCACCAGCGCATCGGGCTGGAGGAAGTCCTGGGCCGCCTGCTTGGCCCGCGCCACATCGACGCGTGCGAGCCGCATCGGGAGTTGCTTGACGTACGCCACGCCCAGCCCATGCAACTCGGCGCCCAGCAAGTTGGCAGCCAGTCCTTGCGCGCTCTGCAGCCTGAAGGGATAGCTGCCGGCGAAGAAGCCCCGCCCCTTGGCCAGTTCGGATTCGGTGGGACCGTCAGCGCGGATGCGACGGATTTCCTGCACCGCCGCCATCAGACACTCCCACACCGACTCGTTGCGGGTCGCCGCGGTCACCCGAAAGGTGCCGTCGTATAGCGAGGCCCCGAACGAAGAGCTGATGCCGTAGACCAGGCCGCGGCGCGCCCGCAGCTCGAGCGTGAGTCGCGACGCGACGTCCGCGCCGCCGAGCACATAGTTCATCATGGTTGCCGCGTACCAGTCCGGGTGCCGATGCGCCAGGCCCCGGTGGCCAAACATCACGGTCGCCTGCGGTAGATCCTCTTTGTCGATCAGCAGGAACCGAGCGCCTTTGCGCTCGGGCACATGGAATTCGGCGCGCGCGGGAATCGCGGCGGCCTTCCAGGACGCAAAACGACGATCGATCTCGCCACGCAGGGCAACCGGGTCCACCGCACCGGCTATCACCAGCAGGCTGTTGTTGGGCCGGTAGTGCGTCCGCCAGAAGCGCACGACATCGTCACGTTTGATCTTCCCGATGTCGTCGACCGTTGTGATCCGGCCGGCGGGGTGATCCTCGCCAAACACCAAGTTGTCGAAATGAGCCACCGCGAGCAGTGCAGAATTCCCGTAGCGCTGGCGGACCGCACCCTGCAACTGCGCGCGCACCTCGGCCATCTCGGCTTCCGGGAAGGCAGGGTGCAGCAGAAGGTCGGCGACCAGGTCCAGACATACTGGCGCGTCCTTCGACAGCACCGTGCAGGCAATGCTGGAATGTTCGGGCCCGGCGGCTGTGTCCAGGTTGCCACCGACGAAATCGATTGCGCGCGCGATGGCGTCGGCAGAGCGCGTGTCGGTGCCCTTGCGCAACATCGCGGCGGCGAAGTCGGCGATCCCAAGATCGTCCCTGCCCTCGTCGAAAGCGCCGCTGCGAACCGCGACGTCCAGACTGACCACAGGTAGATCGGGGCGTGGCACGACCATGACATCGAGGCCGTTGCGCAGCTTCCAGCGCACGACCTGCGCCAGCGGCAACTCTGTCGGCGCGGGCAGTGCAGGCGCCTTCAGCAGATCGGTGCGGTTGGCCCAGTACGACGCCGCGAGATCGTCCTCGGCCGGAGTCGCAATCGGAGCCTGCCGGCGCGGCCCCTCGACGGCCTGCTTGCCGGTCGCCGCTTCCAGGGTCGCTGTGGTAGGCGGCGGCGGCAGCATGCCGGCACACGAAAGTGCCAGGCCCAGCGCTGCGGCCAACGCCGGCACGCGGGCGGTGGATCTCGACGTCGAACTCAACGATTCAGCCCCGGCGCCGGCGGCGAAACCTGCGGGCGCAGCATGAGCAGAGTGAGATTGCTCTCGACCAGATACCGTGCGGCCACACGCTTGATGTCGTCAGCTGAGACCGCCAGAAAGCGCCGCGTGCCATCAGTGAAGCGACGATGATCGCCCAGGACGTAGCTGGCCACACCCAGCTCGCGAGCCAGACCGTCGACCGATTCGAGGCCGTAGATGAACTGTGCGGCAAGCTGGTTCTTGGCCCGACCGAGCTCGTCGGCGGTGACGCCGTCGGTACGAACCCGTACGATCTCTTCGAGCAGCAGCTGGCGTAGACGCGGCTCCACACTGTCAGGAGGGTGTACGGCATAGACCAGAAATAGCCCGGCGTCCTCCATCACCTGCGCGTCTCCGCCGGCACCGAGCGCCAGCTTCTCTTGCCGCACCAGCCGCTGAAACAGGCGCGACGACTCACCGTCGCCCAGCACGCTGGCCAGGACCTGCAAAACCGGGATGTCGGCGTGGCGGGCCGCCGGAATATGGTAGCCACCGATGATGAGTGGCAGATCGATCGGCATCTGTACGACCTGCTCGTGCATGGCGGTCTGCGGCGGCATCGCGATCGCGGCGCGCGGTGGATCGTCACCAGCCAGGATCGACCCGAAGTGCTGCTCCACCAGATTGCGCACGTCGCCCGCGACGACGTCACCGACGACGATCACGGTCGCGTTGTTGGGGACGTAGTAAGTGTCGTAGAACTTCTTGCATTCCGCCGGGGTGATACGCCGCAAGTCGTCCATCACGCCAGCCGCGGTCCACCGGTAGGGATGCTGCCCGAAGACCAGGTCTCGAAACACTTCCAGCGCTCGCCCGATGAGGTTGGTGTCGACCTGCTGTCGGCGCTCGTCCATCATGACGTTGCGTTCGGAATCCACGGTCGAGGGAAACAGCTTGAGGCGGCGCATGCGCTCCGCCTCAAGCTGCAGAGCGAACCCGACCTGCGACGCCGGGACGGTCTGCTGGTAGGCGGTCACGTCCTCGGTGGTGAACGCATTCGACAGGCCGCCGGCCTCGTGCAGGAGCCGCGCGTGCGCCTCGGGCGGCACATGCTCGGAGCCCTTGAACATCATGTGCTCGAACATATGGGCAACACCGCGGGTGCCTACCGTCTCATCCCTGGATCCGGCGTGGTAGAAGACCTGCACGCTGGCGATGGGTGCCTTGTGATCCTCAAGGATGAGCACCGACAGTCCGTTGCCGAGTTGCCAGGACCTGACGTCGAGCCGTGGCGCGGTGACACCCGCGACGGCAGCGTAGAGCGCGATGATATGAGCGAACAGCACAGCGGATCCTGGAACCTGGCGACTATGCCACACCCGGAAGGCTCCGCAGCGTGAGCCACGCTGACCCGACGACCGGCACTGTCCCGGGTAGCGCTGCCGCGGCATCGCCGACGTGGCGGCGGGCGCTTGCCCTGCTGTGGCTCGGGCAGGTGGTATCGCACGTGGGCGACTCGCTGTTCCTGGTCGGGATCTTCTTCTTGGCTCTCGAGGTGACCGGCTCGAAGTCTCAGAGCGGCCTTACCATTGCCACCAGCTTCCTGCCGGCGCTGGCTTTTGGGCTATTCGCGGGTGCGTTCGTCGACCGGTACGACAGGCGACGGGTCATGATAGCGGCCGACCTGCTGCGCGGCCTGGCGGTGGCGGCGATCCCAGCGCTTTACCTGACCGGGCACCTGGGCATCGCAGCACTGGCGGTGGCCATGTTCGCGCTGGCCACGGGCAGCACGTTGTTCAACCCCGCTATCAAGGCCCTGATTCCCGAGATCGCTCCACGGGTACACCTGACCGCCGCCGCGGCCGTGTTCCAGGTCTCGGAGTTCACTGCACTGGTGGCCGGACCGGCGCTGGCGGCGCTGGCCATCCCGCGTCTGGGACACATCCATCTGTTCACCCTCGACGCCGCCACATTCTTTTTCTCCGCAGCTTGCCTGACGCTGCTGCCGGCCGAGGCGCGCCGCCTGGCGCATCGACCGGCGGCCACTGCCAGCGAGCCGTTGGCCGAGTTCGTGGCCGGCATCGCCCGCGAAGCAGCCGTCGGGTTGCGCACGACTCTGGCGAACCCGGTGCTTCGCGCCGTGCTGCTGCTGGCGGCGATCGAAAACCTGCTCATCATGGGGCTCGCGCACGTCGCCACACCACTCTTGGTCAAGGAGCGCCTGGGTCTTGGCGCCGACGCCTACGCCCGCGCGCAAACCTTTTTCTTCCTCGGCATGGTGGCGGCGAGTACGAGCTTCTGGGCCCTCGCCCGCCGCGCACCCAAGGGGCCCATGATCTTGATTGGCATCATGCTCGACGGGCTCACCTTCATTCCACTTGGACTGTGCACCACGCTCGGGCAGCTCCAGGTCGCCCAGTTCGTGCACGCGCTTTCGATTCCGATGATCATCATCCCGCGTACGGTGCTGATCCAGCAGTCGGTGCCGGGGCCGATGCATGGTCGCACCTTCGCCCTGCTCAACGTCACCGTGTTTGGCATGACGGCGCTGTCCTCGGGCGGCGTCGGACTGCTCGCCGAGCATGTGGCACCGCAGACGCTGTTCGTGGTGCTGGGCACGCTCGGCATCCTGCCTGGCATTCTCGGCTTCGGCTTTTCGGCCCTGCGCAGACAGCGATGATTCCACGCCCCGGCTCCACGCTCACGTTGACGTGCGACACCCTCGACGACAACGGCGCGGGCGTGTGCAAGGCCGACGATCTGAGGCTACACGTCGCCGGCGCCCTGCCGGGCGAGAAGGTGAGCGCCACCATCGAGCATGTATCGCCGCACCGGACCGGTGCAAAATCGAGCGCGTGGGGCCGGCTCGCGACCGTGGTCATAGCCTCGCCCGACCGGGTGACCCCGGCGTGCCCGGCCTTCGCGTCGTGTGGCGGCTGCGTGCTGCAGCACCTGGCCTACCCGGCCCAGGTGGCGCGCAAGCGCGGGCAGGTCCTGGACGCCCTCGCACGCGCAGGCCTCGATGCGGTTCCGGTCGCGGCCTGCGTGCCGTCGCCGCGCCCGCTCGGCTACCGGAACCAGGGGCGGTACGTGGCCGGTCGCGACGGCGCGGGCAAACTGGTGCTCGGCGCCTACGCGCCACGATCACATCGGCTGGTCGATCTGGCGGGCTGTCGTGTGGTCGAGCCCGTGATCGACGATGTGGCGCGGGTGGTGCGCGATCTGGCTGAAGAACGCGGCGTTCCGCCCTTCGACGAGGTGCACCGCACCGGGCTTCTGCGCTACGTGCTCCTGCGCAGCAACGCCGCTGGCGCGGTGCTGGCCACGCTGGTGACGGCGCGCCCGGATCTGCCAGCGGGCGACGAATGGGCGCGCGAACTGCGGCGGCGCGCACCGGCGGTCGCTGGCGTCGTGCACAACGTGAACCCCACCACCGGCAATGTGCTGCTCGGCCACGAAGAACGCTTGCTCGACGGTTCCTCCACCATCGACGACGCCATCGGCGAGGTGCGCGTGCGCCTGTCGTCGCGGTCGTTCTTTCAGCTCAACCGCGACGTCGGCGCGCTGGTCTACCAGGCCATCCGCGCGGCGGCGGCGCCGCTTGGACGCCTGCACCGGGTGGTCGACGCCTACTCGGGCGTTGGCGGTATCGCCCTTCACCTGGCGAACTTCGCGGACGAGGTGGTCGGCATCGAGGCGCAACCCGCGGCCGCGCTGGACGCGGCGGCGGCGGCGCAACCGTCGGGCCCCGGCCAGTTGCGTTTCTTGACCGGCGACGCTGCCGTCCGCCTGGCCGAGATCGACGCCGCGGATCTGCTGGTGCTCAACCCGCCGCGCGCGGGTTGTGCGCCGGCTGTGCTCGAACACGCCGCCCGTTTGCGGCCTCGCCTTATCGCCTACCTCAGCTGCAACCTAGACACGCTGGTCCGGGATCTGACGATGTTGATGGCGCCTGCCGGTCCAGGCCGTGACACGTTCAACGTCAGCAGCGTCACGCCATTCGACATGCTGCCCCACACCCCGCACGTGGAGGCGCTGGCCCTGATCACAGCTCCAACCTTGTGGAGGGGATGAGGAGGACGCCTCCCCCGCGCAGCGGAAGTGCCTTCCGCCGGGAGGGTCACTTTGTTGCGGACTTGTTTCCACACCGTGTCCCATGCGAAAGATGTGGGGCCCAGGCGCAGAAAATTCTTTACCAGAACCACTCGGTCTGTTTTTCTCCGCCAGGTTCAATCACAACAACCAAGGGGATCATGATGCACCTCAAAGTCTCGGCCTTAGCATTCGTGTTGCTCGTTCCGCTGGCGGCCAACGCCCAGGACCCGGCGGCACCGCCCGCACCACCCGCACCACCGCCACCTCCGGCCGACACTGCGGCGGCACCGGCACCGATGCCCATGCCCATGCCCATGCCCATGCCCATGCCCGCGCCCGCGCCCGCACCCGCCGCAGGAGCCCCGGTCGCACTGGCCTGGGACGGCATCGTGGACATGTACTATCAGGGCAACTTCACGGGCAAGCCGTTGACCACCGGTCCCAGCTTCCGCGCGTTCGACACGACCTCGAAGAGCTTCAGTCTCTCGTACGTCAAGCTTGGCCTTTCAGCCAACGCCGACCCGGTGGGCGCACGCATCGACATGGGCTACGGCCAGACCGCGATGATCATCAATTCCACGAATACCGGCGCCGCTGGCTTCGGTGGCGCTGGCGCGTTCATCGCCCAGCAGGCGTACGCGTACGCCAAGTTCAGCGACATGGTGTCGCTCGATGCCGGCAAGTTCGTGACCACGACGGGCGCGGAGGTCATCGAGTCGAACCGGAACTGGCTGTACTCGCGCTCGTTCCTGTTCAACGGAATCCCGTTTGTTCACACTGGCTTGCGGCTGAACCTTAAGCTGTCGGGTGAGATCACCGCGCAGGCCAGCCTGGTCAACGGCTGGAACAACGATCCGGACAACAATGACGCGCCCAGCGGCGGGATCAACGTCGCGTACGCCAGCGGACCAACCCTGGTCGCCCTGACCTCGTACATCGGCAAGGAAACCGCCACCAAGGACGTCAACATCCTGGTGGACCTGGTCGCTCAGCAGGCGGTCAGCGACAAGCTCACCTTGAACCTCAACTTCGACTACAACAAGCAAGCCTCGGCCAACTGGCTGGGCGCCGCCGTGATGGCCAAGATGATCCTGACCGATAGTCTGAACCTGGCCGCCCGGCTCGAGTTTCTCAAGAGCAAGGGTCTTTACGGCGGGCTCGCCGACGACATGCTGTACGAGGCCACCGTCGGCCTGGGCATGCCGATGGGCAAGAACTACGAGATCCGCGCCGAGGTTCGCGCCGACATGTCCAACCACCCGGTGTTCACCAAGACCGCCGGCGTGTCGCCGACCGCGCCGACCGGGGTTGGCATGCTGCCGGGCGCCGCCGTCGCCCCCAAGACGGCCAAGTCGCAGTTCAGCGGCCTGGTGGCGTTCCTCGCGTACTTCTAGTCGCAGGCAGCGTTCGCGAGAAAAGGGGGAGGCTTCGGCCTCCCCTTTTTCATTTGGGGCGGCCGGTCGCGAAGTGCCGGCGCGTCCACTCGGCCATGGCGATGCCGGCGGCGACGGTGACCGGGTACGAGTTATTGAGTCCGTACATCGGGATCGCGACGACCTCGTGGGCCGCCGCAACGATCTCGGGCGCCACGCCGTCGTTCTCACTGCCGAACACCAGCACGCATTCCTCGGGCAGCTCGGCGTGCCACAGGTCGACCCGGGCCGGCTCGCGTTCGAACACGACCAGCGGCAGCGAGCGCTCGGCCGCCCAGGCAATCAGCGCGGCCTCGTCGGGTAGCTCGACGATGTTCTCGTAGCGGTGCATGCCCATGGCGGCGCGCTCGTACCACGGCTCGCTGCCGACCAGCACGATGTCGCTGGCCAGGAACGAGTGCGCGGTGCGGATGATGGCGCCGATGTTGAACCCGTTCTTCGAGCGCAGCACGGCGATACGCAACGGGCGGCGAAGCGGTGCCAGGCTGTCGCGAATCTCGGCCAGCGGCAGCTCGAACGGCGCGACCTTCATCGCCGCAGAGCCTGACTCACCCGCGGCCCCGCAGCAACGCCGCCAGGATCGCGGCGACCAGGGCGGCCGCGACCACAAGCCAGAACCCCTTCGATCGCGTCACCGGCTCGCGCATCGGCGGCCGGGCCACGCTGCCCAGCGCCGCCATCGCCATCTGCACGATGCGCTCTTGCATGCGCCGTGCAACCGGGTCGTTCGCGTCGCGCGCCAGGCGCTCGCGGTAAGCGCGACCGGCCGCAGGCAGCAGCCCCGCCTGCGAGCAATGCTTGACGAACGCATCGTGGCTAACAGCGTCGTCCCAGGCCAGCTGCGCCGCCGCCCACAGCGACGCGCCGACATCGTCTAGCGGGGCCACAGTGTCGGCTAGTTCGGGTTTCCAGTTCGCGTAGATGAGACCGCAGCGCCCGCAGGCGTCGCCGGCCGGCACGCGCGCGTGGCCGCACTTGGGGCACACGGCCGGCACGGGCGGGGCGTCGCTCAAGGTGACGCCTCCGAGGGCGCACCCACCCTCGCCGGTTCCACCGGCCTCAGGTTCGGTCGCAGCGGCACCGGCATGAAGGTCACGACGAAGGTGATGGCCACCAGCCAGAACAGCGCGCGCCGTGATGGCGGCAACGACACCGGCCCCACCAGCGGATGCTCCAGGCCCCCCGACATCCGCCCCATCAGCGCCAGCAGCAGGAACCACACCATCCACGAGATGGCCGGCGTGATGGCCACGCTGAAGACGGTCAACCCGGCTGGCAACACCCCGGTGCCCACCTCTCGTTGCAAGGTCAGGTAGACCCAGGCGAACGCCGCCACTGCCAGCACAGGCAGGCTGCGATGAAACACGCGCGCGACGGGCCGGTACTCGTTGCCGAAGTACGCGGTGGCCACGTGCCCGCCGTCGAGCTGACCTATCGGGATGAGGTTCATCATGGTGATGAACAGCCCCGCCCAGCCAGCCCACGCGGTCGGGTGCAGGTTCACGTCCGTGCCGCCAGCGGGAAGCCACGCGCCCTTGACCCCGAACTTGACCAGGGCATAGAGGATCGAATTGCCCTCCTGCAGGCCGTTCGACGAGATCGGCTCCACCGGCGACAGCGAGATCCCGTACCACAGGACGGGAATGGCGACCGCCAGCCCAGCCAGGGGACCTGCCGCGCCGATGTCGATAAGCTTGCGCCGATCTGCGGTGGGTGCCGCCATGCCGATGACCGCACCCATGGTGCCGAACAGTCCGATCCCGGGCGGCAGCGGAATGAAATAAGGCAGCGACGCCGGCACCCGATGCCACAGCGCCGCGAAATAGTGACCGAACTCGTGACAGACAAGGATCAGGAGCAACGGGATCGAGTACGACAGGCCATCGCGCAGCGGAAACATCGCCCCGTCGCGATGCTGCGCGCTCGCCCCCGACGCGGTGGTGGTGAACACCGTCGCCGCAAACAGCGCCATCTGGATGAGCAGGCGCTTGCGCTCGGGTGTCATTCCGAAGCCCTGCCCTTGCTGCCGCCTTTGCTGCTTTTGCGAAACGCCTGGCGGCGCGGCAACGTGTCATCGTCGAGGACTGCAGCCAGCTTGCCGAACAGCTTGCGCGCTTCGTCGGACAGCGGCGCCGGCGTCTCGACCACGACCCGCACATGGGCATCGCCGCGCCCACCTGCCAGGCGGGGCAGACCCTTGCCGCGCAGGCGAAACACAGCGCCGGTCTGCGTGCCGGGCGGCACCTTCATGCGCACCGGCCCGTCAATCAGAGGCACTTCGATCTCGGCGCCCAGCGCGGCCTCGGCCGGCGACACCGGCGCCTCGCACACCAGGAGGTCGGCCTCGAGACGAAAAAACGAGTGGGGCCGCACCCGGACCACGACATGCAGGTCACCGGCTGGTCCACCGCGGCGCCCGGGTGAGCCCTCGCCGGCCACGCGCTGGGTGTTGCCAGCCATGGAACTGGGCGGCACGCGCACCGTGTACGCGCGCTCGCGGTCGACAAGTCCACCGCCGCCACATGCCTTGCACCGGACGCGCGGCACCTCGCCCGACCCTCCGCAGGCCAGACATTCGCGCCGTGCCGTGAAGAATCCCGCCTTCTGCTTGGTGTGCCCCTGCCCGTCGCAGCGGCGGCACGCGATCAAGCCCGCGGTGCCATCCTCGGCGCCCGAACCAGCGCACGCGCGGCAGTCCTCCTGCCGCGCGAAAGTGATGCTCTTCTCACAGCCCAGCGCCGCCTCCTCGAAGTCCACCTCAAGCGTGTAGCGCAGGTCCTGGCCAGCGGCCCGCTTGCGGCCGACGCCAAACAGATCACCGAATACCGCGTCGAAAAAATCGGTCGCCGACGACAGGTCGCCGTCGCCTCCGAACGGCAAGTCGTCGACGGTGCCCAGGCGATCGTAGCGGGCCCGCTTGTCCTCGTCGCCCAGCACGGCGTAGGCCAGCGACACGTCCTTGAAGCGATCCTCCGCAGCGCGATCACCGGGGTTCCGGTCGGGATGGAACTGCAGCGCCAGCTTGCGGTACGCGGCCTTGATCTCGACGGTGGTGGCGCTCCGATCGACGGCTAGCACCTGGTAGTGATCGCGCCTGACAGTGGCCATGAAACCGGCGGCTAGCCTCCGCCGCTCATCGATTCGAACAGTTTCTGGGCCGCGGTTTCCAGGCTAGCGATCATCAGCTTGGCCGCCGGCAGGTCGGCGGTTTCCTCCTCGATCATGCGGCGGCAGTCGCGCAACTCGCTCTCGACTTGCTGCTTGGCCTCGCCAGACAACTGCGATCCATATTCGCGAATAGCCTGTTCGGTGGCGTAGGCCAGGGTCTCGAAGCTGTTCTTGACCTCGGCCCACTCCTTCTTGCTCACGTCGATCTCGCGGTTCTGCTCGGCCTCGGTAATGAAGTCGTCGATCTCGCCCTGCGACAGGCCGGAGGTCGGCCGCACCTCGACCTTCTGCTCGCGCCCGGTCTTCAGATCCTTGGCCGAGACGCTGACGATGCCGTTCGAATCGATATCGAAACTGACCTCGATCTGCGGCGATCCGCGCGGTGCTGGCGGGATGCCGGTGAGCTGGAAGTGCGCCAGACTCTTGTTGTCCGCGGACATCTCGCGCTCGCCCTGCATGATGTGGACGTTGACGTAAGGCTGGTTATCGACCGCGGTGCTGAAGATCTGCGAGCGCCGCACGGGAATGGTGGTGTTGCGCGGGATGATGCGTGTGAACACACCGCCCGAGGTCTCCACGCCCAGCGACAGAGGCGTCACGTCAAGCAGCAGGACGTCCTGCTTGTCACCCGACAGAACCGCTCCTTGCAAGGCGGCTCCGACCGCCACCACTTCGTCTGGGTTGACCCCGCGCGACGGCTTCTTGTCGAAGAATGCGGTGACCCGGTCCTGGACCCGCGGCATGCGGGTTTGCCCGCCGACCAGGATGACCTCGTCGAGCTCCTTGACCGTCCAGCCAGCATCCTTGAGCGCCTGCTCGCACGGACCGAAGGTGCGGTTGATAAGGTCCTCGGTCAGGGTCTCAAGCTTGCCGCGGGTCAGCGATGCGACTAGGTGCTTGGGCCCGTCGTCGGCGGCCGCTATGAACGGCAGGTTCACCTCGGTCTCGAGGCTGGCCGATAGCTCGAGCTTGGCCTTCTCGGCCGCCTCGCGCAGTCGCTGCAGCGCCATGCGGTCCTTGCGCACATCGATGCCGTAGGCCTTGGCGAAGCCATCGGCCATGTGGTTCACGATGCGAGCGTCAAAGTCCTCTCCGCCCAGGAAGCCGTCGCCGGAAGTCGCCTTGACCTGATAGACGCCATCGGAAAGCTGCAACAGCGAGATGTCGAAGGTGCCGCCGCCTAGATCGTACACGGCGATCTTCTTGGTGGTCGACATGCTGAGGTTGCCGAAGGCCAGCGCCGCGGCAGTCGGCTCGTTGATGATGCGCAGGACGTCCAGTCCAGCGATCTTGCCCGCGTCCTTGGTCGCCTGGCGCTGGCTGTCCCCGAAATACGCCGGAACGGTGATCACCGCGTCGGTAACCTTTTCGCCCAGGTACTCTTCGGCGGTCTTGCGCATTTTTTCCAGCACCATGGCCGAAATCTGGGCCGGCGCATGGTCCTTGCCGTGCACGCGCACCCAGGCGTCGCCGTTGCTTGCGCCGGCCAGCGAGTACGAGATCTGTTGCTTGTGCCGTTGCACATCCGGGTCGTCCAGCTTGCGGCCCATCAGGCGTTTGACCGCGTGGACCGTGTTCTCGGCGTTGGTCACGGCCTGGCGCTTGGCGATCTGGCCGACCAACGGCTCGCCCGACTCGGGGAAGCCCACCACCGACGGCGTGGTTCGCGCGCCCTCGGAGTTCGGTATCACGAGCGGCTCGCTGCCTTCCATCACCGCCACGCACGAGTTGGTGGTGCCGAGATCGATTCCAATCACCCGGCCCACGGAGCGTCAGTCCTCCCCGGCCGGAGGGCCCTCGCCAGTCGCCGGAGCTGGGCCCCCGGCCCCGTTGCTGCCACTGTCGCCATCGTCAGTCGCCGCCTTCGGGGCCAGCGCCACCGCGACCGCGGCGGGCCGCAGCAATCGATCGCCAATGGTGTAGCCCTTCATGAGCTCCTTGAGCACCGACCCTGGAGGCACCTCGGCGCTGGGTACTTGCGCGACCGCCTCATGCACGCGGGGATCGAACGGCTTGCCCTGGGCCTCGAACGGCCGCACCTGGTAGCGTTCGAGGCGCGACTGGAACAAGCGCAGCACCAGTTGCACGCCCTGCTGGATGGCCTTCAGGTCAGAGTTGTCATTGAAGGAGACCGCGCGCTCCAGGTTGTCGACCACGTCCAGCATGTCGCGCAGCACGTTCTCGCGGCTCTTGGCCTCGGCATCGGACTGCTCGCGACGCGAACGCTTCTTGAAATTCTCGAAGTCGGCCGCGATACGCAACATGCGCTCGCGCATCTCCGCCCGGTCGTGCTCGGCGGCGGCGACCTTCTCCTCGGCTGTGAGCGGTGGCTTGTCGGCCTCGACCACGGGTGCCGCGGTCTCGCCATCGGCAGGTGCCGGCTGCTTGTCGTGGGGTTCGTTCATCGCGGGTCAGAGCTTGGGCAAGGCTTCGGTGATCACTTCAGCGGTGAAATCCACCAGCGGAATGACTTTTGAATAGTTCATGCGGGACGGTCCTATCACACCGATGGTGCCCAGGGGACGCTCTTCGCCACCGTAAGTCGCAAGCACCACCGACAGATCAGTCAGGTCCGCCAGGTTGGCCTCCGAGCCGATGAACACGCAGATGCCGGGGGCCGATAGCGTGCGATCGAGCAAGCGCACGAGGTTCTCGCGATCCTCCAGCGTGCGCATCAGGAGCTTGGCGCGCTCGACGTCTTCGGTGCCAAGTAGCAAGTTCGACTGTCCGTTGACCAGAACGGCGCCGCCGGCGGTGTCGGCCGGCACGGCGGCCACCGCCAGCTCGAGCGCGCGCGACAGAACCTGATCATGCGCCGTACGCTCGTTGTTCATCTCATCGACCACGCGGGCGCGGATCTGGTCCAGCGTCAAGCCAGCGACCAGGGTGTTCAGGTAGTTGTTGATGCGATCGAGATCGCCGCTCGCAAGTGGAGCCTCGGTCGCCACCAACTTGTTCTGGATCTGCCCACTGTGGGTCGCGATGACCGCCAGCAACTGGTTCTCGCGCAGCCGCACGAACTCGATATGCGACACCACGTCTGACTCGGGCCGCGGCAATTGCACCACCACGGCCAGGTGCGACAGCTCGCTCAGGACCCGGGTGGTGCGTGCGATCATCTCTTGCGGCTCGGACGCCACGGTCGCCACCCGCTCGCGGATGTCGTCCTTCTCGCTGCCCGACAGACTGCGCACGCGCAGCAGGGTGTCGACGTAGTAGCGCAGCCCTCGGTCGGTGGGCATGCGCCCAGCCGACGTGTGGGCGTGCCGCAAGAGTCCGAACTCCTCAAGGTCGCTCATCACCGTCCGCACAGTCGCCGCGGAAACATCAAGTCCGTAGCGCCGGGTCAGTGTGCTTGATCCGACGGCTTCCCCGGTGGCGAGATACTCGGTGATGACGGCGTGCAGGACCTTCTTCGCGCGCGCCCCGATGTCGGTCACGACAGTCGTTTTACTGCATAAAGGCCCGCCCGGCCACCTGGGGACGAGCGACCACTACGCCACCGCTCGCCAGCCATGGGCCAGGCATTTCTTCATTTCCTCGACGGTGTCGCGCTCACCAACCTGAAAGTTGTCGCCTGGGTTCTTCGTCTAGTCCGTTGAAGATAGGGCGCGCGGGTGGTAGCACGCCGTGCTGGCCCCGATGATCTACCTGGACAACGCAGCGTCGGCGCCACCGGCGCCCGAAGTGCTGACCGCCATGACGGCGGCCGCCGGTTCGCTATTCGGCAACCCCTCATCGGCGCATGGACTGGGCGCGGCCGCGACGCGCGCGCTCGAAGAGGCACGCGCTCAGGTCGCCGCGCTGCTACGGGCCTCGCCGCAAGACATCGTGTTCACCAGCGGCGGCACCGAGGCTGACGCCCTCGCGGTGCTGGGTGTGGCCGGGGCAGCGCGCGGGCGCCACCTGGTGGTTTCGGCCATCGAACACCCGGCGGTGCTGCGCTCGGCCGAGTTGCTCACCGCGCGTGGCTTCCGGGTCACGTTGGTCGCGCCCGGTCGGGACGGCGTGATCACGCCCACCGCGGTCGCCGCCGCAGTCGAAAGCGATACGGCCCTGGTCGCCGTGATGCTGGTCAACAACGAGCTCGGTACGGTGCAGCCCGTGGCCGCGATCGGAAGGGCGCTGGCTGCCAGCGGCGCGGGGCCGCACCTGCACGTCGATGCGGTCCAGGCCGCCGGCTTCCTGCCACTGTCGGTGCAAGCCCTGGGCGCCGATAGCATTGCGATCTCGGGCCACAAATTCCACGGGCCCAAGGGCGCGGGCGCGCTGTGGATCCGCAAGGGCGCCAAGCTGGCGCCGCTGTGGGACGGCGGCCGGCAAGAGCGCGGCCTACGCTCGGGTACCGAGAACGTCCCGGCCTGTGTGGCGCTCGGTCGAGCGGCGGCGCTGGTGCTGGCCGCACAGGCTGACATCGATCACATGGCGACGTTGCGTGATCGCCTGGAAGCTCGCATCTTCGCAGCGCTGCCGGGCAGTGCACCCACTGTGGCGCCGGGCACCCCGCGAGCCCCCCACATCGCCAGCATCACCATCCCGGATCTTCCCGGCGAGCCCGTGCTGCACGCACTCGAAGCGCGCGGCGTGTTCGCGTCGGCCGGCTCGGCATGCGCTTCGCGAACTCGCGGTCCTAGCCACGTGCTGGCCGCCATCGGCGTGCCCGACTCCGCGGCGGTGTTGCGGCTGTCGCTGTCGCGCTTCACCACCCCCGCCGAGGTCGACGCCGCTGCAAGCGCCCTGGGCGAGGCTGTGGCCGAGGTGGCCGAGGTGGCCGCCGGCGGCCGGCGCGCGAAGGGGCGAACGTGAGCGCACCGCCGGTGAGTCACGCAGTCCTGTGTCGCTTCGGAGAGCTGTTTCTCAAGGGCGGCAACCGAGGCATCTTCGAGCAGACGCTGGCCAAGAACATCCGGCGCGCAGTGGCCGACGTGCCCGGAGCCCGGGTCGAAACCCCCCACGGTCGCGTGATCGTGCACGCTCCCGCGGATCGCATCGAAGACGCCTGCGCGCGCCTGGAACGGGTTTTCGGCCTGGTCTCAATCTCGTCGGTGGTGGAGACCGCCGCGGACGTCGAGGCCATCGAGGCCGCTGCGGTCACCGCCGCCCTGGCCGCCATCGAACGCGATCCGGCCCGCGGGGCCAGCTTCCGCGTCCAGGCCCGACGGTCCGACAAGCGATTCCCGCTTTCGTCACTCGACCTCGCCGCCCGCGTGGGCGCGAAGGTCGCCGCCGCGACCGGCATGCCGGTCAAGCTGGTCGGCGCGGCGCTGACCATCGGCATCGAGGTCAGCTCGACCAGCGGCTTCGTGTTCGCCGACACCCGCGCGGCGCCAGGCGGCCTGCCGGCAGGCACGTCGGGCCATGGCCTGTTGCTGCTTTCGGGTGGCATCGATTCGCCGGTGGCGGGATGGCTTTCAGCCAAGCGCGGGCTATCGCTCGACGGGCTGTATTTCCACTCGCCGCCGTTCGTGGGCGAAAAATCCAAGGACAAGGTCGTGTCGCTGGCGCGCGTTCTGGCCAGCTGGCAGGCGCTGCGCACGCTTTACGTCGCACCGTTCACCGACGTGCAAAAACGGCTGCGCGACGCCGGCCCGGCCGAGCTGGCGGTGGTGCTGTACCGGCGCATGATGATGCGCATCGCCGACCGCATCGCCGATCGCACGCGCGCGATGTCCCTGGTCACCGGCGAGAACCTGGGCCAGGTGGCAAGCCAAACCGTGCCCAACCTGACGACCATCGAAAACGCCGCCCGTCACCTGGTGCTGCGTCCACTGGTGACCTACGACAAGATGGAGACCACCGCGTTGGCGCGCCGGATCGGCACCTACGACATCTCGGCGCTGCCCTACGAGGACTGCTGTTCGCTGTTCGTGCCGCCCCACCCCGCCACGGCCGCGCGGGTGCAGGACGCCGAGCGCGCCGAGGCCAGGCTTGAGGCCGGCGTCGATGCCGAGGCCGATGCCGTGGCCGATGCGACCGAGAAGATTGACCTGACCTGACTGGGCGCCGGCTTTCGCTATACTGAGCCGCGCGGTGACGATGGATCTGCAAGCCAAGCACGACAAGCTCCGGGGCCTGATTGCCGACTATGGCTCGGCCCTGGTGTGCTTCTCGGGCGGCGTCGATTCCACATTCCTGCTGCGCGTGGCGCACGACGTGCTGGGCGACCGCTGCACGGCTTTGACGGCGGTGTCGATCACCATGGCGCAGAGCGAGCGCGCGGACGCCGCGAAACTGGGCCGGCAGATGAGCGTCCGCCACGAGATCGTCGAGTCGAACGAGATCGAGCGCCCGGGCTTCGCCCAGAACCCCACCAACCGTTGCTACCACTGCAAGGCCGAGCTGCTCGACATCGCAAAGCCGACCGCCGATCGGCTGGGGCTGCGCGAGATCCTGCTGGGCACCAACGTCGACGATCTTGGTGACCATCGTCCCGGCATGGACGCTTCGAACGAGCGCGGCGCCCGCCACCCGATGGTCGAGGCGGGCCTGCGCAAGGATGACATTCGCGCGCTGTCGAAGCAGCTGGGTCTGCCGACCTGGGACAAGCCACAGCTCGCGTGCTTGTCGTCGCGCTTTCCTTACGGCACCGAGATCACGCCCGAGCGTCTGCGACAGGTCGACCAGTTCGAGGACGGGCTGCGTGCGCTCGGCTTCCGCCAGCTTCGCGTGCGCTACCACGGCGAGGTCGCGCGCTTGGAGTTGGAAGCGAGCACGATGGCCCGCGCGCTGGAACCAGGGGTGCGCGAGGAGGTGGTGGCGCTGGGCCGCAAGCTCGGCTTCGTCTTCGTGGCGCTCGACCTGGCGGGCTTTTCGTCAGGTTCGCTCAACCAGCTCATCGGCCTGCGCCGACCGTCGATCGGCGTGCGTCGGCCCGCCGGCTGAGGTGGAACTGGCCGGGGCGTCGCCGCGCCCGTATCATCAATCCCGTGCTGGCAGCGCTCATCATCGGGTTGGAACTGGCGTCCGCCATGGAACTGCCCTGGGCCCCGATGCCCGCGCTGGCCGAGCCCAGTTTCGGCGCCGAGCCGCTTTTCGACGTGATTGAGGAACGTGGCTGGCATCTGGTGTCGCCGGCTCCGCGTGAGCGCTCAAAGAAGGAAGTCGACCGCGCCGAAAAGCTCACCCGAGCCGGCGTCCACCTCGGGGACGCCCAGCTGGCGAGAGCGTTCGCAGCGGCGCGCTCTCCCCTGCGCGGCGGCACCAGCTCGGCGCCGACGCCGGTGGGCTTTCGCGCAGCCCCGGTGACGACCCTGTTCAACCTCTGGACCCACGAAGCCCTGCCATTGCTGCCCGGCCTTTCACCCAGCGACCGCTTCCACGACTTTCTGCGCGATCACTACACCAACCAGGCCACCCGCATGGACACGCGCCTCATCGACATCTTGGCGCAGGTGGCGCGGCACTTCACCGCGCGACGAATCGACGTGGTGTCGGGCTTTCGATCGCCCAAGTACAACCTGATGCTGCGCAAGAAGGGCCGCGAAGTCGCGCGCGGCAGCCAGCACCCCGAAGGCACGGCGGTCGACTTCCGCATCCGCGGCGTGCCCATCAAGAAACTGGCGCAATACGTTCGCTCGCTTCAGCGCGGCGGCGTCGGTTTGTACCCGCGCTCGCAGTTCGTCCACAGCGACACCGGCAAGGTCCGCTACTGGACCGGATCGTAGCGCGGCTCTTCAGATCAGCAGCCAGAACCCGTCGCCGCCACATCGATCGCCAGGTGGCACCATCGACGAACAGGTTCCCGATAGGAACGAGGTGCTGCACAAGCCGCTGGCGCACTCGCTGTCGCGCCGGCAGGTCTGGCCGTTGGCCTTGCGCGGCTGGCACTGCCGGTCACCGTCATCGCGGCGGACGCACTCCCGGCTCTCGCAGTTCAGCCCGGTTTCGCAGCTGCCGCCGTCGGGCAGAGTGCCCTTCAGGACCAGCGCGCACGCCATCGCACTGACCATGCCAGGAGCCTGGCAGCCGGCCGCTCGATAGCCGTCGAGGCAGGCGGCGAGCTGCGTCGCATCGAATCGCGTGCGTTCCGCCGCGATCTCTGCCACCACGGCGCCGTACTGCCGGCCATAGAACGCGCCGAAGTTGGTCTCGCATGCGGCGCGGTCGTCACCCACGCCAAGAACACGCATGCGCTCTTCCCCGGGGCAGCACAGGTCAACCTTCTCGCAGGTGGCCTGCGCAATCGCCGCTGCGATGACGCCGGCGACACCGCCCGCCTGCGCGCCACCGTCGGTGGCTGCCGGCATCTCGGCCGGCGACCCATCACACGCGCCAAGCCCGGGCAGGGCCAATGCCAGGAACAGTCCCCACAGCAGGCAGCTCGCGCGCATTGATGGTAATCCCCCCTTCGTCAGGTCACGGTTCGATGTCGATATCCAGGGTCGGACTTTGCGATGGCACCGACGCTCCGCCGACGATCACGCCGACCACCGACTCGGGCTTCATCCCCACCCGGGTCAGGTGCCTGACCGCGTTGCGGACGCGCGCCATCGATAGGTCACCGGGCGATGCGAACTCGGCGCGCGCCCACTTGGGTACCCCGGCGCCCGCCATCGGCGCCGACACCAGGACCCGCGCAGCCGTGACCGCTACCACCTCGCTCATTGCCTGCAAGGCCGCCTGCCCGGCCTTGCTCAGGGCCGCGCCGCGCGCGTCGAACATGGCGTCCTCGCCGAAGCGCAGCCGTAGTACCTTGCCCTCGGCCTGCACGACCGCCCCGCTGTTCTTGAGCCGATCCTGCAGCTGCGCCTTCAGGAACTTCATGGCCGATCTGTGACGGCCCTCCTCGCCCATGCCCTGTGAACTTCCCTTGGCGTCGAACAGATCCTGCCTCAGGCGATCGATCTCTTTCCGGTGGCCAGAGTCGGCGGTCTTGACTTGTCTGACCTCACCGGAGCGGCGCTTGAGCTCGGTGAGGATTTGCCGGTACGGCACGGTGTAGACGTAGATGGCGAAGCCGACACCGCCCGCCGCCAGTGCCAGCGATCCAATGTGCAGGAATGGGAACATGCGATCGAGCAAGCTTCGCTCAACGGCGGAGTCGCCCGGGCCCGGTACCACCGGAGGCTGCATGGCGACGCAGACAATAGATCAGAATGACCCGCGAGCGGAAAACACCCACGCAGTGGCCCCCGCGGCCGGTCGGCGGGTGTCGCCGTCGCGGCCCAGGATCAGGACCAGGCCGCCACCCAGCGCCGCCACGGCCCCGCCCCCGATCAACACGCCGGCAGGCAAATGAGAGTCTCGATGGCAGGTCATGCCGAGTTGCTCGGGCGGACAGGCAACCACCTGCCCGTTGAGAAACGCCAGCACCAGGGTCCCGGCGGCCATCAAGACCACGCCCGAGGCGAGACTGGCGATGCCCACCTTGCGCAAGGTCGCCGAGTCGCCGTCGCCGGACTGTGCCGGGCCCGACGTCTGGGCCGGGCTGCCGTCGCGAACCAGGTCGAACGACACCGCCCCCGCGGCGGTCACGCGCCGGTACTCGGGCCGGTGTCCCGGCGCCCACACCACCAGATCGTTGCCTTCGGAACCAAGGTCGAACTGCACGGGCGTCGACCCGCGCACCTGGCCATCCACCATGACCTGGCCTGCTGGGCGCGAATCGACGCTGACACGCAACGGCACCGCCGCTGGCATCTGAATCTTGGCGGCCAGCGACGACACCAGCCCCTCGAGCTTGGCGCCCACCTCCTGAATGCCACACAGCTCGCAACGATCGGACTCCTGAGCCAGGACCTCACCGCCAGCACGCGAACGAAGCTCGATGCTCAATTCGTAGTTGCGCTCCGACTCGCGAACACCGCCGGTCACCAGGTACTCGGTGTCCAGGCGGTTGGCAAGCTTCCGGTAGCACGCCGGATCACGACAGGCGCCGAGTGCGGGCGGCTTGTTGATGGCACGGTCGACCACCGAGCCGGCGAACACCTGAAAACCCAAACCCGCGAGCCCCGCCACCAACCGCTCGGATAGAGCGCCCCGCGCCACCTCCGGGATCTTGCCCGCCACACTGAGACGTAGCAGAGCGACGCGCCGTTGTGGCTGCGTCTGAGCCATGCGCGGCACCAACAACAACAGCGCCACGCCGAGTGCCAGCGCTGGTCTTAGCCTGGACCGGTTCGACATCTTGCGCGTCGTCATCATCTCAGGAAAGCCACCTGTTCTCCGAACATCTGTTCCAGCCGCGCCAGAAGTTCGTCGACCGCGGCAACCTTGTACTCGTCGGGCAACTCCAAGACGGTCTCACTGCGCTGCGGGATCTGCAAGCGCAAGCGTGTGCGGCAGTTGCCGGGGTGCAAGCGCAAAAGCTTTTCCAGCGACGTCAGGCGATCGTCGGTAAGCAGGTCGGCGTTGAGACGGATGTCGACCTGCGAGCTGCGCTCACTGCGCACCGACGCCAGCGGCTTGGCGTCGACGAAACGCAGCCGATCACGCGCGTTCTCGGCATCACCGAACGGGGTGTCCACCGTGGCCGTCAACAGCAAGGGTTCGCCCCGTGCCAACAGCTCGCGGTGGTCCGCCAGTTTTTGGGTGCCGACCTGCACCTCGATCTGGCCGTGCTGATCCTCCAGCTTGAAGAACGCGTACTTGCCGCTGCCGCTCTTGGCCATACGCTCCTGGAAATCGCACACCACGCCGCCAATGATGACCTCGGCGCGCGGGCCCCGGGCGACCGCGGTGTCGGTGGTCGCGTTGGCGAAGCGGCGCAACTCACCGGCGAAGCGATCGAGCGGGTGGCCGCTTATGTAGAAGCCGAGGCTCTCCTTCTCGAACGCCAGCAACTCGCGTGGCAGCCAGTCGGGCCCATCGGTGAACACGTCATCGACGGCGTCGGGCGCGCTGCCACCCTTGCCATCGCCCAGCAGCGCCAGCAGTGAGGTCTGGCCGCTGTCACGCTCGCGCGCGGAACTGGCGGCGCGATCCATCGCGCCATCGATGGCTGCGTACATGCGGCTGCGGCTGACCGCGGTCTTGGCCGCAACGCCGTCGAAGGCCCCCGATTTGACCAATGCCTCGAGCACCTTGCGGTTGACCTTGCGGGCGTCGACCCGGTTGCAGAAATCCATCACCGACAGCAGCGGTCCGCCGTCCTTGCGAGCCGCTATGATCGCCTCGACCGCGCCCTCGCCCACGCCTTTTACCGCCGCCAGGCCGAAGCGGATGGCCCTGGCCTTGCCGTCGCTGTGACTGGCGGCGGCGGCAGCAGCGCCCCGACCCTTGCGGCCGCCGCGCGGGGCCGCAGTCTTTTCGCCGTTGGCCGCACCCGCCGCGGCGCGTTCTTTGCCATCGACCACGGTGAAGTTCACGTCGGATTCGTTCACGTCGGGCCGCTCCACCGCGATGCCCTGCGCGCGCGCTTCGGCGATGAACTTCACGATGGCGTCGGTGTTGTCCTTGTCGCAGGTCAAAAGCGCGGCGAAGAACTCGACCGGGTGGTAGCACTTCAAGTAGGCGGTCTGGTAGGTCAGCAGGCCGTAGGCCGCCGAGTGACTGCGGTTGAAGCCGTAGCCGGCAAACTTCTCCATCAGGTCGAACACCTTCTCGGCGATGGCGACGTCGACGCCCTTCTGCTTGGCGCCGTCGAGGAAGCCGGCCTTCTCCTTGGCCATGACATCCGCCTTCTTCTTGCCCATCGCCCGCCGCAGCAGGTCGGCCTTGCCGAGCGAGTAGCCCGCCAGAGCCGACGAGATCTGCATGACCTGCTCCTGGTACACGATGACCCCGTAGGTATCGCGCAGGATGGGCTCGAGCACCGGGTGGTCGTACTCGACCTTCATGCGCCCGTGCTTGCGATCGATGAAGTCGTCCACCATGCCGCCTTCCAGCGGACCGGGACGGTAAAGCGCGCCGGCGGCGACGATGTCCTCGAAACAGTCGGGCTTCAGCTTCTTGAGCAGCTCGCGGAAACCGGAAGATTCGAGCTGGAACACGCCGGTGACGTCTGCGGCGGAGATCATTTTATAGACGCCGACGTCGTCGAGTGGGATGGCCGATATGTCGAGTGGCTGCTGGCCGGCGCCCTGGCGCACACTCATCTCCTTGATGACCAGGTCGACGCAGGTCTGGATCACGGTCAGCGTCTTGAGGCCGAGGAAGTCGAACTTGACCAACCCCGCCTTCTCGACGTCGGTCATGTTGTACTGGGTGACGATCGTGTCGACGTCGCCCGCGGGTCGCCAGCACGGCACGTACTCCCACAGCGGCTTCTCGCCAATGACCACGCCGGCGGCGTGAGTACCCGCGTGGCGGTTCAGGCCCTCGAGAGCCATCGCCACCTCCAGCAACTCGCGCTTCTCGCCGCCCTCGTCGTAGACCTGCTTGAGCCGCGGCTCCTGTTCGATGGCTTCACCTATCGGCGGTGACTTGCCCTGGACGGGTTCCGGCACCAGTGTCGCCACCCGGTTGGCGTCGGCGACCGGCATACCCAGGGCACGCGCCACGTCGCGGATGCAACTGCGCGCCTTCATCTGGTGCATGGTGACGATCTGGCCGACGTTGTTCTGGCCATACTTGTCGGCCACGTACCTGATGACCTCATCGCGACGGTTCATGCAAAAGTCGATGTCGAAGTCGGGCATCGACACACGGTCGGGATTCAAGAAGCGCTCGAATAGCAGCTTGTTGGCGATGGGATCGATGTCGGTGATGCGCAGCGAGTAGGCCACCAGCGAGCCCGCGCCCGAACCACGCCCGGGTCCGACCGGGATGCCGCGCTCCTTGGCGTACTTGATGAAGTCCCACACGATGAGGAAGTAGCCCGAGAACGTCATCTTGCGGATGACACCAAGTTCAATCTGCAGACGCGCCCGGTACTGGTCGGGATCGATCTTGCGGCCCAGGCGGTGCAAGGCCGCGAGGCGCGCTTCGAGCCCGGCGGCGGCGAGTTCGCCCAGGTAGCTGTCAGCATCGAAGCCGTCGGGCACCTGGAAGCGCGGCAGGAAAGTCTTGCCCAGATCGAAGGTCACGTTGCACAGCTCGCCGATGCGCGCCGCGTTCTCCATAGCCTCGGGGACGTGCTTGAAATAGCCGTCCATCTCGGCCGCCGACTTGAGGAAGTACTCGTCGGTGCGGTGGTGCAGCCGGTTGTCGTCCTTGACGGTCCGCTTCTGCTGCACGCACATCAAGATCTCGTGGGCGCGCGAGTCCTTGCGGTTCAGGTAGTGGCAGTCATTGGTGGCGACCAGCGGGATGCCAGTCTTCCGTGACATCTCCTGCAGGTGCCCGTTGACCTTCTCCTGTTCCTCGAGGCCGTTGGGCATCATCTCGAGGAAGAAGTTGCCCTTGCCGAAAATGTCCTCGTACTCACGCGCCACCTCGGTGGCCGGCTCGGGGCCCCGGTGCATCAGCGTCCGCGCGATCTCGCCACCCAGGCACGCCGACATCCCGATCAACCCTTCGCTGTGCTCACGCAGGAGCTTCTTGTCGATGCGCGGGTTGTAATAGAAGCCTTCGAGATAACCCATCGAGTTCAGGTACGACAGGTTGCTCCAGCCGGTGTTGTCCTTGGCCAGCAGGATGAGGTGGTTGCTCTTGCGCTCGGTCTTGTTGTGGCGATCGGGAGCGACATACGTCTCGCAGCCGAAGATGGGCTTGACCCCGTGCTTCTTGGCCTTCTCGTAGAAATCGAGCGCGCCGAACAGGTTACCGTGGTCGGTCATCGCGACCTGCTTCTGGCCCAGCGACAAAAGCTTCGGGAACAGATCGTCGAGGCGAATCGCGCCGTCGAGCAAGCTGTACTGGGTGTGCAGGTGCAGATGAGTGAATTCGGCCATGCCCACGGTGGGGTTAGCACGCGCCGATCGCACGGGTCAACGAAGCTCACACCTCCGTCGCACAGCCTGTGGATAACTTCGCTGCCACCCGTGCTGTGCTACCTTCACCGGCGGGCTGAAGGTCGATGCGGTACGGAAGAGATCACTTCACCGGGGAGCACCCTCAGGGTCGGGTGGCAGCGCTGGCCTCGATCCTGGTGTCGACCTTGGCGGCATCGGCTTGCGGCGGTGGCCGCGATCTGGTCCCCGACGCGAGTACGGCCACCCTGCTCATCGCGGTCACCCCGGACTCGGTGGCGGTGCGGCCCAATGAGAGCAAGATCTTCACGTTCCGCTTGCTCACCGAGCAGGCTACCCCGGTCTCCGATCGGATCATGCAGTTCTCGATCGCGCCCGCGCCCGGCTTCGATCCGAAAGGCGCCACACTGTCGCTCGACCGCGGCATCACCGACGACGCCGGCGAGGTGGCGGTGCAGGTGATCGCCGGCAGCCAAACGCGCTTTTTGGTGCGCGCCTCGGCCTCGCATGCAACGCCGGCCGAGGCGGTGGTCTACGTCACCAACGCGACCCACGCCCCCGCCGAGATCGTCGCCTACCTGGAAGACGAAGCCGAACTGGGCGAGACGGTGACGACGGTGCGCATCCATCTGTTCGACGACGTCGCGTGCAAGGACATCCGCGCCGAGACCCTGCCGACGATGTTCTATCCCCCGCGCACGCTGCCGCCCGACACGCCCGCGGCCTACAACAGCCTGTCCATTGATGGCATCCATGTGTTCCTCGCCCTCGGCCTGGATGGCGTTGGCACCACGCGCGCGGAGGGCTGCGTGGATTTGCCCGGCGCCGCGCTGCTGCCGCAGGGGAGCGTGCGCGTCCCACTGGCGCTGCGTACGGTGCGGGCGTCGCCCGAGGGCAAGTTCCGCGCGACATCGCAGCTTCAATTCACCCAGCCGCTGCGAGCGGCGGCCACCATCGCCACCGCCTGGAAAGACCTGTCCGACTGCCCGCTGGATCCGGCGCGGCTGTGGCTCGATTGCACCATCGACGCCCTGTCGGGCCCACAGCCCGGCGATCCCGACGATTGCCGCCCCGGCCCCGCCGAAGGGCCGCTGGGTGCGCGGCTGCTGGCTCGCCGCGGCCTGCCCGGAGCGGCTACCGGCAACGCCAAGTGCCGTGATCGGTCGGACGCACTCGGCCTGCCCAGCCACGACGGCCTGGCTGCCAACCTTTTCCCAAGCCCGCCCGCCCCCTTGCAAGCCATCCTGCCCGCACTGGGCAAGGAAGCCGCTGGCCTGTTCGATAGCGTCCGGCTGGCCTCGACTCTGACCATCACCCCGGGTGCACCGCCGGATCGCTTCTGGCTCGATCACACGCTGCGTTCGGTCGAGTTGCTGCTGGGAGGCGCGTCGGTCTCGGTCGAATTGCTCGAGGTCGGCGCACCCAGTCCGACCGCCCGCTTCGTCCCGATCGAGCGCAAGCGCAATGATCTGACCATCGCCAGCCACGGGCTCACGCTGCGACTCGGATCGGCGGCACGATACGCATTCCAGCGCGCGAGCCTGCGTGCGCGCGGCGCACCGACCGATACCGTCGCGCTGGTCTCCGCTCTCACTGGCCTTGCCAAGCACATGGATCGCGGCGTCGCCACCTTTGGCTGCGCGGCGCTCGATAGCTTGCTGTGCACAGATATCGGCGAGGCCCGCGGCTGCTTGCTTGGTGCCTGCAGAGCGGGTCTTGCCGCTCTGGCGGCCCGGCTGGACGCCGGGTTCGTTGCCCTCGACGGCGAGGATATCGATCTGTTCATTGGCGGCTCGGTCGCTGTCATCGACCGTGACGGTGACAGGCGGGCCGAGCTACTGGGCTCGGCCATGTCCGGAGTCGGCGCCCCCGGGCTGTGGCAGGGCGAGGTGCGGGCCCGCGGTGGCATCAGCAACCTCGCCGCGCCGTGGACCGCCAAGCGCACCGACGAGTAGCTCCTCAAAGGACGGCCGCTCGGGCCCGGTCACCGGCGTGCCCCGCCTGACCACCGCAGCGCCGCGGTTCGTCTGTCTGAGACGGGACGTGCCATGGTCTTTGCCGCGAAGACACCGGCGCCATGCCCGCCGCTAACGAGTGCCGGATGACACGCAGGACAGCGCGCTCCGCGCTCGACTACCGCGCGATCGGGCGCCGGGCCGAGTGGTGCAAGCGAAGCACGATGAACGTGTCGCCCTCGCAACGGTAATAGAGCCGATAGGGCCGCACGGACCAACTGCGGACGCGTTCGCCGGTACGGCGCAGCTCGCACTCCGGCCCGTCGAACTCCCTCGCTGCGAGGCTGTCGATGGCGACGAACACGCAGTCGGCCATCTCCGCGGCGGCTTGCGGGTTGCGCTCGCACAGGTACGCGACGGCGGCGGCCAGATCCTCGACCGCTTCGGGCGCGAGCGCGATCTTCACCGACCCAGGATCCGGTCGATGCGAGCGCGCGCGGCTTCCATGCTAACGGCCTTGCCCTGCCGGACAGATTCAATCGCGGCGGCAATGCCTGCCTCGTCTTCGTCGGTCAGGACGGGGGCCTCGTCCACAGGTTCCAGCACATACCGCCCGCGGGGCAAGCCGCGCAGCTCGGCGGGCATCCGCTGGCGCACGTCGTCCGGGAGATCCTCGCCGTTCCAGTTCAGGACGATCGACATGCTGAAAGAATAGCGCGGATCCTGCGCCGATTCCGTGGAGAAGTGCCGTGGAGAAGTGCCCGTGGAGAAGTGCCAGGTGCCCGGCATCCACCGGAGCATCGGCGGGAGCCGGCTCGGCGCCCGCGGGCTGTGGCAGGGCGAGGTGCGGGCCCGCGGCGGCACCAAAAACGTCGCCGCGCCGTGGACCGCCAAGCGCACCGACGAGTAGCTCCTCTGGTAGAACCCGCACATGCCGAAGGTGCATTTGCGGACATCCACGCCCGCCGTCTTCTCTGAAATGGCAGGCCTCGCCGCGGTGATGGCGGCGCTGGTGATTCCAAGCGGCGCTCTGTCCGCCGCCAAAGAAAAGCCCAATGTGCCGCCGCCGGCGCCACCACCTGCCGCGCCGGCAGCGCTCGCGTCCAAGCTAAAGCTAGAGCTGGTCACGAGCGATACGAACCTGGCGGTCGCCCTGGTGGCCGCGCCCGACGATGTGACCGGCCGGCTCTTCCTGGTCGAAAAGGCCGGACTTATTCGCATCCTGCGTGGAACCAAGTTCGACGCCGCGCCGTTCCTCGATCTGCGTGGCAAGGTCGCGCTCGATCCGCGCGTGGGCGGCGAGCAGGGCCTGCTGGGCCTGGCGTTCCATCCCAAGTTCGCGCTCAACGGGCGCTTCTTCATCAACTACACCGACCTCAAGGGCGACACGCGCGTGGTCGAGATGCGGCTCGACAAGAGCAACCCCGGGCGCGCCGACCCAAACTTCTCGCGCGACCTTCTGTTCGCTGATCAGCCGTATACCAACCACAACGGCGGCGACTTGGCCTTCGCCCCCGACGGCAGCCTGTTCGTGCTGCTGGGCGATGGTGGCAGCGCCGCCGATCCCCAGGGCAACGGCCAGAACCCCAAGACACTACTGGGCAAGGCCATCCGCCTCGACGTGGAGGCGACGGCGCCTGTGCCGGAAGTCATCGGCAGGGGGTTGCGCAACCCGTGGCGCTTCAGCTTCGACCGCAAGACCGGCGACCTGTACATCGCCGATGTCGGCCAGAGCATCTTCGAGTACGTGCACGTCGTGCCCGCCGGCAAGCTTACCGGCCACAATTTCGGCTGGAACGTCGTCGAGGGTCTGCACTGTTTCCAGCGAGAGTCGTGCGACACCGCTGGCATGACCCGCGCCGTGATCGAGTACGCGCACAGCGAGGGCTGCTCGATCACCGGTGGCTACGTCTACCGGGGCAAGGCGCTGCCCGAACTCGCCGGCGTTTACTTCTTCTCGGACTACTGCACCGCCATCCTACGCAGCTTTCGCATGAAGGACGGCCGCGTAGCTGACTCATGGGACTGGAAGCAGGCGCTTGACCCCGATGGCAAGCTGGCCAAGGTCGTGGCCTTCGGCCAGGACGGCCCGGGTGATCTTTACGTCGTCACCCATGAAGGCCCGATCTGGAAGCTTGTTCGCAAGTGACAGTCTCTTTCGAGGCCGCTGCGGACGCGCCCCTGGCGGCGCTGTTGTCCCACGCCCACGCCCTGGTCGGCACCACCCTCGGCGAACTGGCTGACGGCCTTGGGCTTCCGGTGCCGGTGGGACGCGTGCGGACCAAGGGCTGGTCGGGCGGCATCATCGAGCGCGAGCTTGGCGTGGACAGCGGCGGCGCGCGCGGGCCGGATTTCGCGGCGCTCGGGGTCGAGCTCAAGACCGTGCCGGTGGATGCCCGGCTGGCACCGCGCGAGTCCACCGCGGTCTGCCAGATCGACCCGATCAGCATCGCGCACGAGTCGTGGACGGACAGCTACGTTCGCCGCAAGCTCGCCCGGGTGCTGTTCGTGGCGCTGGAGGTTCCGGTGGGGGCGGCCTCCGTCGGAGATCGCCGCGTGAGCGCTGTCACGTCGTGGTCACCGTCGGTAGACGAGGAAGCAGTGTTGCGCGGCGATTTCGAGTTCTTCGTCCGCGAATTCTTCAAGGCTGGACGGGCGATGCAGATCACGGGACACCATGGAATCGCGCTGCAGGTGCGCCCCAAAGGCCGCAACGCTGCCCAGCGCCGTCGGGCGCTCGACGAATCAGGAGCCTCGATCCTAATAGGCACCTGTGGGTTTTATCTGCGCCCCACCTTCGTGGGTCGGATCTTGGCCGCTGCCGCCGCCTGAGATAAGAGGATGAGACCATGAGCCGAACCAGGATGCGCTTGATCACTACCGCCGTTGTCGCGACCTTCGCCACTGGGCAGGGCACTCCCGCCGGCGCCGCCGACGAGCCCCTGACTTTGGTACAAGCGCTCAAGCGGGCGGTCGAAGGGAACGTCGAACTCAAGCAGGAGCGACTGGCGGTCGACCTCATCGATGCTCAGTTGCTGTCCGCGCAGGGCCGCTTCGACTTCGTGTTCTCGGCGGGCGCGACCTTCCAGCGACGCACCACGCCGCCACTATCAGCTGAAGACATCGGCGGTGGCTTCTCCAACAGCCTCACCCTGGACGCCGCCATCACGAAGCCGCTGGAAACGGGTGGCAGCGTGCGCCTGTCGGCCACGCAGCGCGGCACCAACAGCAACTCGCGCCTCTCGTGCGGCACCGTGTTTGGCGGCGGCTCCCAGAGCTGCACCTACTACGGCGACGATCTGGGCCTGTCGTTTAGCCACCCGCTGCTGCGCGGCTTCGGCGCCGAGATCACCCAGGCCAACATCCGCCGCCAGCGTGTCCAGAGGGACGTCGCGCTCATGCAGCGCCAGATGCGCGCGTCGAACGTACTACGCGACGTGATCACCACCTACTGGGAGCTGGCCTACGCCACCCGCGACCTGTTCATCCGCCAGTCGGCAGTCGATCTGGCACGCGAGCAATTGCGGGTGACCCAGGCCCAGATCGAGGTCGGCCGGCTGGCGCCCATTGACTCGGCCGCGGTCGAGCGGGCCATCGGCGAGCGACTGCAAGAGGTGGCGGTGTCCGAGCAGAGCCTGTTCTTTCGCACGCTCGAACTGCGACGCCTGTTCGGCATGCCGAGCGATCCGGACCTGCCGGTGTTCGCAGCCAGCGAGGTGCCAAGTGCCACCGCGCGCGAGATCGAGATGGCGGGCGAGATACAGCGGGCACTGGAGTCGAACCCACAGCTTCGCTCGGTGAGGATGGGTCTCAGGCTGTCGGAGATCGACATGCAGACCGCGCAAGCGACCATGCGACCGCAGCTCGACTTCATCGGCGCCATTGGCGCCACTGGCCGCAAGCGCGTGCTCAGCGAATCCGTCGCGCAAACCTACGGGCTCGATGATCTGACCTGGTCGGCGGGCCTGGATTTGCAGATCCCGCTCGAGAACCGCATCGCCCGCGGCCAGGTGCGCGCCGCCCAGGTGGCAGGCCAGCGATCCCGGCTCGACGCCGGCGACTTCGAACTCACGCTGCGCGATCAGGTCATGCGACTTGCCACCATGGTGCGCACCGCCGGCAAACGCGTCGAGCTGACCCGCGCCACGGTCGGCTACGCGGAGAAGAATCTCGAGGCCGAGAAGGCCCGATTCTCGGTCGGCCGGTCCACCAACAACGAGGTCCTACTGCGCCAGCAGGAGCTCAAGAATGCCGAGATCTCGGTGGTGCGAGCCACGGTGGATCTACTCAACAGCGAGACCGCCCTGGCCGCCCTCACCGGCGATCTGCTCGACCGCTACGGCATCGTGCTCAAAGGTAGTTGAGACGCTGCAGTGCCCGTCGTCCTCTCACCGGCTGGCCATGTGGCTAGCCATCGAGTGATCGCCGTGCGATGCTTACCTCATGCAACCCACTCGATCGATGACGGTCAGCGACCTCAAGAACAAGCTTCTCGAGATCGTCCGCCGGGTCGAGAAGGGCGAGGTTTTTCAGATCACGAAGGACGGTGAGCCGGTCGCGGTCCTATCTCCGCACGGCACCTGGAACCGGGGGCCAACCGGGTTTGGCAGGGTTGAGATCAAGGGCTCGCTTGACCTTCCCGGCGACGGGTGGACGTACGACGTGAACAACTTGAAGGGCAGCCGGAAGCGTAGACCATGAGAGTCGTCCTCGATACTCACATTGTCATCTTCGCGGCAAATGACACCCTGACACCCGCCCGAAAGCGCCTGCTGGCTGATGATGCGTCGGAACTCTTCATCTCGGCTGTGTCACTGTGGGAGATAACCAAACTGGTTGAGTATGGCCGTCTGAACATGCCTGACGGCTTCGAGCGCTTCATGCGCGATCTGTGCGGGCACTCTCGCTACACCATCAAACCGTACGACGCTGACCTCATGGTCGAACTGCTCGCTCTGTCCCCCAAGATGCACAAAGATCCGGCGGATCAGATCATTGTCGCCACCGCCCGGGTCCTCGATGCAGCTCTCATGACGAACGATGTGAAGATTCGTCGTTCAAAACTGGTCGACATTTTGTAAAGGTGCCGTCCCGGCATTCACTCCAGCTTCGTCGGAAACAAGCACCGGTTCGGGGACTGGACCCCTTGCCGGGTGAACTACGCCTTTTCTTCAATCGCCCCCAACACCTGCGCGACGATGTAGGCGGGAAGGTCGGCGGCTTTGAACCGGCCACCGGCGGCCAAACCGATCGAGACGGCCGGGTTCAAGTGTCAACCAGAAATGTGGCCGATGGCGTAGGCCATGGTCAGCACCGTCAACCCAAACGCGAACGACACGCCGAGCAGGCCAATCCCGACCTGCGGGAACGCGGCCGCCAACACGGCGCTGCCGCACCCGCCCAAGACCAACCAGAATGTTCCGATGAATTCCGCAACTGCTCGCTTACCGAGCGACATGATCTTCCTCTGTGGGACGAGTTGTTGTCTATTGCTTGCCTGGAACCGGCTGGGGCTGGCAGGTGGCGGGTGCCCCTGGCCGCGCTCACCGGCGATCTGCTCGACCACTACCGCATCGTGCTCAAAGGTAGTTGAGACGCTGCAGACGCAGGAATTCACCCAGCGACCACGCCTGAAATGGGCAGCCGCGCGGCGTGTGCGGTGGGTCGGCGTCGGCAATCTCGCAGATGTGACCGAAGCCGGTCTCGCCAAGGTGGGCGCGCAGAGCTGGCGCGAACCGCTCGGAAGCCACCTGACGGACCTCGGGGCCGCCGCCGCGGACGCGCACCCACGCCTCGACGAACGCGCCCAGCAGCCAGGGCCACACCGTGCCCTGGTGGTAGGCGCCGTCGCGTTCACGCACGCCACCTTCGTATCGCGGGCAGTAGGCGGGCTCGTCGGGCGAAAGTGAGCGCAGACCCAGTGGCGTCAGCAGGTGAGCTTCGACGGCATCGACCACCGCGCGGGCGCGCGCGCCGTCGAGCAGGACGAGCGGTAGCCCGCCGACGGCGAAGATCTGGTTGGGTCGCAGGGTCCGGTCGATGGTGCCCGGACAGTGATCCACGTCGACGATGTCTGGCAGGCCATCGTGGTGGCCGCCGGTGAAACGCACAGTGAAGCTGCGGCGACCGAGATCGTACATCTGGCGCCAGCGCTGGGCCGAGGGTGCGCGCAGCTCGGCCCCGATGAAGAGGGCGTTCAGCCACAACGCCTGGATCTCGACCGGCTTGCCGATGCGCGGGGTGATGACGTCGTCGCCAACCTTGGCGTCCATCCAGGTCAGCTGCACGCCGGGCTCGCCTGCGCCGAGCAGGCCGTCCGGCGTGGCGCCAATGCGATGGCGCGTACCGGCGGTGTAACCCAGCAGGATGGCCTCCACCGCCGCGACAAGGACGGTGCGATCGGCGGCTGAAGGCACAGCGGGCCCGACCGCTGCCATCAGGTACTCGAACACCGCGACGATGAACCACAGCGCGGCGTCGACCGAGTTGTACTCGGGCGGCTCGCCGCCATCGCGAAAGCGGTTCGGCAGCATGCCTTCCGAGATCGTGCCGGCCCAGCGCAACAGAATGGCACGCGCGTCACCGAGGCGCCCGGTGGCGAGGCACAAGCCACGCATGGCGATGAACGTGTCGCGGCCCCAGTCGGTGAACCACGGGTAGCCGGCGATGATGCTCTTGCCGTCGCCGCGGCGGACTATGTACGCGTCGGCGGCACGATGCAGTGGTGATGCGAACGCCGCGCGGCGGATCCGCTCGGCTGCACGCGATTCGCCTAGCCAGGCCATGGCGCCGGGTCGCGGCGATTCGTCGTCCCCGGCCGCCAGCACCAGGGCGGCCTCGCCCGCTCCAAGATCGAACGTGAACGCGCCGGGCGCCACCAGGTCCTCGTCGCAGTCGAGCCCGCGCGCGGATTCCTGGCCGTAGAAGAAGCCGCGGTACCAGTAGGGTTCGTGACGGTAGGTTCCACTCGCCGTGATCCTGATGGCGGGCACGCCCGGGTACGGCCGCCACACCAGTGTGTCGGCGTGTGCGGCGGGCGCGAAGGTGAAGCTCGGGTTCTCGTGGTGGAGCGCGTGGTAGTCACGGCCCGACAGGAACGGGCGCACGTGCAAGATGGCTCGGGCCGCCGGATCGTCGAGCCGCCATGACAGAAACACCTGCGGCGCGCCCGGGCGACAGAAGATCTCGTGGCGCACGCGCGTGCCATCGGGCAGGCAGTAGATCCACGTGGGCCAGGGATCCGAGCTGAAGCTCTCGATGAGCTCGGCGAGGTCGGGGCTGACTTTGGCGCCCGTGTAACTCTGACTCGACAGCACCCAGGCGCCGACCGGCGTTTCGATGGCCGCGTCGAGGCCATTGACCAGGACAAACCGGGCGCCCGTTGTGTCCGATGCGGCCAGCAGCAGCGCGTGGTAGCGCCGCGTGCGCGGACCCGTCACCGGCCCCGAGGCGAAGCCGCCCTGGCCGTCTGCCTCGAGCCATTCGGCGCTGCCCGGGATGGTCATGCAGGTGACTTCACGCCACACCCGGCGGCCGGCGCGCATGCCAGTCGGTGATGCCGCTCGTCGGCATGATTCAGCCCCTATCCTTTCGCGGCCGTTCGGTATCTGCGGCGCCGAGGTGGAAGCGGTGCAAGAAACGGTGGACGATCGGCGCCATCACCAGACTCACTCCGGCCACGAAGACGATGCCGCTGAACAGCGCGTAGCCCGCCGCGAACAGCTTGGCCGCAGGCGAATGCAGCGGCGACACCGGGCCCATGCCGGTCAGGATCATCGCGGCATTGAGAACCGCGTCGACCCAGTCCAGATCGGCGAGGACGTGGTACCCGACGGTGCCAGCGCCGAGCGATGCTGAAAGCAGCAGCGCGAACGCTGCCACACTACGTCCAACCCGGCTCGCGAAGGCGCGACGCGGGAGCAGCGGCTGCCGGTTGTGCTCGTACACGCCCGGGCAGATTACCGTAGTGCTGGCAGTGCGCGTACTTGCAGCGGCTAGCGTCAGCGGGCGCGCGCCAGCGTGGCGTTCAGCTTGAGCGTCGCGCCCCGCATGTAGACGGTCTTCTTCCACGGCGCATAGCCGGGCAGCACGGCCTCGACCCGCAGAGATTCGAAACGCGACACCTCGAGCTTGCGTGGCCCCCGGCCGGCGGGGACACGGTTCACCTTGAACACCGCACCGTCGGGCGTCGACGACAGCGCAAGCTGGGCCCGTGGCCGCACCAGTCTTGCCGATAGCGAGCCGGGCGCGTCCGGAGTGGAGGTCAGCTGCAGCGCCGCCGAGCTGTAGCGAACGTGTCTGAACACGACCTCGGCCTCGCCACACGGCACGCGTGCATTGGACAGCGGGGTTCGTCCAAGCTTGCGCCTACCCACGACAGCCAGGGCGCCCGAGGGTTGAGAAGTGAGCGAGGCGCTGCACACCCCCTTGCCAGCCGGGCGGGCCGCGGCTTTGTCGGCGGCGGCGTTGGGCGCCGATGGGGCGACGGCCGGCTCGGCTGCGGCGGGAACCGTTATCGGCGTGATCGCCGGCGCGACGCTAGCCTTCGGGGCAGCCGCGACCGGCAGGCGCTTGGCGGGCGACGTCCGCCCCGATAGCGCTCCGATGAGCGCCAGGACCAGCAAGGTGGCGGCTGCGGCCGGCGCCGCGATCCGGGCCCACGCCGGCAGCCGTGCGAATCGCGTACGAAGCGCCACCATGGGTCCCACTGCCTCGGGCGCCACCATGGCGAAAGCTGGCGTGGGCTCGTAGGCCGCCTCCTCGACCAGGCTGGGCTCGGCAACAGCCACAGGCTCCTTCACGGGTACCGCCGACAAATCGCGGTCGGTTGCGGCAAGGGCCGCACTCACCACCATCGAAGGCAGCGCCGGCATGTTCGCACGACTCTTGCTCAGGGCCGGCATCGGTGGCGGCAGCGGCAGCGGCAGCGCAGGCGGCGGCGCAGGCGGCACCACCGCCACGATTTCCGGCTCGTCATCCTCCAGCAACGACTCCGGGGGCATGGGTTCGGCACCGTCGTCCCACGAGAAGGTGCCGTCGTTGTCTTCGGTCAGCGTGCACTCGACGAAGAAGCTCAGCGCCGCTGTATCGATGTTGGAGAACGGATTGGCCGGCAAGGTCAGCGGCGATCCGGGAGTACGCTGCCCCGGCGCCGCTGACACCGGCCCTGGCGACAGGGTCTTGTGGTCGGACGCTGCGGCTGCGGCTGCCGCCGCCGCAGCCGCGCGCCGCCCGGCCTCCAGCGGATTCGGCACCACGCGCGTCGGCAACTCGGAGACGTTGCGCTTGGGCACCGCCGGTCCCGAGGTTGGAATCGCCACGCCCTTCTTGCGCAAGATGGCCTCGTACACCCCGCGCGCCGCTACATCGATCTCCAGCAGGCTGATGCGTACACCGGCTTTCTTTCGCGGGCCCTGCCCCACCGGCACGATGTCAATCGCGTCGCCTCGGCCCGACAGCAGCGTGTGGCCGCCCTTGATCGAGAACGCGAACTTCACAGACTGCCCCGGCTCGATCTTGAGCACGGCCGGGATGAACAGAGTGTGCGGCTCCAGGAACGGCACGAACTGCGCGACGAATTCCTCGCGGCTAGTCGCCTTGGTCGACAGGATGCAATTGCGTAGCGGCTCGGCGGATCTGTCCGACTTGCTCGGGAACGGAATCAGGTTGCTGATCGAAGCCATGGCGATGAGGACGCATCATTATGATCCTCGTTTCGACCACTTTGAAGGCGCGCGTTCACTGCCGACGCACTTTTGTGATCGCGCCACCGACATCGCGCCGCCCACCGACCTTGACGCGTGTGCGCAGATCGTCAGGTTGTCGGGCAGCTTGGGCCGGTCTTGCCGCCGCCTACCACAATTTCACTTCGATGCTCCCGGCTTGGTCTTGGACAACAGAAACGCAAGCAGGTGGTTGACCTCGTTCTGGCTCAGGGCTTCGCCGAAATTGTCAGGCATCAGGGACACGTCCGAATCGCGCCGCTCCTTGATGTCCTTCCTGGCGATCGAGCGCTCCTTGCCCAGCTGGTCAGCCATCACCACCACCGCGCCTTCATCCCGGCGCGGCAGGCCGCAGAACACTTCGTCGTTGAGTAGCGTGACGTACTCTGCGCGAAAGGCGTGGTCGACGTTGCGGTTCGGATCCAACACGTCCTCCAGAATGCGCTCGACCCCGCGGTGACCGACACCGTCGAGCTGCGGCCCGATAAGGCCGCCCTGCCCGTCGATGCGATGGCAAGCCGCGCAGGCCCTGGCGAACACCTGCGCGCCCTCGGCCGGCCGGGCGTTACCCGGTACGAAGCCGGCCCGGCGCTGCCTGAGCAGCTTGACGATCACCTGGTTCACCGGCGGCAACTCCGCCACCAGCTTGTTGACTCGCGCGTCCAGACGCGCGGGCTTCGCGGATTCGAGGCGTCCGATCACGCCCCGGTCCTGCAGCAGGCGCGGCGACGCGCGACCTTCCTCGGCCAGCGATAGCAGAGTCTCGGCGCCCAGAGGCGACGACGCCAGTGCCTGGGCCAGCTTGGCCTGCACCCGGTAGGGCACGGTCCGCATGGTGTCGTCGACCACCACGCGCCAGTCACGCGCGCCCGGCTTGCGGCCCGCGACGATGTACCCGACCTCCAGCCGCATCGCCACCGGCAACGCCGGCTCGGCCAGCAGCGGTGCAAGCGTATTCAGGATCTCGTCGGGGGCGACGATCTGCAGCCCGCGCAGAAGCGCGCTCTTTCCGTCCAGATCAACCGCCGGCGCCATCAGCAACGTCCGCATCCGGGGCGCCAGATCAAGCAGACCCAGGCTGCGCACCAGCTCCGACACCGCGGCCACCCGGTCGGCGATGCGGGCGGGCGGCAGCTTGGGCAAGCTGACAACCTCGGAATCGAAACGCCCGACTGCGACCCAGCCGTCCGACGGCAACTCGCTGGTGTCCAGCAGTTCCAGGTAGCCGCGCGTGACCGCGGGGTTGGTCCGTTTCCAGGTCACCAGCTGCGCGGTGTCGTTGCGGGGCGCCCTCCACTGGCCAAGGATCTCGTCGCTGCCGGCGGCGCGCAGCCGCACCACGATCTTGCCTTCGGCTGGCTTGCCGGCTCTACCGTCCTGCCCGGCCAGGTAAAACGACAACACAGCCGGCAGCGCAAACACCGGCGAGCGCAGGATGCCGGTACGCCGCGCGCCGGGCCGGCTGGTCAGGAACGGCAGCTTGGCGTCGCTACCCTCCGAGGCCGTCGCCTTCAGGAACCACGCACTCCCCGCTACCTCTGTGCCATCGACGGGCAAGCTCTGCCAGGCGAGCGAGGCTTCGTCGAGCGAGTCCAGCGCAAGCGCCGCCAGCGACTGGCCCCACGCCTCGACGCCGGGGCTCGCGGTCTCGCCCCGCTGCGCGGCGCCTTCTTGCACCGATCGAAAGAGCCCCAGCGCCAGGTCCAGATCACCCGCGAACTTCTCGCGCGCCACCGTCGCCAGCTCGTCCATCTGGGCGCCGTCGATGTAGCGGGCCGCATGGCGCACGTAGGTCGCAACCCGAGCGGGCGAATCCTCGACGCGCCGGATATGCCGCAGCAGGAACAAGGCGGCCTCGCTCGTCGGGACGCCTAGCGCAACGTCGGCCAGCGCTCGCGCCTCGTCATCGGACAGCCCGGCACTCGCCACCTTGTCCCACGCGCCCGGTGCCGTGAGCTGACCGCGCAGCGCGAGCCGAAGCACGTGCACGAGGTGGGTATCCTCTCGCGACGAACCCATCAGCTTGGTGAGCACGGTCCTGGCCTGCCCGACATCCCCATGGCGCATCACTGCATCGGCAGCGGCGCGAGCGACGTTGACGTCGACGTCACCTAGCCCTGCAAGCGCTGCCTTGCGCTCTGCCGGCGTCCAGATCACCTCGGACAGCATGTGCATCGCGTGGGTGCGCACGATGAGACTGGGATCTCGCGCCGCCCGCGTTATCAGCTTCGAATCAATGGCGTGAAGCTGATACAGGACCCACAGCGCATGGGCCCGCCCATACGGATCACGGCCAGTCGCTGCCGCCCTCGCCGCACGCAGGACCGCGGCGCCACCCCGGTCGGCCAGTTCGGCAGTTGCCAGGGTCCGGCGCGTCGGGCTGGGGCTCGACAGCTCTTTGACCAGCGTCGGAAGCGCCATCCTCTTCAGATCAATCGGCGCGTGAGCCGCGTCCGCCCTGCCAGCACCGGGCTTCTTGTACGAGAGCCGCCAGATGCGGCCGCGTTCGCGATCGCGGCCCGGGTGATCGAGCGGGACCTCGTAGTGCCCGATGATGCGGTTGTAGAAGTCGGCGATGTAGAGCGCGCCGTCGGGGCCCATCTGCAGATCGACCGGGCGGAACCACGGATCGTCGGTGGTGACGAGATCGGGCTGTTCGATCGCCTTGGGCGTGGTGCCGGTGAACGTCAGGTGATCCCGATTCACGCGGCTCGTGACCACGTTGCCGATGAAGATGTTGTCGCGGAATTCCTCGGGCCACAGATTGTCAGCGTAGTAGACCAGTCCCGCGATGGCGGTCGAGTTGTGGCTGTGCTCCATGAGAACCGGGCCAAAGCCCATGCCGTCGGGGGGCCGCCCGAAACTCGGGTAGTACGCCCCGCGCAGCACCTGATAGATGGGCGCGCTGTGGCTGTCGGCGGTGTACAGGTTGCCCAGCGGATCGAACGCGCCGCCGAAAGGATTGGCCTGCCCCCACGAGTGCGGCTCGACCCGCGATCCGTCGAAGCGGACCCGGTAGGTGTTGCCCGATTCAAGTTCCAGCCTGCTGCCGTCCTTGCCCCGCACCATCGACTTGTTCTCGAAGCCGTGGGTCAGGTACATCCAGCCGTCGAGGCCACGGCGGAAGGTGTTCGACATGCCGTGGGTGTCGCCCTGCCAGCCCAACGGGCCGTAGAGTTTCTCGCGCCGGTCGGCCTTACCGTCGCCGTCGGTGTCGGCGAGAAACCAGATGTTCGGGATGCTCCACACCACGGCGCCATTGCGGTAAGGCTGAATCCCGATCGGGATGTTGAGACCGTCGGCAAAGGTGCTAATGCGATCGGCGCGCCCGTCGCCATCGGTGTCCTCCAGGATCTTGACCGCGTCGCGCGCCGGCTGGCCCGGCGGCACCGGGTACGGGTATTCGACCGACTGGGTGATCCACAGGCGGCCGCGGGCGTCGAACGCCATGTTGATCGGCTTGGCGATGTCGGGCTCGGCCGCGAACAGTTGCATCTCGAATCCGGGCGGCACCCGGAAGCCGCGCTGCTCGTCCTCCGGCGAGCGCGGCGGTGTGGTGCGCACGTCCGCGGCGAAGGGATCGGCCTGCGCCACGGCTGCGGTGGGGGCGAGGAACCCCAGCGCCCCCAGGCAGGCAGCAGACCCCACGCGGGCATTCGAAACCCAAGACATGCTCGGCGCAGGATAGGCGCCGCCGCCACCATGGCCAACCCTCTAGCGGCGACGTACACCGTGATCGCCTCGGTGTAGGCCAGGTTCCCGGCCGCGGCCCTCGAAGAACTGGAACACCACCTGCGGCCGCGGGTGCGCGACCCCGCGGGTGTCGCCCAGCTTCTGCGGCATGTTGAACCATCCTAGATCTCTTGGCCGGTCCATCTTATGTGGTGTATGAAAGGTGTATGAAACGCACCAACGTGGTCGTGGACGATCGGCTCGTCGCGAGGGCCCGGAAGCTCACTGGTGTAAGGACGACGCGTGAGATCCTGGAGCGCGCCCTTCGGGAACTGGTCGCCCGCGAGGAGCAACGCCGCCTGGCCGTGCGCCTCCGAGGATCCGGGTGGACTGGCAACCTCGCCGACATGCGCCGTGATCCTGCGGTCTGATGCTGGTTGACACGTCCGCCTGGATCGAGTGGCTCCGGGCCACGGGCTCAACCCCGGACCTGCTCTTGGGTTCCTCGTTCGCGCGCGGTGATGTCCTCGTCATCACGGGCGTTGTGGCTCAGGAGATCCTGCAGGGATCGCGCGACGAACGACAGCTGGCCGATCTGCGCAACCTCCTTGCGACGTGCCGTTTCTTGGAGCCGATCTACCCAGAAACCTACGAACATGCCGCGACGGTTTACCGCCGCTGCCGCGCGGCAGGACTGGCCGTACGCGGAACGGTGGACTGCTTGATCGCGGCCCTCGCGCTCGAACACGACCTGCCCGTTCTGGCGTGGGATCGCGACTTCACCACCATCGGCGATGTATGTGGCCTTCGGCTCGTGACCGGGTGAGCACAAGCAAAGGCCGCCTGGCGCGATACCGCCGCCGCATGCGTCCCAGTGCCCCAAGCACGGCCGCTCGGGCTCGGTCACCTTCGTGCAACGGGCCTCGTCCGACTTGCGACTGAATCCCCATCTTGCGCCCGCGCATTGCCAGCGCGGCGTCATCTGCTGCCAGGTCCTGGCTACCGCGCGCACCGTCGGTCCAACATAGCCGCGCCCTCCGCGGCCGGAACCCACGCGTTCCTGATGGCCGTCTCCACTCACACGATCCCGAGCCACAACCCGAGCAATCGGGTGAGCTCGGTCATCTTGTCGTCCTCGATCCGTCCATCGGTGGGTCGCAATCCGGCGGCTGGCATCCCGATGATCCGATCGACCATGATCTGCGACACCTTGCGCAGACCGTTCTGCGGCGTCGGGTCGACGGTGATCCGGGTAAAGGGTGGCGGGCGCGCGTCGATCTCCGAGGTGAACGGTACGACGATCACCATCGGGTACGGCAGCAGGTGATCCGACTGCACAACGATCGCCGGGCGGGGCTTTCCCGTGGCCACTGTCACGATGTCACCGCGCTTCACCTGTCGCTCCACCCGGGCGCCTTGTCGAGAAGCCGTCGTGCGTAGGCGTCCCACTCGGGGTCGGGATGCGCAGCGAGGAACTCCCTGGTCTGGCAAACCGCCTCGCGGAACCCGGGCGCGTTGGGATCAGGCAGCCAGATCTGCACCAGCTTGAAACCCCGGCGGCGCATCTCGGCCCGGTGCCGCTGCAGGCGCGTCGGCACGGCTCTGCCTGGTCGGCCCGTCACCTTCTTCGCGGGCTTCATGATTCACATGTGTATCATGAAACGCTGAATGGAACGATCCTCATCCGGCTTCCGCCCGGTCGGATCAGAAGCCGCCGGCGCCACGGCCGCAGCCCCGTCAACAACCCGTTCGCCGGCCTGGCCAACAAACCGCGGCGGTAGGGCCCCTCTAAACAGCTCCGTCAACGACTATGGTTGAGCCATTCATGTAGCTGTTGCCATCGGAGACCAGGAAGGTGGCCAGCGCAGCGACCTCGTCGAGCGTCCCTACCCGCCGGAGCGCGCAGTGATTGAGGTACTCCTGTTTCTTGGCGGGGGGCAGGTGATCGCTGACCTCTTCCTCGAGAATTCCGGGCGCGATGCTGTTCACCGTGATGCCGTAGCGGCCGATCTCCTTCGCCAGCGATTCGGTGAAGCCCTTCAAGGCCGCCTTCGCCGTCGCGTAGTGAACCGGGGCCTGCATCATCTTGACGCCCGCGAGCGAGCTGACGTTCAGGATACGGCCTCGCTTGGCCCGCACCAAGATTGTCCTCGGCATCGGCCGCACGTTGGCCGGGCGCCTGCTGATGTACGACGCGCTGGGGACCAAGTTCCGCGAGATGAAGGTGCGCCGCGATCCCAAGTGCCCGACCTGCGGCGACGGCGTCGATCCGAGCAAGATCGAACTCATCGACTACGACCAGTTCTGCAGCGTCGGGTGAAACCGGGGGCGCGCGCCCACGTCAAGCGGGCGCGTGCCGACCAGATCGAAGGTGTTCGGGGTGTTACTTCGGGTAGGTGGTTTCCTCGATCTTGGTGCCGGCCTTTTCGACCTTGTCGCCGGCTTTGTCGAGCACCTCAGCCGCGTCTTCCTTGGC